>NZ_JBEYTM010000017.1:0-102211 GCF_040643055.1 Streptomyces sp. NPDC047515
CTTCGTCACACCCGGTCAACACGACCACCCCCGGACCGGACACGGCCAGGCAACAAATCCACCCGACTCAGCCACCCGCGAAGTACGGAACTAGTCGGCGGTCGTCCTCACCCGTCGGAGGGGGTGTCCGGCCTGTCCGGCCTGTCCGGCTCCTTGTCGCGGCTCGGCTGCAGCCTGGACTTCACGTCGTCCGGCGGCAGGAACCTCGACCAGCGTTCCGGGAACTCGGACGGCATGTAGGGGCTGCCGCCGTCCTCGTCGTCCCCGTCGTCGTCCAGGTCGCCGTCCTGGTTCTCCGCCTGCGTCCGGGCCACGAACTCCGCGGCCTGGGCCGCCCGTACCCGGTCGTTGGCCGCGCGCGCGGCGGCCGTCGCCAGCGAGGGCCACACCCGGTCGATGGCGGCATTGACCGCCGCCCCGACCAGCACCGCGAACGCGGAGATACCGATCCACAGCAGGACGGCGATCGGCGCGGCCAACGAGCCGTAGATCGTGGGCCCCTCGACCGTACTGGTGAGGTAGATCCGCAACAGGAAACTGCCGAGCACCCACATCGCGAGCGCCACCAGCGCCCCCGGCACGTCCTCGATCCACGGTGAACGGACCGGCACGGACACGTGGTAGAGCGTCGTCAGGAACGCGATCGACAGCAATATCACCAGCGGCCAGTACAGCACGCTTATGAGCTCGGTCCCCCACGGGATGAACTCCACGACCCTGTCCGGACCGACCACGAGCAGCGGCAGCACGACGGCGCCGAGCAGCAGCGCGACGACGTACAGCAGGAAGGAGAGCAGCCGCGTCTTGACGATGCCGCGCTGGCCGTCGAGGCCGTACATCACCGTGATCGTGTCGATGAAGACGTTGACCGCGCGGGAGCCGGACCAGAGCGCGATCGCGAAGCCGATCGAGATGACATCGGGCCGCGCGCCGGTGGTGACGTCCGCGAGGAGCGGTTTGGCGAAGTCGTTCACGCCCCGCTCGCTGAGCACCGTCTGCGCGGCGTTGAGGATGTTCCGTTCGATGGAGGCGACCGTGGTGGTGTTGGTCCACTCGTCGACATAACCGAGCAGCCCGATCAGGCCGAGCAGCAACGGAGGCAGGGACAGCAGGGTGAAGAACGCGGCCTCGGCGGCGAGTCCCAGAATGCGGTACTCCATGCACGAGTTGATGGTGTCCTTGAGCAACTGCCAGACCATCTGCCGCTTGGATACGTTGCGGTAGAGGACTCGGGCGCGGTGGAGCCGCCCCGCCGGCCGCTCGGGTGTTTCATTTGCTGCCTGCACGTCCTTACCGTATCGGCATGGCAGCCACCACCCACACAGTGTCCAACCAGGTACCGCCGCTGAACGGCTACGACGTCTTCGCCGCCGACCTCGCGCTCACCGAGGCCGTGCAACGTCACATGCCACCCGAGCTCCTGGCCACGGCGCGGGTCGAGCTCGGCGAGCTGGGCAGGGCCGCGGGCTCCGCGCAGGCGCAGGAGTGGGGGGCGCAGGCGAACGGGAATCCGCCGGTGCTGCGCACCCACGACCGGTACGGCAACCGCATCGACGAGGTGGAGTTCCATCCGGCCTGGCACCGGCTGCTGGGCCATGCGGTCTCCGCAGGTCTGACCGACGCCTGGGGCAGGCCGGCCGGTCATGTCCGGCGGGCGGCCGGCTTCCTGGTGTGGACGCAGGCGGAGGCGGGACACGGCTGTCCGTTGTCGATGACGCACGCGGCGGTACCCGCGCTGCGGACCGATCCGGCGCTGGCCGCCGAGTGGGAACCGCTGCTGACGTCGACGGTGTACGAGCGGGAGCTGCGGCCCGCCGCGCAGAAGGCCGGAGTGCTCTTCGGGATGGGCATGACGGAGAAGCAGGGCGGCACGGACGTACAGTCCAACACGACGCGGGCCGAGCCGCTGGCGGCCCACGGTGAGTACCTGCTCACCGGGCACAAGTGGTTCTGTTCGGCGCCGATGTCCGACGGCTTCCTGGTGCTCGCGCAGGCGCCGGGGGGTCTGACGTGCTTCCTGCTGCCCCGGGTGCTGCCCGACGGCACCCGCAACACGTTCGCGATCCAGCGGCTGAAGGACAAGCTGGGCAACCGGTCCAATGCGTCGAGCGAGGTCGAGTTCGACGGGACGTGGGCGCGCCGGGTCGGCGACGAGGGGCGAGGGGTGCGCACCATCATCGAGATGGTGGCGGCGACGCGGCTGGACTGTGTGGTCGGTTCGGCGGCGCTGATGCGGCAGGCGGTGGCACAGGCGATCCACCACTGCACGTACCGCAGCGCCTTCGGCGGGGTGCTGATCGACAAGCCGCTGATGCGCAATGTGCTGGCCGATCTGGCGCTGGAGTCGGAGGCGGCGACGGTGCTGGCGCTGCGGCTGGCGGCCGCGTACGACGCCGACTCGGAGAGCGAGCGGGCCTTCCTGCGGATCGCGGTGCCCGCCGCGAAGTACTGGGTGACGAAGCGGTGCACACCGATGGTGGCCGAGGCGCTGGAATGTCTCGGCGGCAACGGTTACGTCGAGGAGTCCGCCATGCCCCGGCTGCTGCGCGAGGCGCCGCTCAACTCGATCTGGGAGGGCTCGGGGAACGTGCAGGCGCTGGATGTGCTGCGGGCGCTGCAGCGCGAGCCGTCGGCGCTGAACGCGTTCCTCCAGGAGGTCGGCAGGGCGCGAGGTGCCGATCACCGGCTGGACGCCGCGATCAAGGACATGCTGACGGAGCTGGCCGATCTGAACGGGATCGAGGCGCGGGCCCGTCGGCTGGCCGAGCGGATGGCTCTCGTGCTGCAGGGCTCGCTGCTGGTGCGCTGGGCACCGCCGGAGGTGGCCGACGCGTTCTGCGCGTCACGGCTGGGCGGGGACCGGGGCGCGGCGTTCGGGACGTTGCCGCACAGTCTCGATCTGGCCTCGGTCGTGGAACGGGCCCGGCCCGTCGAGCGATAGGGCCGCTCGTTCGACGGCTCGGGACGGCTCCCAGGGACCGGGGCGCGCCCCGGTCCGAGCCGGACCGGCGTTCCTGTCGAACTGGCGTCCCCGAGACTGACGTACAGCAACGGAAGGTGGTGCTGCGCCGACACGGCACCACCCTCCATGCTGTGCACACCGAACAGGGACACAGGCCCCGTCGCACGGCGTTCCGCCACTCTCGTACGGACCCGCACCCGCTCGCCAGAGTTGCAAAGGGTTGCAACCATTGTGCGGAGTGCGCAGTATCGGTCCCCTCGCAGCGGGCAGGATGGGCCCGCGGGCCGTCGAGCCGGCCCTGGCATCTGGGGGGAATGAGCGTGGAGACAAGCCCTGCCGAGGTGACGCGGTCGGCCATGCCGCAGTCCGTCGAGGCCCTGCGCATGATCCACCGGGTCAGGGCGGCCAGACTTTCCGGCGGGCGTTCACCGGCCGCCCCGAGGGCGGAGATCGGCGCCTCGTGGGACCGGGCACTGCGCAGCGGTGTCGATCCGGACCGGTCCGCCGACAGCGTGCTGCTGGAGACGGACGAGATCGAGCGCCGGCGCCGGACGTCGGCGCTGGGCGAGGTGATGCCGCTGCTGAGCGAGAGTCTGGTCTCCCTCGCGGACACCGCCCAGCAGATCGTGGTGGTCACCGATGTGGACGGCCGAGTGCTGTGGCGCCAGGGCAATACGGGGGTGCTGCGCCGGGCGGACGACATCTGTCTGGCGGAGGGCGCGGCCTGGGCCGAGGCCAGCACGGGGACGAACGCGATCGGTACGGCGCTCGTCTCGCGCGCACCGGTCCAGGTCCACTCGTCGGAGCACTTCGTGCGGAGTCTGCACAACTGGACGTGTGCGGCATCCCCGGTGCGTGATCCGCGGGACAACCGGCTGATCGGCATCGTCGACCTCAGCGGTCCGGCGTCCACCTTCCATCCGGCCTCGCTCGCCCTGGTCCGCTCGGTCGCCCGGCTCGCCGAGAGCGAGATCAAGAACCGTCATCTACAGTCGATCGACCGGCTGCGTTCGGTGGCGGCGCCGCTGCTGTGCAGGCTGGGCGGCCGGGCGCTGGCGGTGGACACCCAGGGCTGGCTCGCCGGGGTGACCGGGATGCCGCCGGTCGACCGGCTGCCGCTGCCCAAGTCGTTGCAGCCGGGCCGGGCGTGGCTGCCGTCGCTCGGCATGTGCCGCATCGAGCCGTTGCCCGGCGGCTGGCTGGTCCAGGTCACGGACGGGCCCGCGGACGAGTCGCGCCGTCGGGTGGTGCTGGATCTGAGCCGGCCGCGCGGTCTCACGGTCAATGTGGCCAGTGCCGTCAGCACCTGGACGCAGCGGCTCTCGCCCCGCCACGCGGAGCTGCTGTACGCCCTGGCGTTGCACCGCGAGGGGCGTACGGCATCGGAGCTGGCGCAGGACATCTTCGGCGACGCGACCCGGACGGTGACGGTGCGGGCGGAGATCTCACGGATCAGGCGCCATCTCGCGGAGGTGCTGGCGCACCGTCCGTACCGCTTCGGCGAGGGGGTCGAGGTAGAGGTGATCCACCCCGAGCACCCGGCCGATCTGCTGCCGCGCTCGACCGCTCCGGTGGTGGTCAGGGCGCGTACGGCCGGATAGGCCCGGTGCCGAAGGCGCCCGGCCGTCCCGAGCGTCGGGACCGGCTTGGGCCCGGCCTGCGCGGCATGGTTCCCTGGCAGCCATGAACAACCCCGCAGGCACCGCCGCCACCACCACCGAGGTGACCATCTGGTCCCTGGAACAGACCTCCCCCGACGATCTGCGCCCTGCCGCGGTCCCCGAGGGCGACGTGCGGATCGTGCGCGCGGAGGTACCACTGCCCGAGTTCAGCCGGTTCCTCTACACGGCGGTCGGCGGCGACATCCGGTGGACGGACCGGCTTTCGATGACGTACGCGCAGTGGCAGGAGGTCCTGGACCGGCCCGGGGCGGAGACCTGGGTGGCGTACGTCAACGGCACCCCGGCCGGATACATCGAACTGGACCCGCAGGACGACGGAGTGGTCGAGATCATGTACTTCGGGCTGATACCGGCCTTCCGGGGGCGCCGGATCGGCGGCCATCTGCTCTCGTACGGGGTCGCCCGCGCCTGGGACCTGGCCGAGCGCCGGCCGGAGCGGACGCCGACCAAGCGGGTCTGGCTGCACACCTGTTCCAAGGACGGCCCGCACGCGATGGACAACTACCTGCGGCGCGGCTTCCGGGTCTTCGACACGAAGGTGGAGCTGGAGCCCGAGGTGGCGACACCGGGGCCGTGGCCGGGGTCGGGGCGATAGCGCCAGGAGGGCGGCTCCGGCGCCGGCTGGGGTGAATACGGCTATTCCGGGCGCCCCGGACCGCACGGATGGGGTGATGGGCGCCACGCGTCTCGCATGACGGGACACTCTCGTCCACATCATGGATAGTGGTGGACTGCTCCGAGATGCGCGTGACACGCTTCCGTCATGTCTGGAACTGGAATTGCCTTGGTGAGTCGACGCCATGTCGACCTCGGCCGCGTATCCAGCGCCATCTGTCCGGCGAGCTGAGAGTCCCAGCACCGCCGCGTTCCCCTTTTCTCTGCAAACCCTGCGCACCGCCGCGCCTCAGCGCGAGTGTGCAGTTCAGAGCCGCCCTCCTGCAGTCCCGAAGGACGTACTGTCATGGCCGCTACCCCGGAACAGCCTGCGACCACCACGCCCCGCCGCAAGGCCGGACGCCACCGTGGCGAAGGCCAGTGGGCCGTGGGGCACCACACTCCGCTCAACGGCAATGAGCAGTTCAAGAAGGACGACGACGGTCTCAATGTGCGGACACGTATTGAGACGATCTACTCCAAGCGCGGATTCGACTCGATCGACCCCAACGATCTCCGCGGGCGCATGCGCTGGTGGGGTCTGTACACCCAGCGCAAGCCCGGGATCGACGGCGGCAAGACCGCGATCCTGGAGCCGGAGGAGCTGGACGACACGTACTTCATGCTGCGGGTGCGGATCGACGGCGGCCGGCTGACCACCGCGCAGCTGCGGGTCATCGGCGAGATCTCGCAGGAGTACGCGCGCGGCACCGCGGACATCACCGACCGCCAGAACATCCAGCTGCACTGGATCCGCATCGAGGACGTCCCGGCCATCTGGGAGAGGCTGGAGGCCGTCGGTCTCTCCACCACCGAGGCGTGCGGCGACTGCCCCCGCGTGATCATCGGTTCCCCCGTGGCGGGTATCGCCGCCGACGAGACCATCGACGGCACACCCGCCGTCGACGAGATCCACGACCGCTACATCGGCAACAAGGAATTCTCCAACCTGCCGCGCAAGTTCAAGACCGCGATCTCCGGTTCACCCGTGCAGGACGTGGTGCACGAGATCAATGACATCGCGTTCGTCGGCGTGGTCCACCCCGAGCACGGTCCGGGCTTCGACGTCTGGGTCGGTGGCGGACTCTCCACCAACCCGAGGCTGGCCGAGCGGCTGGGCGCCTGGGTGCCGCTGGACGAGGTTCCGGACGTCTGGGCCGGAGTCGTCGGCATCTTCCGCGACTACGGATACCGGCGGCTGCGCACCCGCGCCCGTCTGAAGTTCCTGATGGCCGACTGGGGCCCCGCGAAGTTCCGCCAGGTGCTGGAGGACGAATATCTGAAGCGCCCGCTGACCGACGGGCCCGCGCCCGAGCAGCCCAGCAACCGCTGGCGCGACCACGTGGGTGTGCACCGGCAGCAGGACGGCCGCTTCTACGTCGGCTTCGCGCCCAGGGTCGGCCGCGTGGACGGATCCACCCTCGCCAAGATCGCCGACCTCGCCACGGCGCACGGCTCAAACCGGCTGCGGACCACCGTCGAGCAGAAGATGCTCATCCTCGACGTGGCACAGGACCAGGTGGACTCCCTGGTCGCCGGACTGGAGGCGCTCGACTTCCAGGTGAAGCCCTCTCCGTTCCGGCGGGGCACGATGGCCTGCACCGGCATCGAGTTCTGCAAGCTGGCGATCGTCGAGACGAAGGCGCGCGGCGCCTCGCTGATCGACGAACTGGAGCGGCGCCTGCCGGACTTCGACGAGCCGCTCACCATCAACATCAACGGCTGCCCCAATGCCTGCGCCCGCATCCAGACCGCCGACATCGGCCTCAAGGGCCAGCTCGTCCTGGACGCCGACGGCAATCAGGTCGAGGGCTATCAGGTGCACCTGGGCGGCGCCCTGGGACTGGAGGCCGGCTTCGGCCGCAAGGTCCGTGGCCTGAAGGTCACTTCGGCCGAGCTTCCCGACTACGTCGAACGGGTCCTGGGTCGCTACCAGGAGGAGCGCGAGGACGGCGAGCGGTTCGCCACCTGGGCGGCGCGGGCCAGTGCGGAGTCGTTGTCATGAGCGAACGTGCCGCGCCGTTCCACTGCCCCTACTGCGGCGACGAGGACCTGCGCCCGCACGAGACCGGGCACGGCGCCTGGGAATGTGCCTCCTGCAACCGCGCGTTCCAGCTGAAGTTCCTGGGTCTGCTGACCCGTGGGCTGCGGCACGACAAGGGGGAAAGGGACGGGATATGACGGACACTCGGACAACGCAGCACACCGCGAAGGAGCTCAAGGAGCTGGCCGGACGGGCGGGCCGGGAGCTGGAGCACGCCTCCGCACCGGAGATCCTGCGGTGGGCCGCCGACACCTTCGGCAAGCGGTTCTGCGTCACCTCCTCCATGGAGGACGCGGTCGTCGCGCACCTCGCCTCACGCGCCCTGCCGGGCGTCGATGTGGTCTTCCTCGACACCGGCTACCACTTCCCCGAGACGATCGGCACCCGCGACGCGGTGGAGGCGGTGATGGACGTCAACGTCATCACGCTGACCCCGCGGCGGTCCGTGGCCGAGCAGGACGCCGAGCACGGACCCAAGCTGCACGACCGCGACCCCGACCTGTGCTGCAAGCTGCGCAAGGTCGAGCCCCTTGAAGAAGGCCTGAGTTCGTACACGGCCTGGGCGACCGGGCTGCGCCGCGACGAGTCCCCCACCCGGGCGAACACTCCGGTCGTCGGCTGGGACGAGAAGCGGCAGAAGGTCAAGATCTCGCCGATCGCCCGCTGGACACAGGACGACGTCGACGCGTACGCGGCGGAGCACGGTGTCCTCACCAACCCGCTGCTGATGGACGGCTACGCCTCGGTGGGCTGCGCACCCTGCACGCGCCGGGTGCTGGAGGGCGAGGACGCCCGTGCCGGACGCTGGGCCGGCCGGGGCAAGACCGAGTGCGGGCTGCACGACTGATGACGACTGATCAGGAGACTTCGATGAGCGTGACGGAGACGGGAGCCACCATCTGGCTGACCGGTCTGCCGAGCGCGGGCAAGACCACCATCGCGTACGAACTCGCCGGGCGGCTGCGCGGCGAGGGCCACCGCGTGGAGGTGCTCGACGGCGACGAGATACGGGAGTTCCTCTCCGCGGGTCTCGGCTTCTCCCGCGAGGACCGCCACACCAACGTCCAGCGGATCGGCTTCGTCGCCGAGCTGCTGGCGGCCAACGGCGTGAAGGTGCTGGTCCCGGTCATCGCCCCGTACGCGGACAGCCGGGACGCGGTACGCAAGCAACACCAGGCCGAGGGGACCGCATATCTGGAGGTGCATGTCGCGACCCCGGTCGAGGTGTGCTCCGTACGTGATGTGAAGGGCCTCTACGCCAAGCAGGCGGCCGGCGAGATCAGCGGGCTCACCGGGGTCGACGACCCTTACGAGGCGCCCGAGTCGCCGGATCTGCGGATCGAGTCGCACCGTCAGACCGTGCAGGAGTCCGCGGCGGAGCTGTACACGCTGCTGAGCGAGAGGGGGGCGGCGTGACGACCGTCGCGACCGTGTCGGACGGCACCGGCAATCCGTACGCACTCAGCCACCTGGACTCCCTGGAGTCCGAGGCCGTGCACATCTTCCGCGAGGTGGCAGGAGAGTTCGAGCGGCCGGTGATCCTCTTCTCCGGCGGCAAGGACTCCATCGTGATGCTGCACCTGGCGCTCAAGGCCTTCGCGCCCGCGCCCGTGCCGTTCGCGCTGCTGCACGTCGACACCGGGCACAACTTCCCCGAGGTGCTGGAGTACCGCGACCACACGGTGGCGCACCACGGGCTGCGGCTGCACGTCGCCTCCGTGCAGGAGTACATCGACGCCGGGAAGCTCCGCGAGCGCCCGGACGGCACCCGTAACCCGTTGCAGACCGTGCCGCTGACCGAGGCCATCCAGCAGCACCGCTTCGACGCCGTGTTCGGCGGCGGACGCCGCGACGAGGAGAAGGCCCGCGCCAAGGAGCGGGTCTTCTCGCTGCGTGACGAGTTCTCCCAGTGGGACCCGCGCCGCCAGCGCCCCGAGCTGTGGCAGCTCTACAACGGCCGGCACGCCCCTGGCGAGCACGTCCGGGTCTTCCCGATCTCCAACTGGACCGAGCTGGACGTCTGGCAGTACATCGACCGCGAGGGCATCGGGCTCCCGGAGATCTACTTCGCCCATGAGCGCGAGGTCTTCAACCGCTCCGGCATGTGGCTGACCGCGGGCGACTGGGGCGGCCCCAAGGAGGGCGAGCGGGTCGAGACCCGGCAGGTCCGCTACCGCACGGTCGGCGACATGTCGTGCACCGGCGCCGTCGACTCCGACGCCACGACGCTGGACGCCGTGATCACCGAGATCGCCGCCTCCCGGCTCACCGAACGGGGCGCGACGCGCGCCGACGACAAGATGTCCGAGGCCGCGATGGAAGACCGCAAGCGCGAGGGGTACTTCTAGGATGACCATACCCACCCGGCACACGGAGCAGTTGTCGACCACCACCCTGCTGCGGTTCGCCACCGCGGGGTCCGTCGACGACGGCAAGTCCACCCTCGTGGGGCGGCTTCTGCACGACTCCAAGTCCGTCCTCACCGACCAGCTGGAGGCCGTCGAGCACGCCTCGCGCAGCCGGGGCCAGGAGGCGCCCGACCTGGCGCTGCTGACCGACGGGCTGCGGGCCGAGCGTGAGCAGGGCATCACCATCGATGTCGCCTACCGCTACTTCGCGACCCCGCGCCGCCGGTTCATCCTGGCCGACACCCCGGGGCACGTGCAGTACACCCGGAACATGGTGACCGGGGCCTCGACCGCCGAGCTGGCCGTCGTCCTGGTCGACGCCCGCAACGGAGTGGTCGAACAGACCCGCCGCCATGCCGCGGTCGCCGCGCTGCTGCGGGTGCCGCATGTGGTGCTGGCCGTCAACAAGATGGACCTGGTCGACTACGCGGAGCCCGTCTTCGCCACCATCGCCGAGGAGTTCACCGCGTACGCGGCGTCCTTGGGCGTCCCCGAGATCACCACGATCCCGATCTCCGCACTCGCCGGTGACAACGTCGTGGAGCCGTCCGCCGAAATGGACTGGTACGGCGGCCCGACCGTCCTGGAACACCTGGAGACGGTGCCGGTCAGCCATGACCTCACCGCCTGCCACGCCCGTTTCCCGGTCCAGTACGTCATCCGCCCGCGGACCGCCGAGCATCCGGACTACCGGGGCTACGCGGGACAGATCGCGGCCGGTGCGTTCCGTGTCGGCGAGGCCGTCACCGTGCTGCCCTCGGGCCGTACGACGACGGTCACCGCGATCGACGCGCTCGGCGAGAGCGTGGACATCGCCTGGGCGCCCCAGTCGGTGACGATCCGCCTGGCCGACGACATCGACATCTCCCGCGGTGACCTGATCGCGCCGGCCGGCGACGCGCCCGCGGTCACGCAGGATGTCGAGGCGACCGTCTGCCATGTCGCCGACCAGCCGCTCACCGTCGGCCAGCGGGTGCTGCTCAAGCACACCACCCGCACCGTCAAGGCGATCGTCAAGGACATCCCCTCGCGCCTCACGCTGGACGACCTCTCCCAGCACCCGGCGCCCGGCCGGCTCGTCGCCAATGACATCGGCCGGATCGTCGTCCGCACCGCGGAGCCGCTCGCCCTCGACGCGTACGCGGACTCCCGGCGCACCGGTTCCTTCCTGCTGATCGACCCGGCGGACGGCACCACGCTGACGGCCGGCATGGCCGGTGCCTCGTTCGCCGCCGCGGTCGGCCCCCAGGCCACCGTCACGGCCGCCGACGACGACGCCGAATGGGACTTCTGATGAATATCGACATCTACTCCACGTTCGCCAAGGAGGGCGGTCGCGTCGGCAGCGGCCCCCTCGGGAGGGGGTACCCCCTGTTCGAGCGGATTCGAGAACTTGGGGGAGGCCAGGGCGGGGTCGCGCGATGTGCGCGATGACGTACGCGCACTGCCTGCGCGCCCACTCGCACCAACCGCACCACCAGCACGGCCAGTTCAGACGAAGACCTGCCGACCTCCCGGCCGCGTCCCCGTAGATTCCGAGGGATGTGAGCACCGGGCCAACGAGAGGAAAGCCTCCCGTGCCTGCTCCCCGTACCCCACTGCGCCGCAGTCTCTGCGCGGTCGCCGCCCTGCCGCTGCTCGCCGTCGCGCTCACCGCCTGCGGCTACGGCTCCGAGGCGAAGAACGACGACTCCAGGACGCCGGACGTCGCCGCCGACGCGAAGAAGCTCTCCACGGACACCGTGCGGATCGGCTATTTCCCCAACCTGACGCACGCCACCGCACTGGTCGGCGACCAGGAGGGGATCTTCCAGAAGGAACTCGGCGGCACCCGGCTCAAGACCTCGCAGTTCAACGCCGGCCCTTCCGAGATCGAGGCGCTCAACGCCAAGTCGATCGACATCGGTTTCATCGGCCCGTCGCCCGCGATCAACGGATTCACCAAGTCCAAGGGCAAGAACCTGCGGATCATCGGCGGTTCCGCCTCCGGCGGGGTGAAGCTCGTCGTCGACCCGAAGAAGATCAAGACCCTGGACGACCTCAAGGGCAAGAAGATCGCCACCCCGCAGCTCGGCAACACGCAGGACGTGGCCTTCCTCAACTGGATCTCCGAGAAGGGCTGGAAGGTCGACGCCCAGAGCGGCAAGGGTGACGTCTCCGTCATCCGTACGGACAACAAGGTGACCCCGGACGCCTACAGGTCCGGTTCCATCGAAGGTGCCTGGGTCCCCGAGCCCACCGCGTCCAAGCTGGTCGCCGAGGGGGCCAGGGAACTGCTCGACGAGTCGGCCCTGTGGCCCGACAACAAGTTCGTGATCACGAACATCATCGTGTCGCAGCAGTTCCTGAGCGAGCACCCCGACGTCGTCGAGGCGGTGCTGCGCGGTTCGGTGAAGACCAACGCGTGGATCAACGCCAACCCGGACAAGGCCAAGGCCGCCGCCAACGCCGCGCTCAAGGAGCTGACCGGCAAGGCGCTGCCCCCCGAGGTCCTCGACCCGGCGTGGAAGTCGATCCGGATCACCGACGACCCGCTGGCCGCCACGCTGGACGCGGAGGCCGCGCACGCGGTGAAGGCCGGACTGCTGGAGAAGCCGGACCTCAACGGCATCTACGACCTGAAGCCGCTGAACAAGGTCCTGAAGGCCGCGGGCAGGCCCGAGGTCGCCGACGCCGGTCTCGGCGTCAAGTAAGCCACCGAACCCAGGATTCCCAGGAGGTGACGACCATGGCGACCACCCTCACCAAGGCCGAGGACCGTACAGCGGTCGGGCACGCCGCCCGTATCACGCACGTCTCCAAGTCCTTCGGCGGGCCGGAGGGGCAGCAGCTCGTCCTCGACGACATCACGCTCGATGTCGCACCGGGCGAGTTCATCACCCTCCTGGGGGCCTCCGGGTGCGGCAAGTCGACCCTGCTCAACCTGGTGGCCGGACTCGACCGCCCGACCGCGGGGTCCATCGAGACCCCCGGCGGGCGGCCGGCCCTGATGTTCCAGGAGCACGCCCTGTTCCCGTGGCTGACCGCGGGCAAGAACATCGAACTCGCGCTGCGGCTGCGCGGCGTGGCCAAGTCGGAGCGCCGCACGGAGGCGGAGCGGCTGCTCGAACTCGTACGGCTGGGCGGGGCGTACGGGAAGCGGGTGCACGAGCTGTCGGGCGGGATGCGGCAGCGGGTGGCCCTGGCACGGGCCCTCGCCCAGGACAGCCAACTGCTGCTGATGGACGAGCCGTTCGCGGCGCTCGACGCCATCACCCGGGATGTGCTGCACGGCGAGCTGACCCGGATCTGGCGCGAGACGGAGCTCTCGGTCCTCTTCGTCACCCACAACGTGCGCGAGGCGGTGCGGCTCGCCGAGCGGGTCGTCCTGCTGTCGTCCCGCCCCGGCAGGATCGCCCGTGAATGGACGGTCGACATCGAGCAGCCGCGCCGTATCGAGGACAACGCCGTCGCGGAACTGTCCGTCGAGATCACCGAACAACTGCGTGGGGAGATCCGCCGTCATGGCCAGCACTGACACGAAGCCCGACGACCTGGCCGGTCTGGAGGCCGGACTCGACGCGCTGGACGCCGTGCAGGTGCGCCGTACCCCGGTGCGCGAGGTGCTGCTGCGCAAGGTGCTTCCGCCGGTGCTCGCGGTGGCGCTGGTGGTCATCGTCTGGCAACTGCTGGTCGAGGCCCAGGTCACCGACGACTACAAGCTGCCCTCACCGGCCGCGGTGTGGCACAGCGCGTCCGACATGTGGCTCCAGGGGACGCTTCTGGAGGTCGTCTGGACCAGCATCTCGCGTGGTCTGCTCGGCTTCCTGATGGCCGTGGTCATCGGCACGCCCCTGGGTCTGCTGGTCGCCCGGGTGAGGTTCGTACGGGCGGCGATCGGCCCGATCCTGTCCGGGCTGCAGTCCCTGCCGTCGGTCGCCTGGGTGGCGCCGGCCGTGATCTGGCTCGGGCTGAACGACAGGATGATGTACGCGGTGATCCTGCTGGGCGCCGTCCCCTCGGTCGCCAACGGGCTGGTGTCCGGCGTCGACCAGGTGCCCCCGCTGTTCCTCAGGGCGGGCCGCACGCTCGGCGCGACCGGGCTGCGCGGGACCTGGCACATCGTGCTGCCGGCCGCGCTGCCCGGCTATCTCGCGGGGCTCAAGCAGGGCTGGGCGTTCTCCTGGCGTTCGCTGATGGCCGCCGAGATCATCGCGTCCTCCCCGGACCTCGGGCTGGGGCTGGGACAGCTGCTGGAGAACGGCCGCAACAACGCGGACATGCCCGGCATCTTCCTCGCCATCATCCTGATTCTGTTCGTCGGCATCGCGATCGATCTGCTGTTCTTCAGTCCGCTGGAGCGGTGGGTGCTGCGCAGCCGCGGTCTCCTCGTCAAGAACTGAGTCACACCATGCCCGCCCCGGTCCTCCTCGTCATCGCCCACGGCAGCCGCGACCCACGGCACGCAGCGACCGTGCACGCGCTCACCGCGCGGGTGCGGTCGCTGCGGCCGGGGCTGCGCGTGGAGACCGGCTTCCTGGACTTCAACGCGCCTTCGGTACCCAGGGTGCTGGAGCGGCTGGCCGCCCAGGGAGCCGGGGACGTCATCGCGCTTCCCCTGCTCCTCACGCGGGCCTTCCACGCCAAGTCCGACGTCCCCACGGTGCTGCACGAGGCCCGGACCCGCCTGCACCGGCTGCGCATCGTGCAGGCCGAGGTGCTCGGTCCGTCGCCGTTGCTGAACTCGGCGCTGGAACGGCGGCTGTCCGAAGCCGGGATCCGTCCCGGTGAGCGGCGCTCGACCGGGCTCGTCCTGGCCTCGGCGGGCTCCACAGACCCGGAGGCGATCGCAGTGATCGCTGAAATCGCGCGGGAGCTGCGGCACACCGGTTGGTGTTCCGTGCGGCCTGCGTTCGCCTCCGCATCCCTTCCGCGAACCGAGGACGCGGTACGCGCCCTGCGGGCCGAGGGTGTGCGGCGGGTGGCGGTGGCCCCGTACGTCATCGCACCCGGCCGGCTCCCGGACCGTATCGCCGCGGGCGCCGCCGGTGCGGACGTGCTGGCCGATGTGCTGGGCGCGTCACCGGAGCTGGCGCGACTGCTGCTGACCCGGTACGACGAGGCCCGCGTTCCGCTCGCGCCGCCCGCCTCGCTCAGCGCCTGAGACCGACCGGCACATGGGGCTCGCGTGCCCCGGTGCCGCGCCTCAGAGCCTGTCGGGCGGCCACGCCCGATCAGAGGCCGCCCGACAGGCTCTCAGCCCACATCGAGGCTGCCGGTGCGGGTGCGCTTGAGCTCGAAGAGATCCGGATTCCCGGCGAGCACCCGGAAGCTGTCGAAGAGGCGTGCGGCCTCCTCGCCGCGCGGCACAGCCCGCAGGACCGGCCCGAACCAGACCGACCCGTCGACGTGGATCGTGGGAGTACCGACGTAGGCGTCCGCCTGCGGATCCTTGCCGGCGTCGTGGCTGCGCCGCAGCGCATCGTCGTACGTCCCCGAGTGCGCGGCAGCTGCCAGCGCGGCGGGCAGACCCAGTTGCGCGAGGGATTGCACGATCACCTCGTCGAAGTCCTCGTTCTTCTGCTGGTGGATGCGGCTGCCCATGGCGGTGTAGAGATCGCGGAGCACCGCGTCGCCGTGGTCGGCCGCCGCCGCGACAGCGACCCGTACCGGGCCGATCGACCTGTCGACCAGTTCCCGGTACCAGTCGGGGAGTTCATTGCCGATGTTGTGCAGATAGAGGCTCATGACATGGAAGCGGAGCTCGATGTCCCGCTGCTGCTCCACCTCCAGCATCCAGCGGGAGGTGATCCAGGCGAACGGGCAGGCCGGGTCGAAGTAGAAGTCGACGACGGTCCTGCCCGTGTCCGGGGTGCGGTGAGTGGTCATGCGTCGAGCCTAGCCACGTATTGGCGTACCCTTCCGGGCCATTCACCGACCAGTCGACTGGGCCATTTTCAGGCCCGGCTCCAGTGTGGGTCGCGTCCGCTGAGGGCCAGTGCCCGATCGAGCACGGAAGCCGATCCGGGCACCGTCACCTCGTCGGCGAAGCCGTTGTACTGCCGGTAGAGCGCGGCGGAACCGTCGACGACTTCGAGGAGGTAGGCCGCCGCCGCGTCGGACAGCCGGAACTCCTGCCCGGTGGCCCGTGCCACGTCCCAGGTGTGCAGGGCCGTCTCCTCGATGAGCATCGCGGCGATCTCGGGGGCCGGGGTCGTCGAACTCCCCAGGTCGATCTCGCCCTCCCAGACCGCCGGGTTGGACCAGGCGGCGACGGCGCGGTCCAGCTGGGCCGCGTACGTCTGCGCCCAGTCGGCGTCGGCGGTGAAGTCACGGTCGACGAGTTCGTCGGGGAGGTCCTTGCGCAGGGCGCGGTGCTCCAGGCCGTACGAGGTGTAGAGCACCCAGTGGTTGATGAGTCCGCGCAGGTCCCACTCGCCGCAGGGGGTGGTGGACAGGTCGAGCTGTTCGGCGCTGATGGAGCGGGCGATCCGGGCCGCCTCGGCAGCGCATTCGGTCATGTGAGCGTGTTCGTTCTTCATGCGCTCCAGGCTAGGACCGACCGCTGACAGCGGTCTTGAAGAAAAGCGACGCCGACCGCGGAGCCGCGGATTCAGCAGGCGGCGTCGACGAGAGCGACGAGCTCGGCCACGGACATCGAACCGGGTTCCCGGCGCTCGCTCGCGAAGATGTTCGCGATGCGCCGGAGTGCGTCGTTGACCGGTGGGTACGCCGTGGAGCCGGCCGAGCAGCACGATCTCGGCGTTGAGATGGTCGGCCGCGAGCACGGCTCGGCCCTCGGCGAGCGCCCGCTCGAACAGGGCGAACGCTTCCGGTTCGGTGAGCCGGCCGGTGACGGCCTCGATCGCGTCGGCGAGGTTGGAGTGCAGCTTGCCGTACTTCCAGCGCATCACGTCCGGCACGACCGGCGCGAGCAGCTTCGACTTCTCCAGGTCCGCGGCGATCAGCCGGGCCGTCTCGTCGGTCCCTGTGAGGTCGACAACTCCTCTGACACTACTGTTCCCGTCATGTCTTCCACGTCACAGCCTCTCGACCATGTGTTCCTGCTCGGTGGCGAGCTGCCCGTACGTCGGCTCGGCTACGGCACCGCCCAGCTGACCGGCCCCGGATACTGGGGGCCGCGCGGTGCCCGGAGGGACGCCGTGACCGTGTTGCGGGCGGCCGTCGAGCAGGGCGTCACGCTCATCGACACCGCCGACAACTACGGCCCCGCGCTGGCCGAGGAACTGGTCACCGAGGCCCTCCACCCGTACCCCGGGGAACTGGTGATCGCAACCAAGGGCGGGGTGGTGCGCACCAGCGACAGCACCTGGCACATCACGGGCCGTCCGGAGCAGCTGCGGGCGATGTGCGAGGCCAGTCTGCGGCGGCTGCGGACGGACCAGATCGACCTCTACCAGCTGCACCGGCTGGACCCGGACGTGCCCATGGCCGACCAGTTGGGCACCCTCGACACGTTGAGGCAGGAGGGTAAGATCCGGTACATCGGTCTGGACACCCTCACCGCCGACCAGCTGGAGCAGGCTCTCTCCCTGACCGGGATCGCCTCGGTGCAGAACCGCTTCAACCTCCTCGACCGTTCGTCGGACGCGGTACTGAAGATGTGCGAGACCCACGGCCTCGCCTTCCTGCCCTGGTTCCCACTGGCCAACGGCGCTCTGACCGGCGAGGCAGCCACGGCGCTCGCCGATATCGCCGAGCGACACGATGCCACTCGCGGGCAGATCGCCCTCGCCTGGCTGCTGCACCGCTCCCCCGTGCTGTGCCCGACCCCGGGCACCGGTTCGCCCACCCATCTGGCGGAGAACCTGGGGGCCCGTGACATCAGTCTGTCGGCCGAGGACATGAGCCGCCTGGAGGCGCTCGCACCCGCATGAAGGAGTTCCCGCACATGACCACACACACCACGGCCGCAGTGCCCGGCCCCGTCGGCGCCCCCGGTCCGCCCGCCGCCGTCCCGGTGATCCGGGCCGACGGCGTCTCGCTCGTGCGGGACGGCGCCGTCCTGCTCGACGCGGTCTCCCTGACCGTGCGCAGCGGCGAGCACTGGGCCCTGCTGGGTGCGAACGGGGCGGGAAAGAGCACGCTGCTGGGGCTGCTCGGCGCGGTCAACCATCCCACCAGGGGCTCGGTCGAGGTGCTGGGGCGCACACTGGGGCGGGTCGATCTGCGGGAGCTGCGGTCGATGCTCGGGCATGTCAATCCGCGCCATCCGCTGCGTTCCCCGCTGTCGGTGCGCGAGGTCGTGCTGACCGGCCTGACCAACTCGGTCGAGCCGGTGCCGCGCTGGTCCGCGAGCACGGAGCAGCGAGCCCAGGCGGATCGGCTGCTGAAGATGCTCGGCATGGGCGGCAAGACCGGATCGCGCTGGCCCGCGCTCTCGCAGGGGGAACGGGGACGTACGCTCATCGCCCGCGCCCTGATGCCACGACCTCAGCTGCTGCTGCTCGACGAGCCGGCCACGGGCCTCGATCTCGCCGCCCGTGAGCAGTTGCTCGACAGCCTGGACACACTGCGCGAGGAGCATCCGGAGCTGGCGACGGTCCTGGTCACGCACCATCTGGAGGAGTTGCCGGCCTCCACCACGCACGCGATGCTGCTGCGCGGCGGAAGGTGTGTGGCATCGGGTCCGGCCGACGAGGTGCTGACCACCGATCAGGTCAGCCACTGCTTCGGACATCCGGTGCGGATCTCCCGTACGGACGGCCGGTGGACGGCGCGGGCGCAGCGCGTCACCCGTCGCTGAGCGGGCTACGGCCTCTCGGGCGGATCCTGCCGGGCTCGCCCATGCCCCGGCACGGCTCGCTGATCCGGCCTGATCCGAACGGACGACCCTGAGGGCTGTCCCGTAATCCCTGGCGGGCGCGCGACGACAGCCAAAGCACCTCGCCACGTTGTCGGAACGTCCGCATACATCCAGTACGTCCCTCCGCCTTGCGATGCACCGCTTCTGACGCCGCGCGCTGATCCACCAGGGACTACGGGACAGCTCTCAGTCGTCGGTGTCGGGAGCGGCGTTCGCGGCTACGGCGAACGGCGTGGCCTGGTGGAAGTAGAGCACCCAGCCCGCGCCGGTCAGCCGCCACAGCGAACTGCGGTGGGCGAGGTGCCCTTTCGTCTCGGTGTCGTAGGTGAGATGGACCAGTTCGGCGTCCAGCTGGAGGCCGCGCATCCGGGACGCGGTGAGCGGCCCGGGTCGCGGGGCGTCCTCGCCGGTGAGCGAGGCGATCAGCGCGTCGCGGTCCCAGACCCGGCCGGCGGAGTCGATCTCGCGGTACTCGGGGTGCAGCACCTGGGTGAGGAGTTCGGCGGAGGCGCGTACCACCGGGTCCAGGAGGCGGAGCTCGCCCTCCACCGCCGCGGCCACGCCGGGGGACGGCTCGGTCATGCGCGGGCTCCGTCGTGTGCGGTGCCGGTCGACGCGGTCATCTCCACGAGCTTGACGACGGTGTTCCAGTTGCGTGAAGTGGCGATGCGCCCCTTGTTGAGGGCGGGACGGAAAAGGGCTCCGGCGAGTTTGGAACGGCCCAGCCCGTCGGGCGTGTAGAGGTAGAGCGCGCGGTCGCCGAGCCGGAACTCCTCGGGGAGGAAGGCCGCCGCGTCGATCCCGGCGAACCGTTCGGCGTCGACCGGCTGCCCGTAGTAGGTGATGTGCAGTTGCCTGCCTTCGAGTTCGGCGGCCGGGAACGGGCAGGCCGCTGCAACTGCCGCGAGGTAGCCGCCGTCCCGGACCAGACAGGGGACCGGGAAGCCGAAGCGCTTCTCGATGGCCTGCTCCAGCTCGGCGGCGAGCGCGTTCTCGTCGTCCGACGCGCTGCTGAAGACGGCGTTGCCGCTCTGCAGATGGGTACGGACGTCTCCGTGGCCGAGTTCGGTGAGCAATGTGCGCAGTTCGGCCATCGGAACCTTCTTGTGGCCGCTCACATTGATCCCGCGCAACAGCGCCGCGTACATCGTCATGGGCACACCATAGGACGATCCGTCCACGCCGTGCGGCCGCCGCGCCCCGTGGGGGAGGGCGCGGCGGCCGCCGATTCCGTCGCGCCGGGCGTCCGCCGCCCGGTCGCGACCGCGGGGGTCGGTTACTCGACGATCTTCAGCAGCTTGTTCGGCGTACCCGCGGTCGCGTTGGAGATCGCGTCGGGGGTGGCTCCGTCGGTCAGCGCCGTGGCGACCTCCGCCGGGGTGGCGTCCGGGTGTCCGGAGAGGTAGACGGCGGCGGCACCGACGACGTGCGGAGTCGCCATGGACGTACCGGAGATGGTGTTGGAGCCGTCGTCGCTGTCGTTCCAGGACGAGGTGATGTCCGATCCCGGAGCGTAGATGTCCACGATCGAGCCGTAGTTGGAGAACGAGGACTGCTCGTCGTCCACCGTGGACGAGGCGACGGTGATGGCCTCCGGGACGCGGGCCGGGGAGGTCTCGCTCGCGTCGGAGGAGTCGTTTCCGGCGGCCACCGCGAAGGTGACTCCGGAGGCGATGGCCTTCTGGACCGCCGAGTCGAGCGCCTCGTCCGCGCCGCCGCCGAGGCTCATGTTGGCGACGGAGGGGCCCTCGTGGTGGGCGGTGACCCAGTCGATGCCCGCGACGACCTGCTCGGTGGTGCCCGAGCCGGAGTCGTCGAGGACCCGCACGGCGACGATCTTCGCCTTCTTGGCGACGCCGTACGTCGCACCGGCGATGGTGCCTGCCACATGGGTGCCGTGGCCGTTGCCGTCATCGGCGCTGTCGTCGTCGTCCACCGCGTCGTAGCCGGAGTCGGCTCGGCCCTCGAACTCGTTGTGCGTGGTGCGGACACCGGTGTCGATGACGTACGCGGTGACGCCCTCGCCCGCGCTGTCCGGGTAGGTGTACGCGTGGTCGCCGGCCGTCTCGGTCTGGTCGATCCGGTCCAGCCCCCAGGACGGCGGGTTGTCCTGGGTAGCGTCGATGTGGAACTTCTTGTTCTGGACCACCTTGGAGACGGCCGGGTCGGCCGCCAGGCGCTTGGCCTCGGTCAACGACAGACCGCTGGCGGAGAAGCCGTTGATGGCGGAGCTGTAGTTCCGCTTGAGCTTGCCGCCGTACTGCTCGGCGAGCTTCGCCTTGTCGGCCTTGTGGTCCAGCATCACGATGTAGCTGCCCGAGACGGCGGTCGCCGCGTCCGCGCCGTAGACGGTGCCCATCGCGGGAGCGGGTGCGGCTCCGGCTACGGGGCTGCCCAGCAGGGTGACTCCGGCCGCCGCGGCCACCGCGGTTATGGCGGCGGTCAGCTTGATCCGACGTGCGCGCTTGTGAATTGCCATGAAGAGGGGTCTCCTCGTCATTCTTTGTGGGGGGATTGACCCCCGGCCGGAAGATCTCCGGGGGCTGGCTCGAAACCCTCACTCATTGACGCGCTCAGATCAAGTCCTTCATCCGGCTGTGACTTACACAACAAGGTTTCGTAATAAGAAACCGGCCAGCCGTGTTCAAGTCGGACACCGCCTCCGCGGCCTTCGCCGCGCGGGCGGGGCCCGCCGCTCCCGCAACGACGACCGGCGCTCTTCGCAAGAGGGAAGGCGGACCCCGTCGGCGGACCCGGAGGGACGAGGAGTCGACCTGATTCCGCCCCCGCGCGTCCGCCGGCAGATATCGGGAGGATCGGTCATGCCTCACCGTCAGGACGTCTCGGCCGCTACGGCCTTTCGTTCGGATCACGCGAGCCCGGCGTGATCCGAACGAGGGGCCTTGGCCGCACCTGACGCGTCAGCGCTGATAGCGGGCCAGCACCCGGTTTCCGTCGTCCACCAGACGCTTCCTCAGCTCCTCGGTACCGATCGCCCCGCTGTAGTACTCCTGGAGGGCCGGCGTGGCGACCTTGTCCTTCCATTCCGGGTAACCGCGGACCGACTGCGCGGGGGCCGGGCGGAGCCTCCTCGCGACCGCGACACCGGTCGCCCAGCCGTCCTTGCCGGTGTGCAGGGCCGGGTCCGCGAGGGCATCGGTGCCGGTCGGGAGCATCCAGTCCCCCTTGGCCAGTCGCACCATGTTCCGCGGCCACAGCAGGAAGTCGATGAACCGCGCGGCCTCCTTCTTGTGCGGGCTGGCCTGCGAGACGGAGAGGGTCTGCGGGCTCACCCCCTGCGCAATGCCCTTGCTGCCCGCGGGGGCCGGCAGGACCGTCCACTCGAAGCCCTCGGGAGCCTGCTCGACGACCTGTTGACGGTACGAGAAGCCGAGCGGAACCATCGCGTACTTGCCGCCGAAGAATCCGGGGAGCGTGTCGGAGCCGCCCATGCCGAGCGCGGTGCGGGCGGCGCTTCGATCGGTTTCGACCTGGTCGCGAATGGTGTCGGGGACGACCTGGTCGCCCTTGTCCGAACGGATGGTGACCTTGCCGTCGGCTCCGCGGTGGAAGAGCCGGCCGCCGGCGGAGAGCCCGAGGTTGAGGGTGACCGAGACCGGCTCCTTCAGCGGCCAGGCGACGCCGTACCTCCCGTTGCCCGTCAGCTCCTTGGTGACCTGACGGAACTCGGTCCAGCTCCAGGGGCTGTCGGGGGTCGGGATACGGACGCCCGACTCCTTGAGTATCCGGCTGTTGGCGATCAGGACGCGGGGCTCCTGGAGGAACGGCACACCGTAGACGCCGTCGCCGAAGGTGGTGGTCTGCCAGCTCTGCTGCGGGATGTCGGCGGTCAGCCGGTCCGGGAGGAGCGTGCGCAGATCGGCGAGGTGGCCGCCATAGGCGAAGTCGGCGAGGTCGTCGGAGGCGTCATGGATGACGTCCGGCGCCTCGTCGCCTTCGAAGGAGGTGAGCAGCTGGTCGTGCACGGTGTCCCAGCTGCCCTGGACATAGGTGACATGGATGTCGGGGTGGGTTTCGTTCCACTCCCTCACCAGTTGCTTGTTGGCATCGACGGACTCCTTCTGCCAGGCCAGCGACTGGAAGCTGAGCTCGGTCCGTCCACTGCCGTCCGTACCGTCGCCCGTCCCCGCACAGCCCGTGAGCAGCAGGGCCAGCGCGGTGGCGACGGCGGCGGCCGCCGTCCGTACGGGAGCACGCATCAGCTCTTCACCGCCCCGGCCAGCAGGGAGCCCGTGATCCGCCGCTGGATGATCGCGAAGACGACCAGCGAGGGCAGGGTCGCGAGGAACGCGGCTGCGGCGAGCGGCCCGAGATCGGCCGCTCCCTCCGCGCCGATGAAGTGGGTCAGCACAACCGGCAAGGTCTGTTTCTCCGGTGTCTTGAGCAGGACGAGTGCGAAGAAGAACTCGTTCCACGCGGTGATGAACGCGAAGAGCGCGGTGGCGACGATGCCGGGGGCCAGCAGCGGGGCGGTGACCGAGACAAGTGTCCGCAGCCGGCCCGCACCGTCGACGGCGGCGGCCTCTTCGAGCTCTGCGGGCACGGCCCGTAGGTAGCCGGTCAGCATCCACAGCGCGAAGGGCAGCGCCCAGACGACGTACACCATGACCAGACCCCACAGGGAGTTGATCAGATGGAGATGCTTCAGGATCAGGAAGAGCGGGGTGATCAGCAGCACGAACGGGAACGCCTGGCTGATCACGACCCAGCCGGTGGTGGCCGTCGAGAGCCTGGAGCGACGGCGCGCCGTCACGTAGGCCATGGGCGTGGCGATGACGACCGCGATGAGGGCGGCGCAGAGCGCGGCGATCAGTGAGTTGACGCCGGCCTGGAGCAGTGGCTGTTCGTCGAACGCCTTGCGGAAGTTGTCCAGCGTCGGGTGTTCGGGAATCCAGGTCGGATGCAGGGAGCCCAGTTCCCGCGCCGGTTTGAAGGCGGTGGAGATCAGCCACAGGAACGGGAACGCCAGAAAGACGAGATAGCCGAGCAGCGCGACGTAGTGTCCGGCCCGCGCGGATCCGCCGGCACGTACACTCACCGGTCCTCGCCTCCTCCGAGTCGGCCGACGAGAAACGCCGCGAGGATCACGGAGATCACCGCGACCATCACACAGCCCATCGCGGCGGCGTAGCCGAACTGTCCGTAGCGGAAGGCCTCTTCGTACGCGAAGAGCATCGGCAGCCGGGTCCGGCCACCGGGTCCGCCGCTGGTCAGCACGTAGACCAGGGCGAAGGCATTGAAGTTCCAGATGAAATTGAGCGCGGTGATGGAGAGCGCGACCGGTCTGAGCGCGGGCCAGGTGACGGTACGAAAGCGGCGCCAGGCGCCCGCTCCGTCCAGTGCGGCCGCCTCGTGGAGTTCGTGCGGGGTGTTCTGCAGTCCGGCCAGCAGGGCGACGGTGGTCTGCGGCATGCCGGCCCAGACACCCACCACGATCACGGCGGGCAGGGCGGTGGCGAGTCCGGTGAGCCAGTCCCGGCCGTCGCCGAGGCCGAGATCGCGGAAGGTCTCGTTGAGAACGCCCGCGTCCGGGTGGTAGACGAGCCGCCACATGATGCCGACGACCACCTCCGGCATCGCCCACGGAATGATCGCCAGCGCCCGCGCCAGCCAGCGCAGCCGCAGATTCTGGTTGAGCAGCAGGGCGAGGCCGAGTGACAGTACGAACTGCGGGACGGTGACGCCGAGCGCCCACAGCAGGCCGATGCGGAACGAGTCCCAGAAGAGGGCGTCGTGCAGCAGGTCCTGGAAGTTCAGCCCGCCCACCCACTGGGTGGAGCGGGTGCGGCCGGACTGGGCATCGGTGAAGGCCAGCGCGATGCCGTAGAGGAGCGGGCCGACGCTGAGGATCAGGATCGGGATCAGCGCGGGCAGCACCAGGAACCAGGTGCCCGCGCTCCGGCCGGTCGTCCGGATCCGCTTGCCGTGCGGGCCACCGGTCGGGCCGCGGCTCCCGGTTCGTACAGTTGCAGTCGCCAATGTCATGGATTCGCCCCCTTGCGTCATTCGATCGGTTTTATACCGTTCTGGCCGCTCAGGTGGCCCTCGTCATCGTGCTGACGGTCCGTCGGTTCGTCAAGCGGGCCTGCGCGGATGCGAAAATCGGAGACATGAACGAGATGCGTGCGCGCGAGGTGCTGGCCGCTGCCGGGCTGTCCGGCGGAGCGGAGCTGCTCGCACTGGGTGAGAACGCGGTGTTCGCCGTGGACGACCTGGTGGTCAAGGTCGGCCGGGACGCCGTACGGAACCCGGAACTTCGGGACCGGGCCGAGCGCGAGGTGGCTGTCGCGCGGTGGCTGGCCGCCTCCGGGGTTCCCGCCGTACGGGCCGCGGAGCCCGGGGCACGGCTGGTGGAGGGCCACCCGGTGACCCTCTGGCACCGGCTGCCCGACGCCGTGCGCCCGGCCGAGCCGCGGGATCTGGCGCACCTGCTCACCCTGGTCCACGCGCTGCCCGCCCCGGAAGGCTTCACCCTGCCGCGCCGTGAGCTGCTGGGCGGGGTCGAGCGCTGGCTGCGGCTCGCGGGCGATGCGATCGACCCGGCCGACGCCGACTATCTGCGTGAGCGCCGCGACGGCTTCGCCGCGGCCGCGGCCGCGCTGGTCCCCCATCTGCCGCCCGGCCCGATCCACGGCGACGCGCTCCCCCGGAATGTCCACGTCGGCCCGGACGGGCCGGTGCTGGTCGATCTGGAGACCTTCTCCACGGATCTGCGCGAGCACGATCTGGTGGTGCTCGCCCTGTCCCGGGACCGGTACGGGCTGGCGGCCGAGGCCTACGACGCCTTCACCGCCGCTTACGGCTGGGACGTCCGCGCATGGGACGGCTGCGCGGTGCTGCGCGGGGCACGCGAGACGGCCAGCTGCGCGTGGGTGTCCCAGCACGCGCCGACCAACCCGAAGGCCCTCGCGGAGTTCCGCCGCCGGGTGGCGTCGCTGCGCGACGGCGACACCGCGGTGCGGTGGTATCCGTTCTGACGCTGTGACCGGACCGTCCGACGGCCGCCGCGCCCCCGGCCACCGGACGGGCTCAGAACAGGCCCCGGGCCGGACGCGCCCAGAACCTCAGCCCGTCACCCGGGCCGGCTCCCGCAGGGGCCAGTGACCGTCGACCACCGCGTCCGCCGTGCCCTTGCGACGCAGGAACTGCTGGAAGTCGGCCGCCCATTGCGCGTACCACTCCACCTGGCGTTCATGCAGCTCGGCGGTGGTCAGCCCGGCCACCGAGGCGTGCCGTTCGGCTATCGCGTACGCCACCCGGACCGCGGCCAGCGCATCCGCCCCCGCGTCATGGGCGCCGCCGTGCACCACGCCGTACTCGACGCAGACCGCTTCGAGGGTGCGCTTGCCCTTGCGATAGCGGTCGACGGCCCGGTCGATGGTGTACGGGTCGATGACGGGTCCGATCCCCGCCCCGTCGAGCCGGTCGCTCAGCGACGGCAGCCCGTGCCGCCGGAGCTCCGCCGTCAGCAGCGTCAGGTCGAAGGCCGCGTTGTACGCGACGACCGGCACCCCCTGGCGCCAGTAGCCGGTGAGTGTCTCGGCGATCTCGTCGGCCACCTCGCGCACCGGCCGGCCCTCCGCCGCCGCCCGCTCGCTGCTGATGCCGTGGATCGCCGAGGCCTGTGCCGGAATCCGGATGCCCGGATCCGCCAGCCAGGTGCGCTGCCGCACCGGCTCCCCGTCCCTGCCGCGGACGCCGACGACCGCGGCTGTCACGATCCGGGCCTCCAGCGGTTCCGTGCCCGTCGTCTCCAGGTCGAAGCCGACCAGCGCCTCCCGGTGCCAGCTCATTCCGTACCTCCTTCGTGGTGCTCTCCCCCAGGTGACGACCACCCTCGCACGCACCACTGACAACGGAGCGACAGCCCCTCAGGAGACGGGCCGGGAGTCCGTCCACACGGACTCGAATTCCTCGCGGTACGTCTCGAACAGCCCGTGCTCGTTGTCCTGCCCCGCCCGGACCACCGCACGCCCGCCGCCCCGCAGCACCAGCACGGGCGCCTCCATGCCGCGTGCGCGCCGCAGATACGGCTGGACGACCCCGACCGCGTCCGTCCCGTCGCCGTCGACCAGATAGGCCGTGAAGCGTGGCGTCTCGTCGAAGACATGGATCTCGAAGGCACCCGGGTCACGGAGCTTGGAGCGGACCCGGCGCATGTGGAGGATGTTCATCTCCACCGACCGGCTCAGCTCGCCCTTCTTGAGACCCAGTTCCCGTTCCCGGCGCTTGACCGCGCTGCTCGCCGGATTGATGAAGAGCAGCCGGACCCGGCAGCCCGACTCGGCCAGCCGGATCAGTCTGCGGCCGGAGAAGTTCTGCACGAGCAGGTTGAGTCCTATGCCGATCGCGTCGAGACGGCGCGAACCGCCGAAGAGGTCCTCGGCGGGCAGCTGGCGCTGGAGCCGCACCCGGTCGGAGTGGACGGAGACCACGTCCGCGTACCGGTCGCCGACCAGCTCTTCGACGGCGTCGACCGGCAGCCGGTCGGACGACGGGACCGCGGCGCCGTTGCCCAGGATCTCCAGGAGCCGGGCGGAGGCGCGCTCGGCCTGGGCGAGAACCGCCTCGTTCAGGGCGCGGTTGCGGGAGACCACATTGCGGGCGACCTCCAGTTCGTCGAGCGCCAGCTCGACCTCGCGCCGGTCGTCGAAGTACGGCTCGAAGCACGGCCAGTGCTGGACCATCAGCTCGCGCAGCTGCGGCAGCGTGAGGAAGCTGAGAACGTTGTCGTCGGCCGGGTCCAGCAGATAACCCTTGCGGCGGGAGACCTCGCGCACGGCGACGGCGCGCTGCACCCACTCCTGCCCGGCGGGTCCGGCGGCGGCCACCACCCAGTCCTCGCCGTGGACGGGCTCGTAGATGGGCCGGAGCACCGCGGCGACCACGGCGCGCAGCCGCTGCTCCACGAGATTCAGCCAGATGTAGGCCCGCCCGGCCCGCTGGGCGCGCGTGCGTACCTCTTTCCAGGCGTCCGCTCCCCAGTCCAGCTCCGCACCGATCTCCATGGGCCGCGCAAGTGACACCGCCCCGGGCGGAGCATCGGTGGAGTCCCCCTCGTGACCTGGGTCACCTGGGGGCAGCTCGAACCCTCCCGAGCTCAACCGCGCACCGCCTTCCACTCCCCCACCAACGATCAAGGAAGGGTACTCCGCGAGCGGGATCCGGTGCAGCCGGATGCACAGGCTGCTTCCTCAACTCCCCTGGGACATACGCATGTTCCTGGAGGCGAGATTTGCCGTAGTGAGCGGATTCATAGTGATTGAGCACCTCGTCCGGGGCCCTGTGCGGGACCTGGGGTCGATTCGGCGCCTCTGATTCCGGTTTCGGGCGACACGGAGAGGCCCGATGTTGACCGGACCGCGCGACGTCCTAGGTAGCCGCACCTCTTTCGGGGAAGATCTGGCTCAAGCAGCCCGCAAGCCCCAAGCACCCGGATCAGAAGTGGAAGAGTCGAACCTATGCAGGTCTGGCCGGGACAGGCGTATCCGCTCGGCGCCACGTACGACGGCGCCGGGACCAACTTCGCGGTCTTCTCGGAGGCCGCCGGCCGAATCGAGTTGTGCCTGCTGCACGACGACGGTTCCGAGACGGCGGTGGAGCTCAGGGAGACCGATGCCTTCGTCCGCCATGCCTATCTTCCCGGGGTGATGCCCGGTCAGCGGTACGGATTCAGGGTCCACGGACCGTACGAACCGGAGCGCGGCGCTCGCTGCAACTCGGCGAAACTGCTGCTCGACCCCTATGCCAGGGCGGTCGCCGGGCAGATCCGGTGGGGCGAGGCGGTGTACGGCTATCCCTTCGGCCGGCCCGACGCCCGCAACGATCTCGACTCGGCACCGCACACCATGACCTCGGTCGTGGTCAACCCGTACTTCGACTGGGGCGACGACCGGCGCCCCCGTACCGACTACCACCGCACGGTGATCTACGAGGCCCACGTGAAGGGTCTGACGATGCTCCATCCGGGGCTGCCGAAGGAACTGCGCGGCACCTACGCGGGACTGGCCCATCCCGAGGTGATCGCCCATCTGACGGAACTGGGGGTCACGGCGATCGAGCTGATGCCGGTGCACCAGTTCGTCCAGGACCACCGGCTGGCGGACGCGGGGCTGGCCAATTACTGGGGTTACAACACCATCGGATTCTTCGCCCCGCACAACGCGTACGCCTCCTGGGGCGACCGCGGCGAGCAGGTGCTGGAGTTCAAGCAGGCCGTGAGGGCGCTGCACCAGGCCGGCATCGAGGTGATCCTCGACGTGGTCTACAACCACACCGCGGAGGGCAACCACCTGGGTCCGACACTCTCCTTCCGGGGCCTGGACAACGCCTCGTACTACCGGCTCGCAGACGACCAGCGGTACTACTTGGACACCACTGGGACCGGGAACTCCCTGCTGATGCGGTCGCCGCACGTACTTCAGCTGATCATGGACTCCCTGCGGTACTGGGTCACGGAGATGCACGTGGACGGCTTCCGCTTCGACCTGGCGGCCACTCTGGCCCGGCAGTTCCACGAGGTGGACCGGCTGTCGTCGTTCTTCGACCTGGTGCAGCAGGACCCGGTGGTCAGCCAGGTGAAGCTGATCGCCGAGCCGTGGGACGTGGGCGAGGGCGGCTACCAGGTGGGGAACTTCCCGCCGCTGTGGACCGAGTGGAACGGCAAGTACCGGGACACCGTGCGGGACCTGTGGCGGGGCGAGCCGAGGACCCTCGCCGAGTTCGCCGGACGGCTGACGGGCTCGTCGGACCTGTACCAGGACGACGGTCGGCGGCCGCTCGCCTCGATCAACTTCACCACCTGCCACGACGGATTCACGCTGCACGACCTGGTCTCGTACAACGAGAAGCACAACGAGGCGAACGGCGAGGGCAACCGGGACGGCGAGAGCCACAACCGGTCCTGGAACTGCGGCGCGGAGGGCGAGACGGACCAGCCGGAGGTGCTGGAGCTGCGGATGCGGCAGATGCGGAACTTCATCGCCACGCTGATGGTGTCGCAGGGCGTACCGATGCTGAGCCACGGCGACGAGTTCGCGCGTACGCAGCGGGGCAACAACAACGCGTACTGCCAGGACAGCGAGTTGTCGTGGGTGCACTGGCCCGCGCCGGCCGAAGCCACGGGGAGCGACGCGGACGAGGACGCTCCGGACGAGGGGGACGGTCTCGGCAGCAGCCTGCTGGAGTTCACCCGGGCGATGGTCTGGCTCCGCCGCGACCATCCGGTCTTCCGGCGCCGCCGGTTCTTCCACGGGCGTCCGGTCGAGGGCACCCACGACGAGCTCTCGGACATCGCGTGGTTCACGCCCGAGGGCGGCGAGATGACGCAGCGGGACTGGCAGGCCGCGCACGCCAAGGCGCTGACGGTCTTTCTCAACGGTCACGCGATCTCGGAGCCGGGGCCGCGCGGCGAGCGGATCTCCGACGACTCGTTCCTGCTGATGTTCAACGCGAGCGCCGACACGCTGGAGTTCTCCGTTCCGGTGAATCACGGCCGGCAGTGGACGGTGGTGGTCGACACGGCACGCCCGGCCGGGGTGCTTCCCCGCTCGGGGCCGAAGGTGTCGGCGGGCGAACGGGTGACGCTGGTCGGGCGGAGCATGGCGGTGTTGCAGCGCCCCGCGTAGGGCCGGGGACGACGGCCCGCGGTCGGCCGGAGCCCGGCGGCCCGCGGGTGACTGCACCGGGACCGAAGGCCCGTCAGGTGATCGGCCCGGCGGCACTCGCGGGTGCCGGCTCCGGGACCGACGGTCCGTCCGGTGATCGGCCACACCGCCGGTCGAGCCCTTTGCGGCGTTCCGTGACACAGAAGGCCGCGTGCTGGGTACGTAACGGCGCATGACGCCCACCGCCACCTACCGGCTCCAGCTCCAGCCGGACTTCCCGTTCTCGGCCGCCGCTCACGCCGTGCCGTATCTCGCCGCGCTCGGCGTCTCCCATCTGCATCTCTCCCCCGTGCTCGAAGCCGTGCCCGGCTCCAGACACGGATACGACGTCGTCGACCACAGCCGGGTACGCGCCGAACTCGGCGGTGAGGAGGGGCTGCGGGAGCTGGCCCGTACGGCGCGCGCGCACGGTCTCGGGCTGGTGGTGGACATCGTGCCGAACCACATGGCTGCTGTCCCGCGCCACAACCGCGCCCTGTGGGAGGTGTTGCGCGAGGGTCCCGGGTCCCCGTACGCCCACTGGTTCGACATCGACTGGGCGGCGGGGGGCGGCAAGGTGCTGCTGCCGGTGCTCGCCGGGCGGATCGGCGACGAGCTCGACGGGCTCCGGGTCGACGGCGAGGTGCTGCGCCACGGCGAGCAGGAGTTCCCGCTCCGGGCCGGTACCGCCCGCCTGCCGTTGCCCGAGCTGCTGGATGCCCAGCACTACCGGCTCGGCTGGTGGCGGCTGGCCCGTACCGAGCTGAACTACCGGCGGTTCTTCACCATCTCCGACCTCATCGGAGTGCGGGTGGAGGACCCGGAGGTCTTCGCCGCCACCCACGACAAGATCCTCGAACTGGTGCGGGACGGGGTCGTCGACGGGCTGCGCATCGACCACCCCGACGGGCTCGCCGAGCCCGCGGCCTATCTGGAGCGACTCTCGGCGGCGACCGGCGGCCGGTGGACGGTGGTGGAGAAGATCCTCGCCGGCGCCGAACCGCTGCCCGCGGACTGGACGGTCGCGGGGACCACCGGCTACGACGCGCTGCACCGTGTCGACGGGGTCTTCGTCGACCCGATGGGCGCCGCGGAGCTGGTCGGCCACTACCGCGCGTACGCGCGCCCCGCCGAGGGACGCGGCGGTGACTGGGCGGCGACGGTCCGCCGGGCCGCGTACCGGGTGGTGACGCACGAGCTGGCCGCCGAGACCGCGCTGCTGACCCGGCTCGCCGTGCGCGTCTGCGCCGAGGATCCCGCCCTGCGCGACCACGCCCCGTGGACGCTGCACACCGCCGTGCGCGAACTGCTCGTACGGGTGCCCGTCTACCGCCCGTACGCGACGGCTGGGGGCTCCCGCACCGAGACGGCCGAGGCGGCGCTCCCGGATTCGGCCGTGCGGGACGCCAAGGCGGTGTTCTCCGTTGCGGAGGAGGCGTCGGCCGTCGACGTCGTACGGGAGCTGGCGCTGGGGCGGCTGGGCGAGGGGGCCGATCAGGCAGCGTTCTGCGCCCGGTTCGCCCAGACCGCGTCCGCGTTGCGCGCCAAGTCCGTCGAGGACATGGCGTTCTACCGGTACGTACCGCTGATCTCGGCGAACGAGGTGGGCGGCGACCCCGGGCGGCCGGCGGTGACGCCGGAGGAGTTCCACGCGTTCTGTGCCCGGCAGGCGCGCGTCCTGTCGGCCACGGGCACGGCTCTGACCACCCATGACACCAAACGGAGCGCCGACGTACGGGCCCGGATCGCGGTGCTGACCCAGTGTCCGGAGCAGTGGGCCGAGCTGCTGGTGGAGCTGGGGCGGCTGACTCCTGCGACCGCGCCCGACGCGCAGTTCGCCTGGCAGGCCTGGCAGACCGCCTTCGGATGCGCGACGGTGCCGGCCCGAAAGATCGCGGGCCGGCTGGAGCCCAGCCTGCTCAAGGCGGTCCGCGAGGCGGGACTCTTCACCAACTGGACGGAGCCTGATCCGGTGTACGAGCGGGCGGTGACGGACTTCGTCGCGGCGGGACCGGCCGCCGACTCCGGTCCGGCGCGCGAGGCGCTGGAGCGGTTCGCGGGCGCGCTCGATCCGCACGTCCGGGCCAATGTGCTCGGCGCGGCGCTGGTCCAGCTGACGATGCCGGGGGTGCCGGACCTGTATCAGGGCACGGAGCGGGAGTACGTGGCGCTGGTCGACCCGGACAACCGGCGGCCGTTCGACCACCCCTCCGAGAAATGGTCCCTCGGTGAGAAGGGCGACCTCACCGCGGCGGCGCTGCGGCTGCGGCGCGAACGGCCCGAGGTGTTCGGCGAGTCAGGTGCGTACGCCCCGCTGAATGCCCGTGGACCGGCGGCCGCGCACTGTCTGGCCTTCTGTCGCTCGGGCGACGTGGTCACCGCGGTGACCAGGCTCTCCTTGCGGCTGGCGGAGTCGGGCGGCTGGCGCGGGACGGAGCTGACGCTGCCGGACGTCGGGCCGTGGACCGATCTGCTGGCACCCGGCCGGAAGTTCACCGGGGTCACGGTCGCGGCGGCCGAGCTCTTCGCCGAACGTCCGGTGGCGCTGCTCAGCCGGGCCGGACGAGAAGGGCCCGCGGACCGCGCGTGAGCAGGCCGGTGCCGGCTGGGCGGAACCCCTCCGCCCAGCGGAGCCGGGGCATCGCGTCGAGCAGGGCGCGCAGGCCCTGCCGCGCCTCCAGCCGGCCGAGCACGACGGCCGGGCAGTCGGCAGGTCCGGTGAGGGAACTTCCCTGGTCATGGCGGAAGGGGTCGTAGAGGTCGGGGGCGGAGAACCGCTCCGGATCGCGGCCCGCCGAGCCGATCAGACAGGCGACGGCGGCCCCGGCGGGCAGCGTGCCGCCGCTGAGGGTGACCTCGGTGACGGTGCGGCGCAGCACGATCTGCACGGGCGGGTCGCGGCGCAGCGACTCGGTCCAGGCCCGGTCGGCCAGAGCCGGTTCGATGCGCAGGGCGGCCAGGAGATCGGGGGCGTCCAGGAGGTTGGCCAGGAAGGAGGCGAGCGCCGTCTCGCGGAGTCCGGTGTGCCGGACGCAAGGGGTGGCGGTGCTCCCTGTTCCGGTGCGGGGCAGCCGGGTGACGTACGTGCGGGAGGGTGCTCCGACGGTGGATCCGGCGGGCAGCCAGCGGCAGAACTCCTCGACGAGGTCGGCCTGCCGACGGCCCGCGATGCGCCGCGCCAGTACGTAGGCGGTGCGCTCGATCCGCGCCGCCATGTGACGTGGTACCGGTCCGGCGTCTGCCATGTCTGCCATGTCTGCCATGTGACGTGGCACCGATCCTGGAGCTGCTATGTCACGTTGCACCGCTCCCGGGCCCGCCATGTCACGTTGCACCGTTCCGGGGTCTGCGATGTGACGTGGTACCGGTCCGGTCGTGGTCCCGCGCTGTCCGTGCGGCGTGCACAGGTGGTTGCCGTGGCAGAGCCCGAGGGGTGCGGGGCCGCCGCGCGGCGCACCGTCGTGCGGGAATCCGGTGAACCGGGGGTCGCCGAGGGCCATGGCCACATCCGCGTACCGGCTGACCAGCCAGGCGCCCAGGGGCGCGTCGTAGCTGAGCGGGTATTCCTCGCGCAGGACACGGTAGAGCCGGTACGGGTCGTGCGCGGCTCCGGGGGCGAGCAGGCTGGGACCGGTGCCGGGGCGGGGTCCGCGCGCCGTCCGGCCGGTCCGGCGGCCGGGTGCCGGTATGCCTTCGGGCGCGTCGTCCTGCATCCGTACCCCCGGGCGTCAGGGCGCCGGTGTACGGCGCGGTTCTCACAAGGGGATCACTGACCCAGGCGTCACGCAGTCGGCGTACGGCCGTCCGGGTGACGGCGCGGTACCCGGACGGCCGGACCTCAGTCCGCGGGCGCCCGGCGGCCGAACGGCCGGGAGGCCCCGAGCAGCTCCGTGAACGCGGCGGCGGCCCCGGTGAGCTCGACGCGGGAGAAGACCGCCAGCCGGCGACGCCACGGCGGGTCGACGGTGAGGGCCGCGCAGTCCTCGCCGACCGCTCCGCGGACCATGTGCGCGGGCGCCGTGGCGACTCCGACCCCGGCGGCGGCCATCCGTACCGCCGTCGACGTGTGTTCGGTGCGGACCGCCGTACGGGGGGTGAAGCCGGCCTCCCCGCAGGCCCGGTCGAGGAACGCCTGTCCCTGGACCACGGGTTCCATCGCGCAGCGCACCCAGGACCGGTCGGCCAGTTCCTGGAGGCGGACCGAGGCGCGTCCGGCGAGCGGGTCGTCGAACGGGACCACCAGGACGATGTCCTCCGCGCCGACCGGGACGACGGGTCCGGTCCAGTCGGCCGGCGCCGGGCCGACGGCCAGGTCGGCGGCGCCGCGTTCGATCTGTTCCTCCAGGGACTCCGTGGTGGCGTACTCGTGGAGGACGAGCCCGACCCCGGGATGCGCACGGCGCCACTGGGCGAAGACCTCCGGGAGGATGCCGACGGCCACCGCGTGCACCGTCGCGAGGTGCAGTTCGCCGCCCTCCGCGCCCGCCGCGGCACGGGCCGCGCGCCTGGCCTGGGCGGCGCTGCGCACGGACCGTTCCGCGTGCGGCAGGAAGGCGCGGCCCATCGGGGTCAGGCGCACGCCGCGCGGCAGCCGTTCGAGCAGGGCGCCGCCGACGTTCTTCTCCAGGGCCTTGATCTGGTGGGACAGCGCGGGCTGGGTGACGTGGAGGAGCTCGGCGGCCCGGGTGAACGACGACTCCTCGACGACCGTGACGAAGTACTCCATCTGCCGCAGGCTCATCGCGCTCTCCTCGTCGACCGTACCCAAGAACTCGTGGACCGTACTCGTGGACCGTACCCATGAAGCAGTCCATGAATTCTGTGCATGGGATCCACAGAAACATTGCCTTGGACTCATGGCTAGGACGGAGCGAAGGCTGGGGCCATGACCGGGACGACGGCAGGGAACGAGGACGCGCACATGAACCAGACCGATGTGCTGGTGATCGGCGGTGGCACGGGCGGATACTCCACGGCACTGCGGGCGGCGGCCCTCGGTCTGGAGGTGGTGCTCGCGGAACGCGACAAGGTGGGCGGCACCTGTCTGCACCGAGGCTGCATCCCCAGCAAGGCGATGCTGCACGCCGCCGAACTCGTGGACGGCGTCGCGGAGGCGCGGGAGCGGTGGGGTGTGAAGGCGACCCTGGAGGCCGTCGACTGGTCGGCGCTGGTCGCCACCCGGGACGACATCGTGGCGCGCAACCACCGGGGCGTGGTGGGCCGGCTCGCGCACGCGGCGGTCGAAGTGGTGCACGGGAGCGCCGAGTTGACCGGGCCTCGCACCGCCCGCATCACGGGGCGCGGGGAGGTCGTCGCACGCCGCGGCATCGTCCTGGCGACCGGGTCGCGGCCGCGCATGCTGCCGGGCCTGAGCGCCGACGGGCGGCGCGTGGTCACCAGTGACGACGCGCTGTTCGCGCCGGAGCTGCCACGGTCCGTCCTGGTGCTGGGCGGCGGGGCGATCGGGGTCGAGTACGCCTCGTTCCACCGGTCGATGGGCGCGGACGTCACCCTGGTCGAGGCCGCCGGCCGGCTCGTGCCGCTGGAGGACGTCGATGTGTCGCGTCATCTGACCCGCGGTCTGAAGAAGCGCGGCATCGATGTGCTGACAGGGGCCCGGCTGTCGGACGTGGTCGTACTGGACGACGGGGTACGGGCGACCGTGCGCACCGCGCGCGGGGAGACCTGCACAGCACGGGCCGAGCGGCTGCTCGTCGCGGTGGGGCGGGCCCCGGCGACCGACGGCCTCGGGCTCGCGGCGGCCGGTCTGGCCACCGACGACCGCGGCCATGTGGCGCCCGCCGACTGGTCCCGTCTCGAAACGTCCGTGCCGGGCATCCACGTGGTGGGCGATCTGCTGCCGCCGCCGTCCCCGGGCCTGGCCCACGCCTCCTTCGCCGAGGGCCTGGCGGTCGCCGAGACCCTGGCCGGTCTCGGCTCGCCGGCGGTGGACTACGCGGCCGTCCCGCGGGTCACCTACTCGTCCCCACAGACCGCCGCGGTGGGTCTGACCGAGGCGCAGGCCCGTGACACCGGACACGATGTCGTGGTCAACACCATGCCGCTGACGGCCGTGGCCAAGGGCATGGTGCACGGACAGGGCGGCATGGTGAAGGTCGTCTCCGAGCGGGGTGGCCGGGTGCTCGGGGTGCATCTCGTCGGTCCGCACGTCTCCGAGATGATCGCCGAGAGCCAGCTGATCGTCGGGTGGGACGCCGAACCGGCCGATGTGGCCCGGCACGTCCACGCGCATCCGACGCTCTCCGAGGCGGTCGGCGAAGCGTTCCTGACCCTCGCCGGACGTGGTCTGCACCAGCAGTCCTGATCCGGCGGCCGCCGGGGCCCGGCGGGTTCAGGAAGGGGGGCCGAGGACGGGTGCGGAGAGCTGGAAGCTCATCCGGCCGAAGCTCACCTGGTCCCCCTCGCGGACCGGGACCGTACCGATGACCCGCTGTCCGTTGACACAGGTGCCGTTGGTCGAACCGAGGTCGCGCAGCAGCCAGTGTCCGCCCTGCGCGGTGAGTTCGGCGTGGAGCCGGGAGACCGTCTCATGGTTGAGCCGCAGCCCGTTGCCCGGATCGCGGCCTATCCGCAGGGGGTGCGGGCTGGGAGCGGGGAGCAGGAGCTTCGGGAGCCGTTCGGTCTGCCAGACCCGGCGCACCCGGCCGGGGAAGCCGGACACCCCGCTCACGACCCGGAGTATCCGCCGCGACCAGCGGCCCTTGCTCTCCAGGTCGGCGGTGAGCGCCTCCAGCTCCTCCGGGTGCCGGGCGATGAGCGCCAGTTCCATGCGTCGCATGAAGGTGTCGTGGGACAGCATGCCCTGGGCCGCGCCGTCTCTGAGTACGCCGAGAACACGGTCGCGCTGGGCGTCGGACAGCCGCACGGGATACGTGTGGGACTCGAAGGAGGACGTCACGGCACCAATTGTCGGGGCGACCGCCCCGGAGTGTCCAGAACGGGCCGGCTTTCCGCGCTCCCGACCTGCGCGGAGCACCTGGCCCGCGATTCCGGGGCGATGTGGAAAAGACGTTGCTACTGTCTCCCGCCGGCGGCCCGGCACAGGCGGGACGCCTGTCGCGCACTTCGAGGAGACCGCATGTCCCCCGCAGCACCGGAACTGACCGTCCGTCCGCTCCGCGGCCCGCAGGAGCTGGGGCTCTTCCGCCGGTTGTCGTACGTCCTCGACGACGAGCTCGCCGAGGACCTGGAGAGCGGGCGTCGCCGTCCCGAGTGGATGTGGGTGGCGTTGCGCGGCGAGCGCCTGGTGGCGCGGATCGCGTGGTGGAGCCGGGACGGCGCGGTACCCCTGCTGCTGGACTTCTTCGACCTCGACGACACCCTGTCCGAGCCCGAGCGCGGCGAGGCGGGGCTGCGGCTGCTGGAGGAGGCGACGGCTGCGGTCGTGCCCGTCGGTGCCGCGCGGCCCGAGTACGGACGGTTCGTGCCGCCCGACTGGCGTGAGGACCCGGCCGCCCGCGACGTCGTGGAGGCCCGGATCCGGGTGATGGAGCGCTCCGGCGCGCGGATGCTGGTCGAGCGGCTGCGCCTGGAGTGGCGCGCCGGTACGCCGGTCCCCGCGGACAGCGGGCGGCTGCGGTTCCGCCCGGTCGAGGGACGGGACGATCTGCTCGCGCTGATGACCCCGGTGATGGAGGGCACCCTCGACGCCCACGGCCGGGCGGATCTGGCCTGCGGGCTCAGCGCCCGCGAGGCGGCCGAGAAGCACTACGACGAGGAGCTGGCGGGGTACACGACACCGCGGGAGTGGTGGCGCGTCGGGGAACTTCCCGGTGGTGAGCCGGTCGGGTTCGTGATCCCGGCACGCAACAGCTACAACCCGGTCATCGCCTACATCGGCGTGCTGCCCGACCGGCGCGGCCGGGGCTACATCGACGACCTCCTCGCCGAGGGCACCCGCGTGCTGGCCGCGCAGGAGGGTGTGGAACGGATCCGGGCCGCCACCGATCTCGGCAACGTCCCGATGGCGAAGTCCTTCGAACGTCTCGGGTATGTGAACTTCGAGCGCGCCTTCGACATGGTCTGGGACTGAATCCGGCCGCTGCCCGATGGTGGCCGCGTTCGCGCGGGCCGGCCATCGCGTCAGCCGTGAACGTGTCCGTCCGGTGCGGGTTGCGGGGTGAGTTCCGCCAGCCAGTCCAGGCGGAGCTGCTGCTCGGCGGGGATCGTCGCGTCCTCGCCGCGCGGCCCCACGTTGAGCAGCAGGTTGCCGCCCGCCGCCGCTGTCCCCCGCACCAGCGAGTCCAGCGCGTCCCGGCCGAGATACGCCTCCGGCGGGGAGTTGCGGTTGTAGCCGAAGCTGTGGTCGATGCCACGGGTGATTTCGTACGGGTCGGGTCCGGTGTAGCGGGCGAATTCCGGGGTGCGGAAGTCGTAGTAGGGGGGTTTGCGCGGGACGAAGCCCTCTCCCTGGGCGATGGTGCGGCGTTCCCAGCGGTCGTACAGGGCCTTGGCGCCGGGCAGTTGCAGCGCGCGCCACATCGGGGCATAGGGGAACAGCCGGTCGTTGACGACTCCGTGCGGGACGGTGAAGCGGTAGTACGCGACGAGCCGTTGCACCTCGGTGCGGGAGGCGGGCCAGGCGATGTCGTTCCAGAGGATGTCGGGGCGGTAGCGGCGGATCAGCTCGCGCAGCTGGGCGTTCGCGTACGCGGGGTAGCTGCCGCGCGGGACCGCGGACACGGTGTCCGCGCCGGTGCCTATGGGACGGTCGTCGAAGGTCCAGTCCAGTCCGCCGGAGTAGTACACACCGAAGCGGAGCCCCTCGGCCCGTACGGCTTCGGCGAATTCACCGACCACGTCGCGCGTGGTGTGCCAGCCGGCGCGGTGCGGGTTCTCCACCTCGGAGGGCCACAGGCAGAACCCGTCGTGGTGCTTGGTGACGAGGACGGCGTAGCGGGCGCCCGCGGCGCGGAAGCCGCGGGCCCAGGCGGCGGGGTCCCAGTTGTCCAGGGCGTCGTTGAAGTCGCCCCCGAAGGCGGTGTACGGGCGGGTGCCGTACGTCGCGCGGTGATGGGCGAAGACAGGGCTGCCGGGGAAGCGCAGCGCGTTCTCGTACCACTCGGCGTACGACGTCCAGCCGAGCGGCGAGCGGCGGCCCGCCAGGGGCAGTTCGTCCGCCGGAACGTAAGGCGGGGCCCAGCCCGGAACGGAGGCGGGCGTCCAGTGCACAAAGATCCCCAGTCGGGCCCGGGACCACCATGAAGCAACCATGGCGCGAAGTATTGATCACACAGGGGGCCGTTCGTAAGATCCGGGCACCTCCGGGGGCACGGTGCCGGACCCTTACGAGCTGATGGCGAGCGCCCGATGATCCTGGACGATCCCCGTACGGAACCGCGGCAACGCGTCGGAGGTGGCTGGATCGGTGGTCTGGTGCTGGCCAACCTGGGCCTGTACATGGCTTTCCTCACCCCGATCCAGGTGCTGCTCGCGCAGCAGATCGATGCCCTGTCCTCGTCCGGCAAGGAGGTCGCGCTGGGCTGGGCGACCGGGGCGGGGGCGCTGGTCGCGGTGATCGCCAACCCGGTCGCCGGGGCGCTGTCGGACCGTACGGCCGGACGGTTCGGCCGCAGGCACCCGTGGATCCTCGGCGGTGCGCTGGTCGGCGCGGTGGGTCTGGTGGTGACGGCGGCGCAGACCACGGTGGTCGGGGTGGCGCTCGGCTGGTGTCTGGCGCAACTGGGGCTGAACGCGATGCTGGCCGGCACCAACGCGGTGGTTCCCGACCAGGTGCCGGTGCGGCAGCGGGCGGCGGTGTCGGGGTTCATCGGGATACCGCAGACACTGGGGCTGGTCTTCGGGGTGCTGCTGGTGTCGGTGGCGGTGACCGGAACCGGTCCGGGCTATCTGGTGCTGGCGGGGCTCGTGGTGCTGTGCGCGCTGCCGTTCGTCCTGCTGACACGCGACCCGGTCGTGCCGGGCAGGGTGCGAGGGCCGGCGGTCCGGCCGAGGGACTTCTGGGTGAGTCCGCGGCTGCATCCCGATTTCGGGTGGGCGTGGCTGACCCGTTTCCTGGTGCAGTTGGGGAATGCGATCGGCACGCTCTATCTGCTGTATTTCCTCAAGGACGCGGTGCGTTATCCGGATCCGGACATGGGCGTCCTGTACCTGACGCTGCTCTACACCGGCGGTGTGGTGGTGACGGCGGTGGCGGGCGGAGTCGTCTCGGACCGGCTGGGCAAGCGCAAGATGATGGTCAGCGTCTGTTCGATGGTGATGGCGGCGGGTTCGCTGCTGCTGACGTTCCGGCACACCTGGCCCGCGGCGATGGTGGCCGCGGTGGTGCTCGGGCTCGGCTACGGCATCTACGTGGCGGTCGACCAGGCGTTGATCACCCAGGTCCTTCCGGCGGCCGTCGACCGGGCGAAGGACCTGGGGGTCATCAACATCGCCAACTCCGCGCCGCAGGTGCTGGGCCCGGCACTGGCCGCGCCGGTCGTGGCGTACGCGGGCGGCTATGCCGGGCTGTATCTGGCGTCGACCGTGGTGACGGTGGTGGGCGGGGTTCTGGTGTGGCGCATCAGGTCAGTTAACTGATCCGCCGGTGCCGGATTTCTGCGCTCGGATCAGATCGCGGTACCAGGCGTACGAGTCCTTCGGGGTCCGGCGCAGCGTCTCGTAGTCGATGTGGACCAGGCCGAACCGTTTGCCGGCCCCTTCGATCCATTCGACGTTGTCGGTGAGCGACCAGGTGAAGTAGCCGCGGACGTCGATGCCCGCGTCGATGGCCGTGCGCAGGGCCTTCAGATGTCCTTCGAGGTAGGCGATGCGTCGGGTGTCCCGGGCGGGTTCGTCGACGGCGCAGCCATTCTCGGTGATGTAGATCGGCGGGAGCCGGTCGCCGAAGCGGTCGCGGAGCTGGACGAGGGTTTCGCGCAGGCCGTCGGGGACGACGGGCCAGCCGAAGTCAGTCTTCTCGTAGCCCTCTATCTCGCGGATGCCGAAGGGGAGTTCGGCGGGCATCTCGAAGCCGGAGAAGGAGCCCGGGGCCTCCGCGTCGGGAGCGCCGACGAGGGTGGGGTTGTAGTAGTTGACCCCGTACCAGTCGAGCGGGGTGGAGATGGTCGACAGGTCGTCCTCGACCGGGCCCGGCATCAGCGCGGCGAAGTTCTCGTCGGGGTAGCGCCCGGTGAGGATCGGATCGGCGAACAGCCAGTTGGTGATCGTGTCGTACAGCTGCGCGCCGAAGCGGTCCTCGTCGGTGTCCCCGGCGGTCCAGACGGGGGTGTGCGAGACGGCGATGCCGATGTTGTCCGCGCCCGCGCCGCGCAGGGCGCGGACGGCCAGGCCGTGGGCGAGGAGCTGGTGATGGGCGGCGGGGAGGGCGTCGAAGAGGAGGGTGCGGCCCGGCGCGTGCTCACCCAGGGCGTAGCCGAGCAGCGTCACTTCGGCAGGTTCGTTGAGGGTGATCCACATCGGTACGCGGTCGGCGAGGCGCTCGGCGACGATGCCCGCGTACTCGGCGAAGCGGTAGGCCGTGTCCCGGTTGAGCCAGCCGCCCGCCTCCTCCAGCGGCAGTGGGGTGTCCCAGTGGTAGAGGGTGGGGGCCGGGGTGATGCCGTGGGCGCAGAGTTCGTCGACGAGCCGGTCGTAGAAGTCCAGCCCCTGTGGGTTGACCGGTCCGCTGCCGCCGGGCACCACCCGCGGCCAGCTGATGGAGAACCGGAAGGCGTCGGCGCCGAGGCCGGCCAGGAGGGCGACGTCCTCGCGGTAGTGCTGGTGGAAGCCGGTCCCCCGGGTGGTGTCGGTACCGTCCTTGATCCGTCCGGGCTGGGCGGCGAAGGCGTCCCAGCCCGAGGGGCCCTTGCCGTCGGTGTCGGACGCCCCTTCGGTCTGGAACGCGGAGGCGGACGCTCCCCAGAGGAATCCGGGCGGGAACGACGGCACGTCCCACGACGGCGCATTCGACGACGGCACATTCATCTCGGCCTCCACAGCCGTAAGAGGGAGTGCGTATTGAGCAGAACCTGGCGGGGCAATGATCAGAACCAGACCTTAATCGCCAGTAACGGGCTCGATCCAGTGTCGTGAGTCAGCCGTCGCGGCTACTGCCGACCATGGGGCACGGGGGCGATGAGACGAGGAGCGTTGCATGCTGTTCGAGGTATGGGCACCGGATGCGGACTCGGTCGGACTGCGGCTGGGGGGTGAGCCGCGGGCGATGGGGCGCGATCCCCTGCGGGACGGCTGGTGGACGGTGGAGGCGGAGGCGTCGGACGGGGACCGCTACGGCTTCGTCCTGAACGCGGGCGAGAACGGCGCGAGCGGCGGGCCCGTGCTGCCCGATCCGCGGTCGCGCCGCCAGCCGGACGGGCCGGACGGCGAGAGCGCCGTCGTCGACCACTCGGCGTACGACTGGCGCAACGACTGGGCGGGCCGTGGGCTGCCCGGCGCCGTCCTGTACGAGCTGCACATCGGTACGTACACCGACGAGGGCACCTTCGACGCCGCGGCGGCCCGCCTCGGCCACCTCGCCGAACTGGGCATCACCCATGTGTCGCTGATGCCGGTCTGCCCCTTTCCCGGCACGCACGGCTGGGGGTACGAGGGGGTGTCGCCCTGGGCCGTGCACGAGCCGTACGGCGGACCGGAAGGGCTCAAGCGCTTCGTCGACACGGCGCACGGTCTCGGGCTCGCGGTCCTCCTGGACGTGGTCCACAACCACCTCGGTCCGTCCGGCAATCACCTCCCGGCGTTCGGGCCGTACTTCACCGAGACCCATCACACCCCGTGGGGCGCGGCGGTCAATCTCGACGCCCCCGGTTCGGACGAGGTGCGGGCGTATCTGCTGGGCAGCGCGCTCGCCTGGCTGCGGCACTACCGGCTCGACGGGCTGCGGCTGGACGCCGTCCACGCCCTGGCCGACACCCGGGCACTGACCTTCCTGGAGGAACTGGCCGCGGCGACCGACGCGCTGGCGGCCGAACTCGGCCGCCCGCTGTCGCTGATCGCCGAGTCCGACCTCTGCGACCCGCGGACGACCACACCGCGCGAATCGGGTGGCATCGGACTGCACGCCCAGTGGAACGACGACTTCCATCACGCCCTGCACACCGCGCTGACGGGAGAGTCGCAGGGCTACTACGCGGACTTCGCCGCCGTTCCGCTGGCCGCCGTCGCCAAGACCGTGACGAGCGCGTTCTTCCACAACGGCACGTACTCCAGCTTTCGCGGCCGTACCCACGGCCGTCCGGTCGACATCGCCCGCACCCCGGCCCACCGTTTCGTCGGCTATGCCCAGACCCATGACCAGATCGGCAACCGGGCGCTGGGCGACCGGCTCTCGGCCACGCTCTCCCCCGGCCTGCTGGCCTGCGCCGCGGCCCTCGTGCTGACCGGGCCGTTCACCCCGATGCTGTTCATGGGCGAGGAGTGGGGCGCCCGTACTCCCTGGCAGTTCTTCACCGACCACACCGATCCGGCACTCGCCGAGGCGGTCCGGGGCGGCAGGCGGCGCGAGTTCGCCGCGCACGGCTGGGCGGTGGACGACATCCCGGATCCGCAGGACCCGGCCACCCGCAACCGCTCCTGCCTGGACTGGAGCGAACCGGCGCGGGAGCCGCACGCCCGGCTGCACGCCTGGTACCGCGAGCTGATCGCCCTGCGCCGTACGCTGCCCGACCTCTCCGACCCGGATCTGGCGTCGGTGCGCACCGCCCACGACGAGCAGGCGCGCTGGCTGGCGTACCGCAGGGGCGATCTGCGGATCGCGGTCAACCTCGACGAGAAGCCGGCCGTGATCGCGCTGGGCAGCGGCCGACGCCGTGGCGCCGGAGGCAGGGTGGTGGCCGCGTGGGAGCCAGTGGCGGCGCCGGACGGCGACGGACTGCTGCATCTGCCGCCGGAGTCGTGCGTGGTGCTGGCCGACGACTGACCGTACGACATCCTGCACCGCTTCCGCGCCCGCGAGCCGCGGGACTGACCGCGACGGCGCGGGGCGGGGCGGGAGCGAGCCTGGACGAAGACGAACACGGTGCGGCGGCCGACGTCGGCACGGGAGCGGGGACCCGCGCCGACCGGCAGAGACGGGGCGCACCCACTCGGCGCGCCCCCGTTCCGCTACTCGACGATCGCCATTTCGCGTGCGGTGCTGTTGAGGCGTCGGCCGCCGTCCTCGGTCACGGTCACGATGTCCTCGATCCGGACACCGAACCGGCCCGGCAGATAGATGCCCGGCTCCACGGAGAAGCACATCCCGGGCACCAGCGGCTGCTCCTCGCCCTCGATCATGTACGGCGGCTCGTGGGTGGTGACGCCGATGCCGTGGCCCGTGCGGTGGATGAAGCGTTCGCCGTAGCCGGATTCGGTGATGACCGCGCGGGCCGCCCGGTCGATTTCCTGGCACGCGATGCCGGGCCGGACCGCGTCGCAGCCCGCCTCCTGGGCCGCTCGCACGATGTCGTGGACCCGCTGCTCCTCCGCGGTGGGTTCGCCGACGTGGACCGTACGGGAGGTGTCGGAGCCGTAGCCGTGCTTGAGACCGCCGAAGTCGAGCACCACCATGTCGCCCCGCTCGATGGTGCGGTCGCCCGCCTCGTGGTGCGGATTGGCGCCGTTCGGACCGGAGCCGACGACCGTGAAGTCGACCTGGGAGTGCCCGAACCGCTTGAGCAGGGCGGCCAGTTCGGCGGCGATGTCGGTCTCCTTGCGGCCGGCGAAGCGCACCTTGAGGATCTCGCCGTACGTGGCGTCGGCGGCGGCCCCGGCTGCCGCGAGCCGCTCCAGCTCGGCGGCGTCCTTCACCGCGCGCAGCATCGGCAGGGCGTCGGTGAGGGAGACGTACGAGGTGTCCGGGAGCGTCCGCTGCAGTCCGAGCAGATGCATCGCCCAGGCGTTGTCGCTGACCGCGAACCGGCCCCGGCCGTCGAGCAGCGGGGCGGTGACGGCGTACGGGTCCTTGCCGTCGGTCCAGTCCCGGAGGGTGAGAGCAGGTGCGCCGACGGCCTTCTCGGCGTCCGGGGCCTCCAGGGTCGGGACGACGAGGACGGGGTCCTGACCGGCCCTGAGGACGAGGACGGTGAGACGTTCGGTGTTCACGGGCTGGTAGCCGGTGAGATGGACGAGGTCTGGTCCCGGGGCGACCAGCACTCCCGCGAGCCCGGCCTCGGCGGCGCTCTCGGCGGCACGCGCCATCCGGGCCCGGTAGTCGTCGGCGGTGAACGGTACGGGCTGGTGCGGGGTGGACATGCGAAACCTCCTGGCGGCGCTACACGGCACACAGCATCCTGCCCGTGCGCGCCGCTCCACGCGAGCGGGAATCAGGTTTCCGGCCTCGCCCGCACCACGAGGTCGGCGCGCGAACGCCCCCGCTCGACCAGGCGCGCGTTCGGCTCGTCGGACTCGGCCACCCAGCGCTCCGCGCGGGGCCGCGGCTTGCCGAACCGCACATGCCGGTCGACGAGCCGGCGTACCCGCAGGGCCGGTTCGAGTTCCAGGAACCACGCCTCGTCCAGCAGCCCGCGCACGGATGCCCAGGCTCCCTCGTCGTGCAGGAGGTAATTGCCCTCGGTGACGACGAGCGGAATGTCCGGGGGTACGGGTACGGCCCCGGCGATCGGCTCCTCCAGGACCCGGTCGAAGGCGGGGGCGTACACGACGGTGTCCGGTTCCGGGCGGCGCAGGCGTCGCAGCAGGGCGGTGTACCCGGCGGCGTCGAAGGTGTCGGGGGCGCCCTTGCGCCCGGCTCGGCCGAGCCGTTCAAGCTCGGCACCGGCGAGGTGGAAGCCGTCCATGGGGACGAGGACGGCGAGACCGCCGAGCGCCTCGACGAGCCGTGCGGCCAAGGTGGACTTCCCGGCCCCGGGTGGTCCGGCGATACCGAGGATGCGGCGGTGGCCGGGGACGGCGAGGCGCCGGGCGCGGGCCGCCGGCCCGGTGAGGTCGCTGATGTCCATGCGGGCATTGTCCTGCCACGCGCCCGACGGATGTCATGGCGGGTCACGGCGGGTGTCGTCGTGGCGCGGTCTACGCGGTTTCCCCGGAGGCGGATAGTGTTACGTATAACCAACCGGCTCGCCACACCGTTGCCCGCTCCCCTGCGAGGAGTCCCATGCCGCACATCGCCCTGGTCACCCTGGTCGTCCGCGACTACGACGAGGCCATCTCCTTCTACACGGACGCCCTCGGCCTCGAACTGGTGGAGGACACCGACCGGGGCGACGGCTCGCGCTGGGTGGTCGTGCGGCCGCGCGGCACCGAGGGGACGGGGCTGCTCCTGGCCCGCGCCAAGGACGAGGCGCAGCGGGCGAGCATCGGTGCGCAGGCGGGCGGCCGGGTCGGCTTCTTCCTGCACACCGAGGACTTCGCGGGCGACCACGCCCGGATGCTGGCCGCCGGGGTGCGGTTCCTGGAGGAGCCGCGGCACGAGGCGTACGGATCGGTGGCGGTCTTCGAGGACCTGTACGGCAACCGCTGGGATCTGCTCCAGCCCGAGTGAGGGAACCGCCCCGGCGCGCTCAGCGCGTGCTGCCCTCCAGGTACGCCAGTACCGCGAGCACCCGCCGGTGCACCGTGCCGTCGTCCGGTTCCAGGCCGAGCTTGGCGAAGATCGAGCCGATGTGCTTGCTCACGGCCCGTTCCGTCACCACGAGTTCGCCGGCGATGGTGCCGTTCGCCTTGCCCTGCGCCATCAGCTCCAGGACTTCGCGCTCGCGCGGGGTGAGGCTCTGCAGGGGTTCGGCCGACGACTTGCGGGTCAGCAGCTGGGTCACGACCTCGGGGTCGAGCGCCGTGCCGCCGCCCGCCACCCGGTCGAGCGCCTGGAGGAACTGGTCGACCCGGCCCACCCGGTCCTTGAGCAGATAGCCGATGCCCCGGGCGCCCCGGGCGAGCAGCTCGGCGGCGTACGTCTCCTCGACGTACTGCGAGAGGACCAGGATCGGCAGGTCGGGCAGCTCCGCGCGGGCGGCGATCGCGGCGCGCAGCCCCTCGTCGCGAAAGGTGGGCGGGAGCCGCACGTCGAGCACTGCGGCGTCCGGGCGGTGTTCCAGCAGGGCCGGCAGGATCTCGGGCCCGGTCGCGGCGTCGGCCACCACTTCATGGCCCGAGCTGGTGAGCAGCAGGATCAGGCCCTCGCGCAACAGCGCGTTGTCCTCGGCGATCACGATCCGCACGGCAGCTCCACTTCGATGTTCGTCGGCCCCCCGGTGGGGCTGCTGATGCGGGTGGCGCCGTCGAGGGCGGCGATCCGTCGCCTGATACCGACCAGCCCGCTGCCGGCGCGTTCGTCCGCGCCGCCGTGCCCATCGTCGCCGATGACCACCCGCAGGGTGGCGGGGGCCCGGTCGATCCGCACGGTGGCGGCCGTGGCGCCGCTGTGCTTGGTGATGTTGGTGAGGGCCTCGGCGATCACGAAGTAGGCGGCGGCCTCGATCGCGGCCGGGAGCCGTCGCCCGTCCTCGACACCGTCGAGCTGCGCGGTGACGGGCACGCCGGCACCGGCGGCCAACGCCCGTACCGCGCCGGCCAGTCCACGGTCCGTCAGTACGGGCGGATGAATGCCGCGCACCACGTGCCGCAGCTCCGCGAGGGCCTCCTCCGCGCCGTCCTGTGCCTCGTCGAGGCGGACGCGGGCGGCGGACGGATCGCGGTCGAGGAGTTGTTTGGCGAGGCCGATGCGCATCGACAGGGCGACGATCCTGGCCTGGGCGCCGTCGTGCAGATCCCGTTCGATGCGGCGCAGTTCGGCACCGTGCGCCTCGACCGCCCCGGCCCGGCTCTCGGTCAGCTGGGCGATCCGGTCGGCGAGGGCGCTGGACGGCGACCGGGTGAGCAGGGACCGGGTCCAGGTCGCCGACAGATCGGCGAGTACGGCGTGCCAGCGCAGCACCCACCCCTGGCGCACGGGCTGCGGCGTGCCGTACTCGTCGGCGGACCGCCGGTCCAGCAGATGTGCCACGGACAGCGCGGCTCCGTCCACGAGCAGCCCGACCGGCCACAGCACCATGGCGAGGTAGCCGAGGACGTTGCCCATGAGCGCCTGGATCGGCAGCCAGAGCGCGTCGCGCCAGACCGTCGGGTCGGTGAGGACGCAACGGACCCGTTCGGAGAGCTCACCGCCGTCCAACGGGAGGTACGGCGTCGGCGTGAACGGAACACCGAGCCGCGCTGCCGCCCTGCGGCGCTCGAACTCCGCGAACCGGCGCAGCACCTTGGCGGCCTCGGGCAGGGCCGGCAGCCCGATGAGCACGACGGCGAACAGCAGGGCCGCCACCACCAGGAACGTGCCCACATACGCGGCCAACGCGATCGGAACGCCGACGAAGAGATAGCGCGAGGCATCCCACGAGCGCCGGATGGCGGCCGTCAGCGGAGGAGTGGTGCTCATGACGCACCACGTTACGGGGGGTTCGGCCACCGCCGCAGTGGGGCTCTCCCCCCACCCCTGGTGAAGCTGGCTGCACCCCGTTCGCGGGAGCGCACACCCTCGCGCGAGCATTCTCACCCGCATAGCGTCTACGCAGGTCAGAAGGCATAGGCGGAGAAGGTGCATGCGGTGGAGTCGACGGTGGACACGATCACAGCGACACGGGCAACTGCGCTGAGTCTGGAGTCGGTGAGCCGACGCTACGGTCGGCGGGGCGGCGGCCAGGAGGCGACCGCGCTCGACGCGGTGAGCTGTACGGTCCCGGCCGGGAGCTTCACCGCGGTGGTGGGCCCCTCGGGATCGGGAAAGAGCACGTTCCTTCAGTGCGCGGCGGGCCTGGACCGCCCGACATCGGGGACGGTACGGATCGGGGGCACCGATCTCGGCTCGCTGTCGGAAGCCGCGCTGACGCGACTGCGCCGGGACCGGATCGGTTTCGTCTTCCAGTCCCACGCCCTGAACCTGGTGCCTTCGCTGAGCATCGAGGAGAACGTCGTACTGCCTCTGGTGCTGGCGGGCGCCGATCCGGCGGACGAGCGGGTGCTGACCCGCGGCCGGGATCTGCTGGCCCGGGTCGGCCTGACGGGTCGCGGTGCGCAGGGCCCCGCGACGCTCTCGGGCGGCCAGCAGCAGCGGGTCGCGGTGGCACGGGCCCTGGTGACCGAGCCCGATGTGATCTTCGCGGACGAGCCGACGGCTTCCCTGGACCCGGAGTCGGCGGCGCTGGTGCTCGGTCTGCTGCGGGACGCGGTGCGGGTCGACGGCCGTACGGTCGTCATGGTCACCCATGATCCGATGGCAGCGAGCCGGGCGGACACCGTGCTGATGATGGACGGCGGCCGGCTGCGATGAGCACGGTCACACCGGCGGACACGCAGAGGCCGCACAAGGACGCGCGATCCGGGATGCGGCGGGCTTCGGCGTTCCTCGCCCGGCGTTCGCTGAAGACCCATCGCCGGGCCTGGACCGCGGTGTTCGCCGCGACGACGGCCACCGCCGCACTGATCGGCGCGTTCGCTTTCGTCATCGGTTCGCTGCTGCTGGCGAAGCCGCCGCTGGAGCGCCATGCCGGGGCCGACGCGGTGGTGGCGGCCGACCAGCAGGTGACGTACACGGTGAAGCCGTGGGGCAGTAAGCCGAAGACCGCGACGGCGTATCTGGCGGAACGGGTCCGTCTGGACCGCTCGGTGGTGGCGAAGGCGGCCGGCGCCGACGGGGTCGCGAAGGCCGTCGCCGACGATTCGGTTCCGGTGGCTGTGGGCGGCGGGAGCGGAGGCACCGGCGGCGGAGCCTCGGCTGTCGGCCGTTCCTGGGCGTCCGCCGCGCTCACTCCGTACCGGCTGGCCGAAGGGCACGCGCCGAGGACCTCCACCGAAGTGGTCATGGACAGCGCGCTGGCGGCCGCCGGGAACGAGCCGGGCGACCGGGTGACCTTGCAGATCGACGGGGCTCCGCGGCCGTACACCGTCAGCGGCGTTGCCGACACCGGTCACCGCGGCGGCACCCCCGCCGTCTTCTTCACCGAACGGCGGTTGACCGCCCTGGCCGGGCACCCGGGCACGGTCGATGCCATCGGCATCGTCGCCGAGAAGGGCGTGTCCGCGGACGCGCTGCGGGCGTCACTGGACAGAACGCTGCCCGACCGCACACACGGCGACCACGAGATACGGGTCCTCACCGGTCCGGAGCGCGGGCAGGCCGAGTACCTCGACGCGCTCGGCAGGCGCGGCGATCTGCTGAACATGCTCAGTTCGATCACCGGAACGGTCTTCATGGTGGCGCTCCTGGTGATCGCCACCACGCTCTCTCAGGCGGTCCACCAGCGCTCCGGCGAACTGGCTCTGCTGCGTGCGGTCGGGGCGACGCCCCGTCAGCTCAGGTCGGCCGTCGGCCGTGAGACGAGCCGGGTGGCCGGCGCCGCGGCGGTGCTGGGCGGGATCGGAGCCGTTCCGCTGGGGCTGCTGGTGCGGTCCCTGCTGGCCACGGACCCGCTGCCGCTGCCCGTACCGGTGTGGCTGTCGTTCGTCGCGGGCGCCGTGGGCGCGGTGCTCGTCACGCTCGCGGCCCGTCCGGTGGCGATGCTCGCGGCCAAGTCCATCACCGGGCTGCGGCCCGCCGCGGCGCTGGACGCGGCCCGTGCGCCCGAGCCGGGCGAGCCGGGCCGGGTGCGTACGGGCGCCGGAGCGGTGCTGGCCCTCGCGGGCGTCGGTTCGGCGGGCGCGGCGACGGTACACGGCGGGCAGGCCGGCGCGGTGGCGGCCTCGGGTGCGGCGACCTCGCTGATCATCGCAGTGGCGCTGCTCAGTCCGTGGATCGCCCGGACGGCGATGCGAGTGCTCGGCACACCGATACGGCGGGTGGGCGGGGTCTCCGGATTCCTGGCCGCCAAGTCCGCCGCCGCGCACCATCGGCGCCTCGGTGCGGCGATCACCCCGATCGTGCTGGTCGTCGCCTTCGTCTGCGTACAGCTGGCGGCCGACTCGACCATGGAGCGGGCCGCCGACCAGCAGGCCGCTGCCTCACTCAGGGCGAACCTGGTGGTGACGGGTCCCTCCACCGGACTGCCGCCCACTGCGGCACAGGTGGTGCGGGAGGCGCCCGGAGTGACGGCGGCGACCGGTGTGCTGCGGTCGACCGTCGTCCTCGCCCGTCGCGAGGTGGGCGATCCGAAGCTGGACCGGCTCCCCGTGCTGGGCGTGACGGCGGACCAGCTGTCCGGCACGCTCGATCCGCACGTCACGGCGGGCGATCTGACGGACCTCACCGGCCGGGGCACGGTCGCGGTCGGCAAGGACCGGGCCGCCGATATCGGCGTGGGCACCGGCGACACGGTGAAGCTCCGTCTCGGCGACGGTACGGAGGTACGGCTCCGCGTGGTGGCGATCTACGAACGGGCGCTGGGGATCGGTGAGTTCATGCTGCCGCGCGAGACCCTGGCCGGGCATGTCTCGGCCCCGCGCGACCAGCGGATCCTGATACGCACGGCGGACGGCGGAGCGGCTTCGGCTTCGGGGGTGCGCCGTGCGCTCGCCCCGTACGCGGGTGTACAGGTCCGTGCCGCGACGGCGGACGACATACGGATCGCCCCGTCGGCCACGGGCGGGAAGAACGCCTTGACCGTCATCGGTGTGGGGGTGATCGGCGGCTTCGCGCTGCTCGCGGTGATCAGCACGCTGTCCCTGATCACGGTGGGCCGCCGCGCGGAGTTCCGCCTGCTGCGCATGGTCGGCGCGGGCCGTCGGCAGGTGAGGCGGATGGTGGTCCTGGAGACCGGTCTGGTGACGGTGACGGGCCTGGCGATCGGCACGCTGGTCGCGGCGGTCCCGCTGGTGGCCTTCGCCGTGTCGACGACCGGTTCGTTGCCCTACCTGCCACCGGTGCGGTACGGGGTGCTGGTACTGGCCGTGGCGGTGGCGGCGGGTGCGGGAACGATGTGGCCGGGCCCGTCCGGCGGCCGCTCCGTCCTCAAGCGCCGCGGGTGAGCCCGTACGGCACGACCGGGCCCCACCCACCGACGCAGATCGGGCCCGTCCCGCGATGGAGGGCGACGCCCGCCGTGGGCGCGTGCCGGGGAAGGCGCTCGACGTGCCCGCCCCGGCGCGCGTCACGTCGAAACCGGCAGGAGCAGGGCCCCCTCCCGTACCGCCGCCGCGGCCAACGCGTCCAGCACCGGCGCGATCAGCGGGTGGCCCTCCGCCCCGTGCCGCACCGCGGCGAAGACCCGGCGGGTGGGGGCGCTGCCCGCCACCGGGCGCACCACCACCGCTGTCAGCTCCATCCCCTGCAACGCCGACCGCGGCACCAGTGCCACCCCGGCACCCGCGCCGGCCAGCGCCACCACCGCGCGGAAGTCGTCCGAGGAGTGCTCCAGCCTCGGCTGGAACCCGGCGAACTCGCAGGCCAGGACCACCACGTCATGGCACGGATTGCCGGGGTACGGGCCGATCCACGGGTCCTTCTCCAGGTCGGCGATCGCCACCTGTTCCCGGTCGGCCAGCCGGTGCCCCACCGGCAGCACCGCGTCGAACGGTTCCGAGTAGAGCGGCACCCGGGTCAGCCGTCGGTCGTCCTCGCCCGGCGCGCCCCGGTATTCGACGGCGACCGCGACATCCACCTGCCGGTCCAGCACCATCGGCACGCTCGCATCGCCCTCGGCGTCCTGGACACGGACCCGGATGCCGGGTGCGGTGAGGGTCAGTTCGGCGATCGCGGGGGCGAGCACCAGGCCGATGCCGGTGGCGAACGCGGCGACCGTGACCGTACCGGCGTCCCCCGCGCTGTACGCGGCGAGCTCCGCCTCGGCCCGTTCCAGCTGGGCCAGCACCGCGTTGGTGTGGTTCAGCAGGATCTCCCCGGCGGGGGTCAGGCGGGCGCCGCGCGCGTTGCGTTCGACCAGTCGGTGCCCGGTCTCCTGCTCCAGTGCGGCGAGCTGCTGGGAGACCGCGGAGGGCGTGAGGTACAGCGCGGCGGCTGCGGCGGTCACCGTGCGGTGGTCAGCCACCGCACGGAGAATGCGCAGCCGCCGTGCATCGATCATGTGCCCCATTGTCCCAGGTCACGGAGGGAACCCGGCCGCCCGGGTGAGGCTCCCGGACGAGGACGAGGACGCGGGCGGGGCGCCGTACGGCGCCCCGCCCTCGGCACCGCTACTCCCCCAGCGCGGCCCGCGCGTCGACGAACGCGTCCACGGCCCGGTTCACATCCGCCGTGGAGTGCGCGGCGGAGAGCTGGACGCGGATCCGGGCCGCACCCTGGGGGACGACCGGGTACGAGAACCCGATCACGTACACACCGCGCTCCAGGAGCAGTTCCGCCATCCGGCCTGCCTTCGCCGCGTCCCCGATCATGACGGGGGCGATGGCGTGGTCGCCGGGCAGGATGTCGAAGCCCTCCTCGGTCATCCGGGTACGGAAGAGCGCGGTGTTGGCATTGAGCTGCTCGCGCAGGTCGCCCGCGGCCTCCAGCAGGTCCAGGACCTTGAGCGAGGCCGCCGCGATGACCGGGGCGAGCGAGTTGGAGAAGAGGTACGGGCGGGAGCGCTGGCGCAGCAGCGCGACGATCTCGGCGCGGGCCGCCACGTAGCCGCCGGACGCACCGCCGAGCGCCTTGCCGAGGGTGCCGGTGATGATGTCGACGCGGTCCATCACCTCGTGCAGCTCGGGCGTTCCGCGTCCGCCGGGGCCGACGAAGCCGACGGCGTGCGAGTCGTCGACCATGACCATGGCGTCGTAGCGCTCGGCCAGGTCGCAGATCTCGCGCAGCGGGGCGACATAGCCGTCCATGGAGAAGACGCCGTCGGTGACGACGAGTCGGCGCCGGGCCCCGGACGCCTCCTTGAGCTGCGTCTCCAGGTCGGCCATGTCGCGGTTGGCGTAGCGGAAGCGCTTGGCCTTGGAGAGGCGGATGCCGTCGATGATGGAGGCGTGGTTGAGGGCGTCGGAGATGACCGCGTCCTCGGGGCCGAGGACGGTCTCGAAGACACCGCCGTTGGCGTCGAAGCAGGAGGAGTAGAGGATCGTGTCCTCCTGGCCGAGGAACGTGGAGAGCCGCTGCTCCAGCTCCTTGTGGACCTCCTGGGTGCCGCAGATGAAGCGGACCGAGGCCATGCCGTAGCCCCAGCGGTCCAGGGCCTCGTGGGCGGCGGCGATCACCTCGGGGTGGTCGGCGAGGCCCAGGTAGTTGTTGGCGCAGAAGTTGAGCACCTCACCGGGCCGGCCGCCCGCGGTGACGGCGACGCTCGCGGACTGCGGGGTGCCGATCACGCGCTCGGGCTTGTGGAGTCCGGCGGCCTGGATCTCGTCGAGGGTGGTGCGCATGTCGTCGCGTACGGATTCGAACATGAGGGTGTCTCCCAGCTGAGTACGGAGGCGGTCGAGGTCAGGCGGTCCAGTCGAGGATGACCTTGCCGCCGCGGCCGCTCGCCGCGTCGTCGAAGGCCGCTTCGAAGTCGCGGTAGCCGTACCGGCCGGTGATCACGGGGGCGAGGTCGAGGCCGCCCTCCAGCAGTACCGACATGGCGTACCAGGTCTCGTACATCTCGCGTCCGTAGATGCCCTTGATGGTGATCATCGAGGTGACGATGCGGGACCAGTCGACGGGGAACTCCTCGGACGGGAGCCCGAGCATGGCGATCCGGCCGCCGTGCGTCATGTTCTCGATCATGTGGCGCATCGCCTCGGGCCGCCCGGACATCTCCAGGCCGATGTCGAAGCCCTCGCGCAGTCCGAGGCGCTTCTGCCCTTCGTAGATGGTCTGCTCGCTGACGTTGAGAGCGAGGCTGACGCCGACCTTCCGGGCCAGTTCCAGCCGGGCCTCGCTGACGTCGGTGATGACGACGTGACGGGCGCCCGCGTGCCGGGCGACGGCGGCGGCCATGATGCCGATCGGTCCGGCGCCGGTGATCAGTACGTCCTCGCCGACCAGCGGGAACGACAGCGCGGTGTGCACGGCGTTGCCGAACGGGTCGAAGATCGCGGCGACGTCGAGGTCGACGGGGACCCGGTGCACCCAGACGTTGGACGCGGGCAGGGCGACGTACTCGGCGAACGCCCCGTCCCGGCCGACGCCGAGCCCGAGCGTGGAACGGCACAGGTGGCGGCGTCCGGCCAGGCAGTTGCGGCACTTCCCGCAGACCAGGTGTCCCTCGCCGCTGACCAGGTCGCCGACGTTGATGTCGAGGACATCGGCGCCGGTCTCCGCGACCTCACCGACGAACTCGTGCCCGAGGACGAGCGGGGTGCGTACCGCCTGCTGGGCCCAGCCGTCGTAGTTCCGGATGTGCAGATCGGTGCCGCAGATGCCGGTGCGGAGCACCTTGATCAGTACGTCCGAGGGGCCGATCTCCGGCTCGGGCACGTCCATCAGCCAGAGTCCCGGCTCGGCCTTCTGCTTCACGAGTGCCTTCACGGCTGCGGCTCCCTGCGCTGTACGGCGTGGTGTACCCCGGGCCGGGGGCAGCCTTGGGGGAAGCCTGCGGCCCGGGGAGGAATGAGAGGGACGGCATGGCAGCGCGCGTCGATCGGCTGCCGCGCACCATCCTCTTCCGTCACCGAGAAATCTGCCGCACCCCGCGCCACAGGTCCATCGAGGTTTTCTTAAGCGCGCCCGCAGCTGTGCTTCATGCCCGGTTCCTCCGTACGGGTTGCTCTCCGTACGGCACGGCCGCAAGGGCCGGCCGCCCCGAACAGGCGACCGGCCCTCGCACCTCCTCGTGATCAGTCGCCGATTTCCTGCGGCGGGTTGTCGCGGCCCGGCACCTCATTGGGCGCCAGGACGCGGCTGTCGCCCGGGTACGGCTTGGTCCATCCGGTGGAGGCGTACCAGGTGATCCGGTTCAGCTGCGCCGGGTTCACCTGGTCCTCGACGGGGTGGGAACCCCCCGTGCTCCTCGCCTGGATCGCGCTCCAGGCCTCCCACTGCGCGGCGACCTCCCGCAGATGTGCCGGCACCTGCGGGCGCTGCGCACCGCTGTCCGCCGCCTTGGCGGCAGCCGCCGAGGCGGGCTTCTTGAGGCCGTAGTCCAGCGGTATCCGGTTGGGCAGGCTGTTGTACGGCGTGAAGTCGGGCTTCTCGGTGAACAGGTCGCGCATGGGCTCGGCGGCCCGGTCGATCTGGTTCATCGGTTGGGCGCCGAGCATCTGTTCGATGGTCTTCACCACATTGATCTGGGTGTAGTACGTGGACGTGACCGCTCCGCGCTTGGCGTAGGGGCTGATCACCCAGAGGGGCGCGCGGTGTCCGTCGACGTGGTCGACACCGGCCTGCGAGTCGTCCTGGACGACGAAGATCGCCGTGTCCTTCCAGAACTTGCTGTGCGAGATCGTGTCGACGACCCGGCCGACGGCGAGGTCGTTGTCGGCGACCATGGCGGTCGGGTACGGGTCGATGCCGCTGGTGCCGTTGGTGTGGTCCTGCGGCAGCGCCATCATGGTGAAGTTCGGCAGCTCGCCCTTCTTCTCGTAGTCCTTGAAGTACCGCTGCCAGATGTCGACCCGGTACTGGTCGGGGATGTCGGTGTCGAAGGTCGGGTACTCCGGGTGGTTGATCCTGTTGACGGAGGGGACGTCGGAGGTCGACGGGTACGCCCCGATGGGGGTGTTGAGTTCCCCGGTCTCCTTGCCCTCCAGCACCTGGGAGTCGTGGTACCACTGCGCCCAGGTGGGTGCGCCGGTCGCCGGGAGGGCGATGTTGCCCGCGTACTCGCTGAAGTTGTCGACGGACTTGCCGGCCCGTTCCACGGTGTTCCAGAGGAATCCGCTGCGCTGGTAGGCGAGTGCGTCGTTGCCGAGCGAGGGGTAACTGCGGTACCAGGTACCGAATTCGTGCTCGATGTAGTCGTTGTTGTCGGCCTGGGTCAGCCAGTTGTGTCCGTCGGCGGAGAGCGTACCGACGTCGTAGAAGTTGTCGTTGATGCCGAACTCGTCCGCCAGCGCGTGCTGGTTGGGGGTGACGGTCCGGCCGAACTGGGCCAGGGACGGGTCGCTGTCGCCCTTGCCGATATCGCCGAGCACCTGGTCGTAGGTGCGGTTCTCCTTGATGATCAGGAAGATGTGCTTGATCTTGGAGGGACTGCCGAGCTTCGCCGGGATGACCTGCTCGCGGTCGCGCGCCGAGCCGTAGGTCTGCTTCTGCTTCAGCAGCTTCGCCCAGTCGTTGTTGACGAAGACCCGGTGGGTGAGCCCTGCGAGCTGCCGCTTGGACGGCATCGGGAAGGTGGTGACGGAGGCGGTGTCGTTGTAGGTGTTGTGACCGGTCGCCGTGCCACCGTTGTTGGGTCCGGCGCTCGGGCCCTGACTGTTCTGGCTGGGGGTGCCGCGGGTACCGATGCCCTTGGCGTTGGTGACGACCACGTCGCCGGTGGCACGGCTCACCTGGACACCGCTCGGGTACCAGTCGGTGGGGATCAGCCCTTCGTAGCGGACGGGGGCGATGCCGCCGTTCCAGCGGTACTGGGCCAGGGCGTTGTCCCGGCCCAGGCTGACGAGCAGGGTGTGGTCGTCGGTGAACGCGAAGGCGTTGGGGGCGCTGCCGACCGAGGAGCCGGGCAACGGGTTGACGTTGAACGTCTGGGTGACCTTCTTCGAGGTCACGTCGACGACGGAGACGCTGTCGTTGTTGGAGTTGGCGACGAGCAGTGAACGCCCGTGGAGCAGCAGGGCGCTGGGCTCCAGGCCGACGCGTACGGTCTTCGTCTCCTTCTCCGCGGCCAGGTCGACGACCGAGAGGGTGCCGTTGGTGACGGCGCCGTTCCTGGTGTCGGCGACCACCGCGGTGCCGTTGGAGAGGTTGGTGTGGTCGCCGTCCTCCGCCGGACGTCCGCCTTCGTCGGACACATAGGCCTCGCTGCCGGTCAGGACCACCTGGCGGGGCGCGTTGCCGACCGGGATCTCCTTGACCAGGGCGTTCGTCGCGGTGTCGATGACGCCGAGGGTGTTGCTGCCGTTGAGTGCGGCGTAGAGCTTCGTGCCGTCGTCGGACAGGGCCATGCCACTGGGCAGGGCGTCGCCGTGCGGGCCCTTGAGGGTGATCGAGGCGGCGGGCGCGGGGACGACGGTGCCGTCGCCGTTGACCGTGAACCGCAGCAGGGTGTGGGACTGCGGGAACCAGAGGCTCCTGCCGTCGGACGAGTAGAGCGGTCCGTCGGTGCCGGCCTTGCCGTCGCCGATCTTCTTGTCTCCGCTCGCCCCGGTGCCGACGCGCTGGAGGACGGCGCCGGTGGTGACGTCCATGAGGGTCAGATAGCCGGTGCCGTGCAGATAGGTGAGGGCGGCGAGGGTGCGTCCGTCGGGACTGAGTGTGCTGGACAGCATCCGCGCGTCGTTCACCAGGTGGCGGGTGCCGAACGAGGCGACGCGCTGGTTGCCGGGCAGCAATATGCCGCGGGCGGTCGTCGTCCCGTCGACCTTGCTGTCGCCGAAGCCGCCGAGTCCGCCGTTGATACCGACGGCGGTGGCGGCTGCCGTGGTGCCGAGCGCGGCCACGAGAGCGACGGCCGTGATCGCCGTACCGCTCATTCTCCTGAGGGGTTTGCCGAGCATCCTGCTCTCCTGTCGAGAACCGTGGCACCCGGTCCGGATGCCACGGCGACGCTAGGAGCCGGCCGTGAACGGTACATGCCGTGCCCATGTGTCGCCGCGGCGTCCACTCGGCGAACAGTGTGCACCCAACACCCCCTGAACAGCTGACAATTGTCCGTTACGACACGTCGAAGCAACCGTCGAACTCATAGAGCGGATTGGTACGGCTCACCCCGTCGATGTCCTTCATCAGCTGCTGTCCCACCTGGGTGGCGGGCCCCTGCGCCGTGAAACACCCGGTGGGCAGCACATGCACCTCGTACGTCAGCGGCCGGGTGACCCCGCCGGGCGACGGCCACCGCACCACACATGTCCAGTCGTCGGCGGCACCCCGGTCCGGTGAGGACTTCGAGCCGCGCTTGCAGTCCGCCCAGCGGTCGGGGCGCTCCGCCCGGTCGTTGCCGTGCCGGGCGCGCTGCTGGAGCATGTACAGATTGCTGAACTCCGGTCCGACCGCGCCTTCGAGGCGCTCCTTGGTGACGTCGGTTCCGGCGCATCCGCCGACCGTCACGATCGCCGCGGCCACGGCTGCGCCGGCGAGAGCGATCCGTCGCGTCATCGCGTTCATCCCTTCGTGAAGTCGCGTCGCAGCATGAGAAAATGACTAGCCGTCAGGAACATGACGGCGCAGCCCGCACTGACGTACGCCCCGGTCACCAGTGGCTGGTGGAAGGCCGGGGCAGTGGTCAGTCCGTGCCAGGCGTCGAACGCGGTCGTCGGCAGGAGGCGACGGACCGGCCCGAGCCCGTCCACCAGCGACGCCAGTTGCAACAGCAGCCCGAGCACGGCGGGTGCGCCGATGCCGGCCGCGCTGTGCCGGGTGGCCAGCGAGAAGAACACCCCGAGCGCGGTGAAGGCGAGGCACGGCAGCAGCATGTACAGCCAGCTCTCCACGACGATCCCGGCCGCCCGGCCCGCCCCGATCTCCTGTCCGGACAGCCCGACCGGCGGTTGGTGACCGATGACCAGCACTCCGGCGGCCAGGCTTCCCGCGCCGAGCAACAGCACGACCACGGTCGAGTAGGTGACCGCCGCGAGGGTCTTCCCGGCGAAGACCTGCCCCCGGGTACGGGAGCGGGTGAGGATGGTCTTCCAGGTGCCGTGGTGGTCCTCGGACGAGAAGATGTCCCCGGCCACCAGGCAGACCAGCAGCGGCAGCGCCCACTGCCCGGCGAACCCGAGGACGACGAGCGGCACCGCGAACCCCGAGTCGTGCGCCCACCGCCCGAACAGCGTGTCCGACGGCAGGGTGTCCTGGGCCCTGAGCCCCAGCGCGAAGAGGAACGGCGCGACCAGGCAGAGCACGAGCACCGCCCTGATCCGCCACTGCGCGGTGAGCTTCTCCAGCTCCCAGAGGTAGACGGTACGGGCCCCGCCGCGGGGGCGCGCGGCGGTCCGCACGGCTTCGGTCGCCCCGACCGGGCTGTCATATGTCACATCGCTCATCGGTCCGACGCCTCCTCGGTCAGGCGGAGGAACTGCTGTTCCAAGGAGGTGGTCTCCAGCCGCAGTTCCCGTACGGGGATGCCGGCGCGCCCCAGTTCCAGCACGAACCGGTCGAGCGCCTCCTGCCGCGCCCGCACGGCGAGCCCGGCGACCCCCTCGTCCTCGACCGAAAGCCCCTCCGTGTCCGCCGCGGCCTTCACGGCCGCCCGGTCGTCGCCGGTCAGCAGCCGGTGCGCGGGGTCGGGGGCACGGTCACGGAGTTCGTCGAGTCCCCCGGCGTACACGATCCGGCCACGGTTCATGATCGTGACGGTGTCGCAGAGCAGCTCGACCTCGGCCATGTTGTGGCTGCTCAGCAGTACCGTGAGCCCGTCCCGGCCGAGCTCCCGCACCAGGGCCCGCATATCGCGCACCCCGGCCGGGTCCAGCCCGTTGGCGGGTTCGTCGAGCACCAGAAGCCGGGGCCGGCGCAACAACGCGGCCGCGATCCCGAGCCGCTGCCGCATCCCGAACGAGAATCCACCGACCTTCCGCCGTGCCGCACCACCCAGGTCGACACGGTCCAATGCCTCGCCCACGGCGGTCCCATCGGCCCCGTTGCCGTCGTAGGCGGCCAGCAGCGTCAGGTTCCGCTCGGCGGACAGATACGGATAGAACCGCGGACTCTCGACAAACCCGGCCAGCCCTTCGATGCCCCCGCCCCCGGCACTGCGCACCTCGCGCCCCAGCACACCGAGTTCGCCCTCGTCGGGCCGCACGAGCCCGAGCACCATCCGCAGAAAGGTCGTCTTCCCGGCCCCGTTGGGCCCGAGCAGCCCATGGACTCCCCCGGCCCGGACGGTCAGATCGATCCGTTCCAGAGCGACCGTCGTGCCGAACCGCTTCCCCACCTCCCGCGCGACCACGGCCGCCGGTCCCGCGCCCACGTCCGAGCCGTCCAACCGCCCTCACCCCATCCGTCGCCGCTTCCCACGCGCGGCAACTTACGGATGATGAGCAACACTTGGGCGACGTTCAGACGAACAGCGCACGGTCGCGCATCGCGGAAGACACCCGCGAACGGCTCCGCGCGGACCGAGCGCCCGATGTCCGGGCCGCTCGGCCTGCGCCGTTCCTCACCGGTGGGGCCGGTGGCGCATCGCGATCGCGGCGCAAGCCGGGCAGGCCCTTGAACGCGAAAGGGCCGAAGGCTCCTCGGCCCGGCCGCGGCAACCGGCGCGATGGAGGAGACGGTCGATCAGCGTGTCCGAATGCGACAGGGAGTCGTCATTGCGGCCATGAGGCGCACCGGCCAGCATGGATGCATGCCCATGTCGCACCGGGTCGTCATCGCGGTCTTCCCCGATGTCGATCTCCTCGATGTCACCGGCCCGGCCGAGGTCTTCGCGCTGGCCAACCGGGAGACCGCGGGCCGCGCCGGCTACCGGGTCAGCCTCGCCGGGCCGGTTGCCGGTGCCGTCCGCACGTCGGCGGGTGTACGGCTGCTCACGGACGTGGCCTTCGACGACGTCGGCGGGCAGGTGGACACCCTGCTGGTGCCGGGCGCGGTCGACATGACCGACGGCGGCCCCGTCGCCCGGATCGACAGCGATGTCGTGGCGTGGGTGAAGGAGACCGCCCCGCACGCCCGCAGGGTCGCCTCGGTGTGTGTGGGCGCGCATGTGCTCGCTGCGGCCGGGCTGCTGGACGGGAAGACGGCGACCACCCACTGGTCGACGGCCGCCCAACTCGCCGCCGACCACCCGGACGTCACGGTCGACCCGGACCCGATCTTCGTCCGTACCGATCGCGGCCGGCTGTGGACCGGGGCGGGGATCAGCGCCTGCCTGGATCTCGCCCTGGCCCTGGTGGCGGAGGACCTCGGCGAGCAGACCGCGCTGGCGGTGGCCCGGCAGCTGGTGATGTATCTCAAGCGGCAGAGCGGCCAGAGCCAGTTCTCCGTGCCGCTCAGCCGCCCCGCCGCCGATCGCCGGGACATCGACGAACTGCGGCTGTGGATCGCCGACCACCTCGACGCGGACCTGTCCGCACGCACCCTGGCTGCCCGGATGTGCCTCAGCGAACGGCACTTCGCCCGCGTCTTCAAACAGGAGACCGGCACCAGTCCCGGCGCCTACGTCGAAGCGGCCCGCGTCGAGGTGGCCCGGCGCCTGCTGGAGACCTCCGACTGCCCGCTCGACCAGGTCGCGGCAGCCGCCGGGCTCGGCTCGGTGGAGACCCTGCACCGGGCGTTCAGGAGGCAGCTCGCCACCGCCCCGGCGGCCTACCGCCGCCGCTTCCGCACACAGGCCGCCTGACCTGTCCCACCCACGCGCGTCCCCGGCAGGTCCGCGGGGCGGAGGCCTCGCCACGCCCAGCGGAACGGCCGCCGGGCACAGGCGAGTATGCGGCCATGTGGCGTCAGGTCGCACGCCAGCCGCTCCACCGCAGGGCCGAGACCTCGACCACCGGTCCGCCGGGCGGCCGGTCGGCGTACTGGTGGTACTTCGCGACGAGCAGACCGATGCGGCGGGCTGCCTGCGGGGACCGGTCCGGCGGCGGAAGTACGCGGGCCCTGCCGTCGACCCGGACCCACCACAGACGGCCCCAGTCCTCCTCGTAGTGGTCGGCGAGCAGACAGACCGAGGGGTTGGCGGCCATGTTGGCCAGGCGTTTCAGCCGTGTCGTCCGCTTCGGTTTGTGGTCCACGGCCAGCACCAGCGTGTCGTCGTCCACGGCGAACACCACCGGCACCAGGTGCGGGCGGGCCGTCGTGTCGGCCGTCGCCAGGCGGGCGATGCGCGCGGCGGCGAACCGCTCCCGTGCCTCAGCACTCGTCAGAGCGGGCATCGCGGCCCTTGCCGGTGGGCCTCACGACGCTCAGGCCCTTGCCGGTGGGCCTCACGACGCTCACGGCGCCCGCGACGCACACGGGCCGCGCCGCGGGCGCGCGTCTCCGGGTCGGTCCCACGGTTCCGGGACACGGCGGCTTCCAGCACCTCAGCGGTACCGGCCGGCGACGGCGGCCAGCCCGTCCAGATACTCCAGCGTCTCCCGTTCGGGCAGCGTCGGTACGTAGAACAGCAGCCGCTCCACCCCCAGCGCGAGATAGCCGTCGATCTGCCCGGGATCGTCCGGCGCCGCGTACACCGTCACCGGCACCTCCCGGTCGGCCAGGGCGCGCAGCCGCTCGATCCGGGGACCGAGCTCCTGCGGCGACATGCTGTTGGCCAGCCACGCGTCTCCGAGCCGCGCCACCCGGGGGAACGCCCCCTCGCCGCCGCCGACGTAGATCGGCGGATGGGGGCGCTGCACGGGCTTGGGCCAGGCGAAGACCGGATCGAAATCCACGAACTCGCCGTGGAACTCCGCCTTCTCGGCCGTCCACAGCTCCCGCATGGCACGCAGCCGCTCGTCGGTGAGCCGGCCGCGGGTGGCAGGATCGGTGCCGTGGTTCCGCATCTCCTCACGGTTCCAGCCGACACCGACGCCGAGGATCACGCGGCCGCCGGAGACCAGGTCCAGCGAGGCCACCTCCTTCGCCGTGATGATCGGGTCGCGCTGCGGGATCAGCGCGATGCCGGTGCCCAGCAGCAGTCGCTCGGTCACGACACCGGCCGCGGTCAGGGCGACGAAGGGATCAAGGGTGCGGTAGTACATCTCCGGCAGTTCGCCACCGCCCGGGTAGGGCGTCCGACGGCTCGCCGGAACATGGCTGTGCTCGGCGATGAACAACGAGTCGAATGCACGTTCCTCAAGGGCGGTCCCGAGGGCGGCCGGCCCGATGCCCTGGTCGGTAAGGAAGGTCGAGACCCCGAATTTCACGGCGGCTCCTCAAAGGGTCGGATACGGGATACGGAGGGGTGGCACAGATCTTCTGCCTACCCGCCCCGAGCACGTCCGCCCCGATGACCACCCGGGTGAACCATCACGGAGCACGGTTCCGGGTCCCGGTCCGCATCCGCGCCGGCCGGCACGGCCCGGACCCCGGCCCCTGTCCTCACATGGCCCGCAGCACCGCAACCGACGACAAGTACGTCCGGGACGCGCCGAGTTGTCGCCTCGCCGACCGCCGGAGCCGCGACCGGAGGGGAAGCGGACGCAGAACCGACCGGACCGGGCGCCGCACGTCCCCGGTGCGGCGCCCGTTGGCGGAAGTCCTACTGCCTCGAACCGCACCCCGGGCAGAACGCGGCTCCCTGTGGAACGGTCGCGCTGCAGGAACCGCACTGCGGGCTCTGGGCGAGATGGTGGCCGCACCCCGGACAGAACGCGCCGCCATGGGTCTCCGTACGGCACTGCGGGCAGACCAGCTGCCGAGGTGCGCTCACGTCGTAACTCTGCCCGGCGGTCTGCCCGGCGGCGTAGGCCCGGTCCGCCACGAAGTCGTTCATCCCGCGCCGACGGGCCGCCTCCGCCTCGGCGGCGGTGTCGGGGGCGCACTGCAGACAGAGGCCCTGCTCGATGTTCCAGCACCGCCCGCAGACGTACGAGGTGCATCGGGGGCAGCGGTTGAAGTGTCCCTGTGCGTTGTCGATCGCACGCTGGAACGCGGTGTCCCTCGCACCGCCCCAGGTGGCACCCGCCAGCCCGTCGGCCGCGTTGCCGATGGTGCCGGCGCTGCCGCCCAGCAGGCTCCAGGCGGCATTGGCCCCCTTGCCTATCCAACTGGCCGCCTGCCCCGATCTGAACGGCTCGAACGGCGAGCGCCAGGTGTCCGAACACCGCGAGCACCTGAATTCGAACTGGAAACCCGCACCGGTGCCGTGCTGCTGCGACAGGTCGCTGTAGTTGTTACTGAAGTAGATTTCGTCACCCATGCCTGAACCTCGCGTCATTCGATCAGTTTTTCCCACTCGTATGATGGCAACGATCGGTCGTACCGGTACGGACGGTCCGGTCACTGTTTGGTAATACCTTCGCAGGTCAGGCCTGGGTCTCCACGGCCGTCGGGGTCGCGGGCGACCGCCACCGCCGGCTCGCCCCTCGCGGGTGTGCCAACGGCGGGCGCGGCCTTCCGGCGCGTCACAAAGAAGCCGGACCACCGTCCGGGGAGACTTCCGCCATGACCAACGCGATGAAAGCAGTCCTCGAAGGCGGGCCCGACGATCTTCCTGAGCGGATCGTCTCCCTCACCACAGCGGGGGCCGATCTCAAGATCCCGTTCCGTGGCGGATACGAGCACTTCAGGGCGACGACACGCCACCAGGAATCCGCCGAGGGTCAATTGCCCGTCTACGAATGGTGGGAGCGGACCGAAGTGCCGGGGTGAATTCCATTTCCGCACGCACATGGCACCGCGCCGCGCATCGGATCAACTCCGTTGCGCGGCGCGGCAGGTGTGAGGCGTCAGGCGTCAGGACAGCGCGAGCTCGGTGACGTTGTCGGCCTCCAGGACCCACGTCGCGCTCAGGCCGCCTTCCTTGACCCGCGCGTCCCCGTCACCCTTGAGGACTCCGATACGGTTGCCCGACAGGGCGATCTGGATGGCGCGGTTGTACTCGTGCACCCAGGTCGCGCTGAGGCCGCCCTCCTTCACGTACGCGTCACCGTTGTCCTTCAGGACACCGATGCGCTTGCCCGACAGTTCGAGCTGGATGACGTCGTCGGACTCACGGACCCAGGTCGCGCTGAGACCGCCCTCCTTCACCCACGCGACACCGTTGCCCGTGAGGACGCCGATGCGGTTGCCCGACAGGTCGATGCCGATGACGTTGTCGGACTCCTTGACCCAGCTCGCGCTCAGGCCGCCCTCCTTCACGTAGGCGTCGCCGTTGCCCTTGACGACGCCGATGCGGTTGCCCGACAGCTCCAGTTCCTTGATGTGGTCGGATTCCTTGACCCAGCTCGCGCTGAGACCGCCCTCCTTCACGTACGCGTCACCGTTGTCCTTCAGGACGCCGATGCGGTTGCCGGACAGGGCGATCTGCTTGACGTCATCGGACTCGCGGACCCAGGTCGCGCTGAGACCGCCCTCCTTCACCCACGCGACACCGTTGCCCGTGAGGACGCCGATGCGGTTGCCCGACAGGGCGACCTGCTTGACGTTGCCGTGCTCCTTGACCCAGGTCGCGCTGAGGCCGCCCTCCTTCACGTACGCGTCACCGTTGGCACGCAGGGTGCCGATCCGGTTGCCGCCGTCACCGGAGACCGTGCCGGGCACCGCGTTGGCCGTGGACGCGCCGGTGAGACCGGCGAGTGCCAGAACGGCGGCGACCGCGGAGAGAGTCTTGAGATTCATCCGAGCAACTCCTGTACGCATAGCGACCCTTGGGACCGGAGTGCGGCGCCCACGGGGGATTCTTCAATCCGAAGACGATCAACGACTGACCGGACCGACGGTGTGTAGGCCATTGGGGTGATGAAGGAGCATCGAACAGGGCCTTGCCTCGTGCCGGAGCCGGGTCGGCCGCGGTCGCGCCGCCGCCGGGCCGAGCGCCCGGGGGACAAGGGTTGCCCGGACGGCCTTTCGGCGGGATGCGTGCGGGGGCGGCGTGCTTGATAGCGTCGCTCCCGCGATTGCGGACCGCTCCCCGCCGGGGTCGTCGCTGCGCCCGGTCGGCCCTGCCCTCGACGGACGGCCGACGGGAGCGGGCGTGCTGACGGCACGGGGACGTTCGCGGCAAGGACGAAGAGGGCCGACGCATGAGCCTCGCGCAGTTGCACTACACCTCTGCCTCTGCGGGCGACGACGGGGGCGGCGCACGGTTCACGGCGGTCAGCGCCGGCCTGCCCACGCCCGTGCTGGCCGAGGCCGAGCAACTCCTCGGATACGAACCGCCGGCCGGGGCTCCGTACCACCCGACGGCCGCCGAACTCCGTTCGTTCCCGGAAGCGTTGAGCTTCAGCGCGCTGTCCGACGGCAGTCATCTGCTGGGGCGGGCGGTGGCGCTCGGCGGTCCGGGCACCGGTCGTTTCCACGCACACGCGGTACACCTTCCGGCCGGCGCCAGGCTGCCGGGAGGCGCGCTGCCGATCACGGCCTGGCGGTCGCCGAACTGGGCCTCCACCGCGCCGGACGGCGGCGCGCCCGCCCGAATAACCTCTCTGCCCGCCTCCGCCGCTTTCGGACCGGAGGCACTGAACGACTTCGCGGTCTCCCGGAGTCCCTGGCTGGCGGCGGTCTTCGCCGATCTGCGACGGGTGAGCGAGCAGCCGTCCGCGGCGCGGGTGGTTCTCGTGGAGCGGCAGAGTGCCGACGTGGCCCGCTGGATCGCCCTGGCCACAGCCGTACTCCCGCCGTGGCACGCGCAGCGGCTGACCTTCACGACATACACCCGCCGTCCGGAACGATCCCCGCACCAGGTCGTCGGGGTGCTGCCCCAGGACGCACCGGAACCGGCCGGCTCCGACGGCGCGCTGCGGGTGCACACCTGCGCCGGGGCGCGCCCGGAAGGACCGGTGGACGACGCCTGGGCCGAGACCTGCGCCCGGATCTGGCGGAGCCGGTCCCCGGAGCTGTTCCGGGCGGCGGCGGAACTGCCCGGCGAGCCCTTCGCGGCCGGACCGCTCGCCGTCACCGCGCTGTGCGCGGGCATCGATCTCGGCCCCGGCGAGCGTGCCGCGGCGGCCGACTGGGCCGCCGAGCGGCCGTACGCGCTGGACGAGGAGCGGACACGGCTGCTGACGGATGCGCTGACGGCACCGGGAATCGACCGTACGACTGCCGAACTCTCCTGTGTGGCACGCCTGTTGACCGCGCTCGACGGGCGCTCCCCGGCCGCCACGACGGCTTCGCTCGCCGCTCTTCTGGTGACGGAGGCGGTACGCGGCGGTGATGTCGCGCTCGAACCGCCCGCGCGCTCGGCCTTCGCCGGACCGGCCGGGGAGCGTGCCGTCGCCGCGCTCGTCACCGCCCTGGGCGACGACCTCCGCAGCGAACTGGCCACCGGTGCGCCCGCCACGGCCGGCGCACCCGGCCGGGCCGTGACGCGCGCGGTGCAACTGCTGCGGATCGCGCGGCTGCTCGATGTGGACTGCGCGGATCTGCTCCCCGATGTCGTGCGCCGGATGGCCCGGTCCCTGCTGGCCGAAGGGGCCGCCGACTGCGGACCGGTGCTGCTCGACCTGCTGGACGAACAGTTCGACGTCCGTACGGCGCTGCTGGGCGAGTTGGACCGGGTCGCCCCGCACGATCCGGCGGCGACGGAGCGGCTGCTGACCGGGGTCCGTCTGCCCTTCACCGGAACCCAGGCGCTGCCGCACCTGCGGATGTGCGCGGCGGCGCCGGACGCCAGGGCGTGCGGCGGCGACCGGGTGAAGACGGTACACATGGTGCTGCGCGCCGGTGGTATGTCACCTTTCACCGAACCGCTGGTACTGCGGACCGCGGTGGGCCTGGTGTGGGGCGAGGACACGCCCACGGCGGGCGAGGCCCGACTGCTGCTGGGCGGTACCACCTCCGACGCGCACCGCACGGCCGGTACGTGGTCCGCTCTCGTCGCGGCGGCGCTCGGCGCCCCGGCCGACGACGAGGAGGCCCCGGAACTCGCCCATGACCTGCTGCGCGGCTTCCCCCGGGAGATCGACGCGCGGGTGCGTGGCGCCCTGCTGCTGCTGGAGTTCGCGCGGGACGTGCGCTCGGGTGCGGCGGAGCCCGGCTGGGCGGACCGGGCCCGGAAGCTGTGTGCCGAGGCCGAGCCGGTGGAACCAGGGGTGCGCGACCAGGCGTTCGCCGCCCTGGGGGGACGGCTGCTCGCTGCGGACCGGCCCGAGGCGGAGCTGTACGCGTTCGTCCACAGCGACGACGCGGACCTCATCGCGGCCTACGGAACGGCCGCCCGCCATGACACGGTCCTTGCCCGGCTGCGTTCCGAACCGGCCTATGTGGCCGACTGCTTCACCGTCTGGAGCTCCCATCCGCACGCGGGCCGCGCCTGGAGCGAGACGCGGGCGGCGCTGCTGGCACAGGTGCTGCGACCGGTGGTGCGCGGCCTGTCCGCCGGTGAGGTGACGGCGGTGGAGGAGGCCGTCGAGCGTACGGGCAGCAGCCGCACGGTGGAGGCGTTCCGGGCGTGGAACCGGCCGGACGGATTCGGCAGACGGCTCGGCAGCAGGCTGACGGCACGGGTGCGCCGGTCGTAGGGCAGCGGCCGCCCGGCCGGGCCCCTGCGCGTCGTGGGCCGTCCGGCGCGACCGGTACCGTGTGACATGTCTGTCTCGTGTGCTCCTGGCGGGCTGCGTGACCCCCCGAGGAACCGATGAGGAACAGATGACGACGAACCGTGGACGCAAGGACGTCATCCGGGACCGCATGGCCGCGACCGGCGAGTCGTACAACGTCGCCGCCCGCAATCTGAAGGCGATGAAGGACATGGGCGCCACGCGTGAGGCGGTCCTCACCCAGCGCTGGCGTCCCGCCGAGACGCCCGATGTGCCATGCCCCTGCGGCGGCACGTGCGAGCCCGGCGAGAGGTGCGAGCGCTGCCACGCGCTCCACCGGCACGTGGCGCGCTACCCCGGCAGCGTCACGGACGTGGAGACCTGGGCGGACCGCTACGACTGCATGGGCTGCCCGTCCTCGTACATCCTGACCGTGGTGCTGCCCGGTCGGCCGTGGGGAGTCGTCGAGACGGCGGTCCGGGGCGGCTCGGCGGAGCCCGTCGTACGGGCCCGGGTCTTTCCGGGGGTCGTCCATCCGCTGCTGCGACCGGAGAACACCGGGGACGGGGACGAGGGCTGATGCCGGGCATCGGCCCCCGTTCCGGCCGGTGAACCTTTCCGGTCACGGCACCGGCCGTGGTCGTCGGTCCTCTTCGTTCCGGCGTCCGCCCGCTGTCCGGCGGCCGGCCGCCGGTCGACGGGGTCGCCCTGCCGCCGAACGCCCTGCCGCCCTCGGCCGTCGTGCCCCGGCCGTTTCGCCGTCAGCCCTCGTCGGGCGTCAGGCGCAGTGAGATCGAGTTGATGCAGTACCGCTGGTCCGTCGGGGTCGGGTAGCCCTCGCCCTCGAAGACATGGCCGAGGTGCGATCCGCAGCGGGCACAGCGGACCTCGGTGCGGACCATGCCGTGGCTGCGGTCCTGGATCAGTTCGACGGCATCGGAGTCCTTCGGGTCGTAGAAGGACGGCCAGCCGCAGTGCGACTCGAATTTGGTGTCGGAGCGGAACAGCTCCGCGTCACAGGCGCGGCAGGAGTAGACGCCCGTGGTCTTGGTGTCGGTGTATTCGCCGACGAAAGCGGGTTCGGTGCCGGCCCGGCGCAGGACCGCGTACTCGGCGGGGGTCAGCTCCGCCCGCCACTGCTCGTCCGGCTTCTCGATGTCGTACGACACGTCGCTCCCTCAGCTCGACAGGTGGTCCAGGATCTGCGGGCCGAGGTCCGTGACGTCGCCCGCCCCCATGGTGAGAACGAGGTCGCCGGGCTTCGCCATTCCCGCGACGATCTCGGGGACCGCCGCCTTTTCGTGGACGGCGGCGACATCGGCTCCCGCGCTCCTCGCCGCGTCGATGATCAGGGCGCTGGTGATGCCGGGGATCGGGTCCTCGCGGGCCGGGTAGATGTCCAGCACCACGGAGGCGTCGGCCAGGGCGAGTGCCTGCCCCATCTCGGTGCCGAGTTCCTGGGTGCGGGAGAAGAGGTGGGGCTGGAAGACGACCAGGAGACGGGCGTCGGACGCGGCGCCGCGCATCGCTTCGAGGTCGGCGGTCATCTCGGTGGGGTGGTGCGCGTACGAGTCGATGACCTGCACACCCGCCGCCTCGCCCTTGAGCTGGAGGCGGCGCTTGACGCCGGTGTACTTGCCGAGGGCCGAGGCCAGGTTGTGGGCCGGGATGCCGAGGGCGACACCGGCGGCAAGGGCCGCGACCGCGTTGAGGGCGTAGTGGCGGCCGGGCACGGAGACCGTGAACGTGAGGTACTTCCCGTTCAGGACGACCGTGACCTCGCTGGTCAGACCACGCGGGGTGACCTTGTGGACGCGTACGTCGGCGGTCTCGGAGGCGCCGTAGGTGACGACCTTCACCGAGGAGAGGTCACGCACCCGCTTCGTCAGCTCGACGGCGCCGGCCTGATCGGCGGAGATCACCAGGGTGCCACCGGGAACGATCTTGCCGGCGAACGTCTCGAAGGACTCGTAGATCTCGTCCATCGAGGCGTAGTTCGCGTGGTGGTCCAGCTCGACATTGAGGACGATCGCGACCTCGGGGTCGTACTTCTGGAAGCTGCGATCGCTTTCGTCCGCCTCCGCGACGAAGATCTCGCCCGCGCCGTGCGCGGCGTTGGTGCCGGGCCCCGCGAGGTCGCCGCCGATGGCGTACGAGGGGTCGAGGTTCAGTTCGGACAGGGCGACGGCCAGCATCGATGTGGTGGTCGTCTTGCCGTGCGTACCGGCCACCGCGATCGCACGCAGGCCGCCCATCAGGGAGGCCAGCGCGTCGGAGCGGTGCACGACGGGGATCGACAGCTCGGCGGCGCGCACCAGCTCCGGATTGTCGGGGCGGATGGCGCTGGAGACGACCACGCACGAGGCGTCGTCCGCCAGATGTGCGGCGGCGTGCCCGATGTGGACGGTCGCCCCCAGCGCCCGCAGCGCCTCGGCCGTGCCCGACTCCTTGGCGTCACTGCCCGCGACCTTCGCGCCGCGCTGGGTGAGGATCTTCGCGATGCCCGACATTCCGGCGCCGCCGATGCCGATGAAGTGCGGCCGTTCCATGGCGGCAGGAATACCGGGTGCCATGCGTATGTCTCCCCAAATGTCGATGCGAGTCGCCCCCAGCCTATTCGCTGTGCGCGAAGAGCTTGAGCACCGGTACGCCGACCTTGTGCCGGGCCCTCGACGCCCAGTCCCGGTGGAAGAACTCCTCCACGTAGTGCGGCGCGGTGAGCACGATGACCTCGTCCGCCTCGGCGTCGTCGACCACGGACTTCAGCTTGTCCAGCGGGTGCTCCTCGATCACCTGCCCGACCGCTTCCGAGCCTGCCTGCCGCAGCGCTTCGAGTGACACTTCGAGCGCCAGTTCGGCGGACTGCCTGGCATTCTTGCCCTCCGGCTCCTCACCCTCACGGGCGGCCTCCTTCAGCTCTCCCATCGCCAGGTCGTCGATGGCCCGCAACAGCACATCGGCCTGGTCACCGCGCGGCTGCATGAGCACGACGAAGGAGGTCTGCTCCTCCCCGTGCAGGGTGGTGACGAACTCGACGTCCTCGGAAGTGAGGGGCTTCTCGATCATCAAAACGCTGGTGAACACCACGGGCGCCCTTCTGCTTCAGTGACCGTCGGCGGTCTCTGCTGAAACCATCCTTCCCCGTGCCGACACGGGGTCTGCGAGAGTAATTGTGCCCACCGGAAGCTAAGCGGAACGGTAAATTCCGCCGATTGTCAGATCCGACGGTATCGGGTGAAGAGGAACCCGGCCTCTTCCAGCATCGATGCCAGGGCGAATCGTTCCGGCACGGCCACCGAGGGGCCACCGGCGATCCGCTGCGCGTCTCCGGCGGTCAGCATCGGCGAGAGGGTCAGACAGAGTTCGTCCAGCACCCCGGCCGCCACGAACTGACCCAGCATCCTGGGCCCGCCCTCGGTCAGCAGCCGCTTGAGTCCCCGGTCCGCCAGCTCCCGTACGGCCCTGGCGGGGTCCACCCGGGACCCCTCCCCCGCGATGACCACCTCGGCGCCCGCCCTGAGGGCCTCCTCGATCCGGCCCTCAGGGGCTCCGGCGCCGGTCAGCACGAGGGTCGGAACGAGCGGCGAGACGAAGAGCGGCAGCGAGAAGTCCAGGTCCAGGCTGCCGCTCACCACGGCGATCGCCGGTGCGGGCCCCTGCCCGGCCGCGGCCCGGCGGGCGGCGAAGGCCTCGCGGGCCCTGGCCGGCCGGTAGCCCTCCAGCCGCACCGTCTCCGCCCCCGCCACCACCACATCGGCCAGACCGCGCAGCGTGCCGAAGATCCGCATGTCGCTCTCGCACGAGATCGGCTGCGAGCGCCCGTCGTGCTGAGCGGCGCCGTCGAGCGTCGAAACCATGTTGGCGCGGAGCCAGGGGCCGTCGTGTTCGGGGTACGCGTAGGCGTCGGCCAGATCGTCCAGACTCCACTCCCCCTCGTCGTCGGCCGGTGTCGGGTCGGTCACAGGGAAGAGGCGTCGCATGCCCCGCAGTCTGGCACGGCCCTTAAGCTTGACGGTTGTGTCGTCCTCCACCGCCGTGCCGGGGCAGAGCCCCATAGCCGAAACGGCCCCGCTGTCCCTGTGCGCGCTCGAACCGCACGTTCCCGCCGACCGACTGGTCGCCGAGATGGTGCCGCCGCCGCGTTTCGACTCCGTGCGTTTCGATACCTATGTCCCGGACCCGGGCCGGCCGAGCCAGACCGAGGCGGTCGAGGTCCTGAGCGGCTTCGCGGCCGGGCTCGGCGGGGCGCACGCCAGCGGCTCCGGCAAGAACAAAAGAGCGCGAAGCGCGTCCTCGGAGGGGTGGTGGCGGGCGACGGGTGGGCGGTTCAGCAGGAAGCCGACGGCGCCCGCGGCCCCTCTCGGGGTCTATCTCGACGGCGGCTACGGCGTCGGCAAGACCCATCTGCTGGCCTCCCTCTGGCACGCCACGCCCGCCGCGCCCTCACTGAAGGCGTTCGGCACGTTCGTCGAGCTGACGAACCTGGTCGGTGCCCTGGGCTTCCAGCAGACCGTGCAGACGCTGAGCGGGCACCGGCTGCTGTGCATCGACGAATTCGAGCTGGACGACCCGGGCGACACCGTCCTGGTGTCGTCGCTGCTCAGCAGGCTCGTCGAGGCGGGGGTCGCGCTCGCCGCCACGTCCAACACGCTGCCCGGCAAGCTCGGCGAGGGCCGGTTCGCCGCCGCCGACTTCCTGCGGGAGATCCAGGGGCTGTCCGCGCACTTCCGTCCGCTGCGGATCGACGGCGAGGACTACCGCCACCGCGGGCTGCCCGAGGCCCCCGCCCCGTACTCCGCCGAGCAGGTCACCCGGGCCGCGTACGCCACCGAGGGCGCGAGCCTGGACGACTTCCCCGCGCTCCTCGACCATCTCGCCCGGGTCCATCCGAGCCGCTACGGCGCGCTGACGGACGGCCTGCGGGCGGTCTGCCTGACCGAGGTCCAGCCGGTGCCGGACCAGTCGACCGCGCTGCGGCTCGTCGTCCTCGCCGACCGGCTGTACGACCGTGAGGTCCCGGTGCTCGCCTCCGGGGTCCCGTTCGACAGGCTGTTCAGCGAGGAGATGCTGAACGGCGGGTACCGGAAGAAGTATTTCCGGGCGATCTCCCGGCTGACGGCGCTGGCGCGCGACGCAAAGGGGCTGGTGGCGCAGTAGGTTCGGGGGCGTACCACCCTTCGGGGGGCGTACCACCCGAGGTGCCCCGGGGCGCCTCGTTCCTCCCGCAGCAACCGCGCACACCGTTTGAAAGGATCCAGCATGGCTACCACGCGTCAGGCGCACACGATCTGGGAAGGCAACCTGATCCAGGGCAAGGGCGTCGTCACCTTCGACTCCTCGGGCATCGGTGAGTACGAGGTCTCCTGGCCGTCGCGCGCGGAGAAGGCGAACGGCAGGACGAGCCCCGAGGAGCTCATCGCGGCGGCCCACTCCAGCTGCTTCTCGATGGCGCTGTCCAACGGTCTGGCCACGGCCGGCACCCCGCCGACCCGGCTGGACACCCGGGCCGAGGTGACCTTCCAGCCCGGTACCGGCATCACCGGTATCCACCTCACCGTCCAGGGCGAGGTGCCCGGACTCGACGAGGCGGGCTTCGTCAAGGCCGCCGAGGACGCCAAGGCGAACTGCCCGGTCAGCCAGGCACTCACGGGTACGACGATCACGCTCACCGCGTCCCTGGCCTGACCCCACGGGCCCCCGCGGGCCCGTGACACGCACGAGGCACGGTGACCCGCATGGTTTCCGCGCGACGATACGCGTGGTACACACATGCGGGTCACTTCTCCTGTCCGCCAGCAGGGAGTTGCCTCATGTCATCGACAGCAGCACGACACCTCGCAACACGACGACAGGTCCTGGCAGGCAGCGGCGCGGCCGTTGCCTCGATCGCCTTCGCCGGGGCGTTCTCCGAACTCTTCGCGGGTACCGCCGCCGCCCGGGGACACAGCGGCTACGGCCCGCTGGTGCCGGACCCCGACGGGCTGCTCGACCTCCCGAAGGGCTTCCGCTACCGGGTCCTGTCCCGGGAGGGCGATGCGCTCCGCTCCGGGGAGGGCCAGGTCCCCAGCAACCATGACGGCATGGCCGCCTTCGCGGGCCGACACGGTCACGTCCGCCTCGTGCGCAACCACGAGAACCGCGTCACAGCCAAGATCCCGGTCCCGGTCGTCGAGGGCCTCACCTACGACCCGATGGGCAAGGGCGGCTGTACAGCTCTGGAGCTGGACGGCCGCAACAACGTCCTCGGCGAACGCGTCGCCATCGCCGGTACGGCGGTGAACTGCGCGGGTGGCCGCACCCCTTGGAACACCTGGCTGACCTGCGAGGAGACCGAGGACCGGGCCGGTACCAACGGCTATACCAAGGACCACGGCTTCGTCTTCGAGGTGGACGGCGCCGATCCGCGCCGCACCGGCGCCGTGCCGCTCACCGCGATGGGCCGCTTCCAGCACGAGGCGATCGCGATCGATCCGAAGAGCGGGATCGTGTACGAGACGGAGGACGCGTTCGACAAGCCGTTCGGGCTCTTCTACCGCTTCCTGCCGGACAAGCCGCTCGGCGGGACGGGCTCGCTGCGGGCGGGCGGCCATCTGGAGGCCATGCGGGTGCCGGGCGTCCCCGACCTCTCCGTGGTCCAGGAGACCGGCGCGAGCTTCGACGGCGTCGAGTGGGTGCCCGTACCGGATCCGCAGGCGGCCGTGACCCCGATCCGGTTCCAGGACTTCGGCCCGAAGGGCATCACGCACGCGCAGAAGCTGGAGGGCTGCTACTGGGGCGGGACCTCGGTCTACTTCGTCTCCAGCTTCGCGCACAGCTCGCAGGGTTCGGCGGCCGACCACTACGGCCAGGTGTGGCGGTACGAGCCGAAGCGGCGCCGCCTCACGCTGGTGATCGTCTTCGGTCCCGGTACGGACGTCCAACTGCCCGGCGAGTCCCCGGACAACATCTGTCTGGCCTCCGACGGTGGGCTGATGGTGTGCGAGGACGGCGACGGCGCACAGCATGTTTTCGGCCTGACGCGGGGCGGCGAGGTGTACGCGATGGCGCGGGGCCGCCAGAACATCGGGACGCCCGAGGAGCCCGCGTGGGGCGAGTTCGCCGGGGTCACGTTCGCTCCGGACGGCGGGACGATGTTCGTCAACTGCTATACGCCGGGGACGACGTTCGCGGTGACCGGCCCGTGGCGCTGACGCGCTGACGCGCGCGGGGGGCGGGCCTTGTCGCCCGTCCCCCGTGCCGCTGCTCGGGGCGAGATCTCCTACCAGTTGGTGAACGCCCCGTCCGTCGTGCGCAGATGAGGCCGTTCGGCGGCGGTGGCCTGGTACTTACGGGCCTCTTCGCGGTCGATGACGACACCGATGCCGGGCAGGTCGCTGCGCTCGACCCGGCCGGGGAGGACCGTGGGCCGTTCGGCGAAGAGGCCGGCGATGGCCGGTTCGGGGTCGGTCTGGTGCTCCTGTATCGCCACATTGGGGCAGGCGAGGTTGAGCTGGAGCGACGACGCGGCGGTGACCGGGCCGAGGGGATTGTGCGTGGCGAGTTTGATGTGGTGGGCCTCCGCCATCGCGGCGATCTTCTTCGCCTCGGTGAGACCGGCGGCGACGCCGATGTCGACCCGGGCGTAGTCGATGAGCTCCTCCTCGATGAGGCTCCTGAACTCCCATTTGGAACCGTACTGTTCGCCGGCTGCCAACGGCACCCCCGTGCGCGCCCGCAGCATCCGGTAGCTGTCCGGGTTCTCGCAGCGCAGCGGGTCCTCGACGAAGTACGGGCGTGCCGCCTCGATCTCCCGGCACAAGGTCAGCGCCTCGGGCGGATCCAGCCGCGTGTGCACATCGAGCACGAGCTCCACCTCGTCGCCCACGGCGTCCCGTACCTGGTGGAAGAGTTCGACGGTGTCGCGCAGGCAACGACGGGCGTCCAGCACGCCGTCGGCGTCGTGCGGTGCGGCGAAGCGGAGGTGGCGCCAGCCCGTCGCGACGAGGTCGCGGCAGCGGTCGAGGAACCACTCCCGGTCGTGGTAGCCGTCACCGACGTGCACATAGGCGGGTACGTGGTCACGCACCCGGCCGCCGAAAAGTTCGTGCGCGGGGACGCCGAGTGCCTTGCCGCGGATGTCCCACAGCGCCACGTCCACGGCGGCGACGGCGGCGCCGAGGATGCGGTCGGCGGGGAAGAAGCCGCGGCGGAACATCACCTGCCAGAGGTGTTCGATCCGCCGCGGGTCCTCGCCGGTGATCAGCTCGGCCAGGTGCTCCAGCCCACCCGCAACCGCCTTCTGCCGGGATCTGATTCCGACCTCGCCCAAGCCGTGGATGCCCTCGTCGGTGTCGACCACGACCAGCATCATGCTGTCGCCGTGGTCGGGGAGAGTCAGCACTTCCAGGCCGGTGATCTTCATGCCACTCCTCTATGAAAACGTTCCCGCAATTGCAGGGCAGTTGTTGAGAACGCATCATCGGCAATGAGTGGGGCCCAGCACAATCCCCTTGCGCACAGCGGATTTTCCTCGTGGAAACACTCTTGACACGTCCGAGAACGTTCGCAAGGATCCACCGCATCCAGCAGGGGTCAGACGAGGAGGCCGGTCGTGGCAGTCACAATCCGGGAGGTGGCGAGCGCCGCGGGCGTCTCGGTGTCGACGGTGTCCCGTGCGTTCACCGCACCCGATCAGGTCCAGCCGAAGACCCGGCAGCGCATCCTCGACGCCGCGGCCAAGCTCGGCTACTCCCCCAACCCGGCGGCCCGCAGCCTGCGCGGCGGCGGCACCGGTACCCTCGGGCTGATCGTCCCGGACATCGCCAACCCGTTCTTCCCGCCGATCGTCAAGGCGATGCAGGCCCGCGCCCGGCGCCTGGGCTACACGATCCTGGTCGCCGACAGCGACGAGCGCGAGGCCGACGAGCTGGAGACGATCGCGGCATTCTCCAAGCGGGTCGACGGTCTGCTCCTGTGGGCCTCCACGCTCACCGAGGACCGGCTGCGCGAACTCGCCGCCCAGATGCCGGTGGTGGTCGTGAACCGCCATGTGCCGGGCATCCCCGAGGTACGGATCTCGCTGTCGGCCGGTATCACCCAGGCCGCCGAGCACCTGTGCGCGTACGGCCACCGGCGCTGTGTGTTCATCAACGCCTCACGGGCCGAGCTCAGCCGCGGCAAGTCCATTCAGGAGTCCTTCGAGGCGCTGGACCTCTCCCTCGTCGAACTCGGCCCGTACGAACCGCGGTTCGAGACCGGCGTGCACGCGGCGACGCTGGTCGCCGCGCACGGCGCCACGGCGGTCATCGCCCACAACGACCTGGTCGCCCTCGGTGTGCTGCACCAGATGGCAGGCCTCGGCGTCAGCGTCCCCGGCGACATCAGCGTCATCGGCATCGACGACACGTTGCTGGCCTCGGTCTCCACCCCCAATCTGACCACCATCAGGATCGATCCCGAGGAAATCGCCACCCGGGCCAGCGATCTGCTCATCGAAACGATCAACGGCCGGACGAAGGACGACGCGGCCCCGTGCGTGGAGATCGGCTCCCGTCTGATCCCGCGCGCTTCCACGGGTCCCGCCCCCGCCAACTGAGCAGCACCCCTCACCGCCGGACCTCCTGAAATCCCCGCATCGGGCCCTCCCCTGCTTTCCCCTGCCCTTCTTGGAGTCGAAATGTCCAGAACATTCCACCGTGCAGCCGTACTGGGGTGCATAGCCGTGTCCGTGGCCCTCACGGGCTGTTCCGCCGTCACCCCGAGCAGCTCCGGCTCGGGAGGAGACCTCGTACTCCGCGTCCAGGGCATGCCGCCGGCCACCGACAAGCCGGCGCTGGCCCTGTTCAAGAAGCAGGTCGCCGACTTCGAGAAGGCCAATCCGGGCATCCGGGTCAAGGGCTCCACGACGGTCTACGACCCGCTGACGTTCTCCGCCAAGCTGTCCGGCGGCAATGTCGAGGACGTCATCAGGGTGCCGCTCACCGAACCGCAACGGCTCATCCAGCAGAAGCAGGTCCAGCCGATCACCGAGCGACTCAGCGAGTGGGACCACTTCAAGGAGTTCAACCCGCAGGTGCTGGGGCCCGTCAGCGACAGCGCCGGCCAGGTCTACGGCGTACCGCAGAACCCGTACGCCCAGGGCCTGGTCTACAACCGCGAGCTGTTCCGGAAGGCCGGTCTCGACCCCGACAAGCCGCCGACGACGTGGGAGGAGGTCCGGACCGCCGCGAAGAGGATCAGCGAGAGGACCGGCAAGGCCGGCTTCGTCCACGAGTCGAAGGACAACCAGGGCGGCTGGCAGCTCACGATGCTCTCGTACGCCTTCGGCGGCGAGCTGGAGAAGCGGGAGGGCGGCACATACACCGCCACGCTGACCGGCGCGGAGACGAAGAAGGCGCTCGGCCTGCTCAAGGACATGCGCTGGAAGGACGACTCGCTGGGCAGGAATCTGCTGAACAACCAGAACGACGTCATCAAGCAGTTCGCGGCCGGGCAGGTCGGGATGTTCATGGGCAGCCCCGGCACCTACCGGCTCGCCACCATGCAGTTCGGCATGAAGAACACCGATGTCTTCGGTGTCGGTCCGATGCCTCAGTCGGGCGGCAACGCCACGCTGACCGGCGGTGACATCTACATGGTCCCGAAGTCGGTGGACAGCAAGCGCGCCGCGGCCGCGGTCAAGTGGCTGACCTTCGCCTATGCCGAGCCGCAGTACAGCACGGACATCGCCGCCCAGCAGGCCGAGACCCTCTCCGCCGATCCCAAGTCCGCGGTGGGCGTGCCGACCCTGCCGGTGTTCGACGCGAAGCGGCAGAACGAGATCAACGCGGCGATTCTGCCGTACGTCAATGTCGAGCAGGCGAACTTCCGGCCGTACACCGACGGTCTGACGAAGCTCGCCCTCAAGCCGGAGCCGCCGTACCAGGCGCAGCAGCTCTACACGGCGCTCGACCCGGTCGTCCAGTCGGTCCTCACCGAGCGGGGCGCCGACATCGACGCCCTGCTGGCCGCGGCCGAGAAGGACGTCAACGCCAAGTTCTCCGCCGACCAGAAGTAGCCCGTCATGAGCCTGCTCACCTCTTCCCGGCGTCCCGCCACCGCGTTCGAGCAGCCGCTGCCGCGGTCTGCGGGACGACGGCCCGGTCCGCGCGGCGCGAGCGCCCGCAAGCAGTTCACGGCGTGGCTCTTCCTGGTCCCGGCGCTCCTGGTCTTCGGGCTCTTCGCCTGGTGGCCGATCGTGCGCAGCCTGCTGCTCAGCTTCCAGCGGACCAATCTCGTCGACCCGGCCGCCTGGGTGGGCCTCGACAACTTCCGCGCCGTCTTCGACGATCCGCTGCTGGGGACCGCCGTACAGAACACGCTGCTCTTCGTCGGCCTGGGTATCCTGATCGGCTTCCCCGCCCCACTCGTGCTGGCCGCCGTCATGTCCACGGTGCGGCGTGGCGCGGGGGTGTACCGCTTCCTCGTCTACCTGCCCGTGGTCATCCCGCCGGTGGTCGCGATCCTGCTGTGGAAGTGGTTCTACGACCCGGGAAGCGGGCTCTTCAACAACGCTCTCGGGACGGTCGGGATCGGCCCGTTCCACTGGCTCGAATCCTCCGACAGCGCGATGCTGTCGCTGGTCCTGGAGGCGACGTGGGCCGGCATGGGCGGCGCCGTGCTGATCTACCTCGCGGCGATGGTCGGCATCCCGGGCGAGCTGTACGAGGCCGCCGAGGTCGACGGCGCCGGGATCGGGCGGCGGATCCGGCACATCATGCTCCCTCAGCTGCGGCCGGTCATCGGTCTGTTGCTGCTGGTGCAGCTCATCAACACCGTCCAGGTCTTCACCGAGCCGTACGTCTTCACCGGGGGCGGCCCGCAGAACTCCACCCTCACCGTGCTGCTGCTGATCTTCCGCTACGCCTTCCAGGACGGCGCGTACGGCCAGGCAGCCGCGCTCTCCTTCCTGATGGTGCTCGCGCTCGCCCTGCTCTCCGCGATCTACCTGCGCGCCACCCGCAGCTGGAGCACATCATGACCTCTCCCACCACATTCGTCTCCGTGAACGACCGGCAGCGGCCGGGTGTCCGGGCGGCCGTACGCTCCGTTCAGCTGCTCACCCTCGTTCTGCTGCTGCTCATCGGCATCGGGCCGCTCTACTGGATGGTCAAGGGCGCGGTCTCACCGCCGACCGAGCTCACCACGCAGCCGCTCGCCCTGTGGCCGGACCGGCCGGTGATAAGCAACTTCGCCACCGCGTACACCGATCTGAGCGTCGGGCGCTATCTGATGAACACCTTCCTGGTGGTCGGCGGTTCGTGGTTCGTCCAGTTGTTCGTCTCGGCCACCGCAGGTTTCGCGCTGTCCGTCCTCAGGCCGCGATTCGGCAAGGTCGTCTACGGCGCGATCCTGGCGACGATGTTCGTGCCGTACACGGTGAACATGGTCAGCCTCTTCATGACCGTGATCGACGTTCCGTTCGTGCATCTGAACCTGGGTGACACCTACTGGGCGATCTGGCTGCCGGCCGGTACCAACGCCTTCACGGTGCTGCTCGCCAAGCAGTTCTTCGACGCGCTGCCCAAGGAGCTGTTCGACGCCGCGCGGGTCGACGGCGCGAGCACCCGCCAGCTGCTGACGAAGATCGTGCTGCCGATGAGCCGGCCGGTGCTGGCCGTGATCAGTCTGCTGGCGGTCATGCACAGCTGGAAGGACTTCATCTGGCCGCTGGTCGCGATCACCGACCCCGAGAAGCAGCCGATCAGCGTCGCCCTCGCCCAGCTCGCCACCCAGGCTCCGCAGGACCAGCTCATCGCCGCGATGGTCCTCGCGGTCGCCCCGCCCGTCCTCGTCTTCGCCGTCTGCCAGAAGTACATCGTCGCCGGGCTCGGCTTCACCGGCGTCAAGGGCTGAACCGCAACTCGACCCATGCTCCTTCCTCTTCGGGACAAGAGAAAGGCACCTCCATGTCAGTTCACCGCCGCGGATTCCTCCGGGGAACGGCCGTCGCCACGGGCGCCGCGCTGCTTCCGATGGGCACCGCGCACGCCGCGGACCCGGTCATCGTCTCCGCCGAGGGCATCACGCTCATCGGCCGGAGCGACGGCAGCGTGCTCGTACGGGGCAGCGCGGCGACCGACCGCGTCCTGCTCACCCACTTCATGATCAAGGACAGTGTGCTGGGCCAGCAGCGCACCTTCGGCGGCACGCCGCAGCAGATCACCCTGCCCGACGGGAGACCCGCCCTCCGGGTCACGTACACCATGGGCAGCGGCGCTCCGGGCGTCACCGTACGGGGCACCTTCGATGTCACCGCGCACAGGGCGCACCTGAAGTGGGAGGTCGGCGGCTCGGGCACGCTGACGCCCACGGGCTTCATGTTCGGCCGCACCCTGTACGGGACGAGCGCGGCGGAGTCGTACGAGGCACTGACCGTCTGGGAACGGGATGCCCGCGGCGGCATTCCGTACGAGACGAACGCGGGAGGGGCGTACGTCGAGACCTGGCCGGACACCCAGGGCTTCTTCTGCCTGCCCTCCACCAACGCCGCCTACACCAGCGCCGCGTGGGTCCACTCCCCCGGTACGGCGACCGGTCCGGCCACCGCCGTCACCGAGGCGGACCTCGTACTCGGTGATCTGCGGCCGCGTGCCGCGGGGGCGATCGCGACCGCCCGGCCGCTGGGCGTGGAGGTGTGGACCGACCAGCCGTTCAATCTGTACCAGGCCGCCGGGCAGACCATGACGCTCAAGGCGCAGGTCGTCAACGGCGGATCCGCGGCGAAGCCGGTGACCGTGAACTGGTGGGCGCGCGACTACGCGGGCACGGTGATCGCCGATGGCACGGTCTCCAGGACGCTGGATCCGGGTACGGCGTGGGACACCTCCTTCACCCTCACCTCGCCGTCCCAGGGCATCGTCTTCACCGAGGTGGAGGCGGTCGGCGGCGGCCACCGGGCACTTGCCCGCACCAACCTCGCCGTACTGCCGGACTTCTCCTACCGGGCGGGGCCGGAGTCCATGTTCGGCATCGCCAACTACCCCTGGCTGCTCAAGCCGGGCAAGGACGCCGTGCTCGGACTGCTGAAGACGATCGGCGTCAAGTGGATCCGGATCGCCTACGCGGGCGCGCCCGGCATCGACATCGCGACCCTGGACGCGCACGGCATCGCGCACAACGTCGAACTCAGCGGGATCCCGATCGGCGGCAGCCCCGAGCAGATCGCCGGCTGGGCCGACACCAACGTCGCCAGGGCGATCGCGGCAAAGGCCCAATACTTCGAGGTGAGCAACGAGGTCAACAACCCCTGGATGCAGGGCAGGGGCGTCGAGGCGTACATCAGCGACGGGCTGCGCCAGGTCACGGACCGGCTGGCCGCCGCCGGATCGACCATGAAGGTCATGAACGCGGGCCTCGGCGGCATGGACTACGTCTGGACCGAGAGATTCAAGGCCGTCGGCGGCTGGGATCTCATCGACGCCTTCGCCTTCCACCCCGGCCGTGGCAATTTCACCCCTGACTACGCCCCGCCGCCGCAGGAGTGGACACAGGGCGCGGCGGGCACGTACTGGAACTTCCTCGGCGCCCTTCGCAAGGCCAAGCAGGTCATCGCGGAGTACGGCGGGAACAAGGAGCTCTGGCTCACCGAGGCATACGCGTCCACCCGGCCCAACGCCTGGTGGACCGACACCTACCGGCACGCCGCCGAGAACGTACTGCTGACCCTCGCCCTCGCCAAGTCCGAAGGCGTACGCGGTGTCAACTGGTACCAGCTGCACGACTCGACCGTTCTGCACGCCCAGGAGGCCGCCCCCGCCGACATCGAGTACCACTTCGGCCTGATGAACCGCGACACGAGTGCCAAGCCCTCGCTGCTCGCCTACGCCACCGCCGCCCGCGTCCTCGACCGGGCCTCCTTCGTCCGCCCGCTCGTCTTCGCCGACCCTGATGTCAAGGGCCTGCTCTTCACCACGCCGGACGGCCCGGTCTCGATCCTGTGGAGCCGCAAGGACGGCTACATCCTCAACTCCGACCACGGAGAAGACTCCTGGTACGCCTCGCCGGAGCCCTGGATCGACACCTGGACGACGAAGACGGTGGTCGTGGCGCACTCCGCTGCCGTGAACGGCACGGTGGTGAGGGAGTTGAATTGCATCGGCCAGGAACGCACCCTCACGGCGGCCGACGGCAAGGTCTCGTTGCGTCTCGACGGTGCGCCGCGCATCTACTACGGCCTCGCGGCCAGCCCCGATTGGAAGTAAGCGATGAGGAACGAAACCGCACGGCATGACATCACCGTCGTCGGCGGCGGGCTGGCCGGAGTCTGCGCGGCCATCGCCGCCGCCCGGCTGGGCCGTTCCGTCGCGCTGATCAACAACCGGCCGGTGCTGGGCGGCAATTCCAGCAGCGAGGTGCGGGTCTGGGTCTGCGGCGCCACCGGGCACGGCAAGAACCACCACGCCCGCGAGGGCGGCATCATGGGTGAGCTGTTCGTCGAGAACCAGTTCCGCAACCCGGACGGAAACCCCTACTACTGGGACACGGTCGTCCTGGACGCCGTCCGGGCCGAGCCCGGCATCACGCTCTACCTCAATACCGATGTGCGCGAAGTGGACGCGGACGGGCCCGGGGACGCCCGGCGCATCACCGCCGTCACCGGCTGGATGATGGGCTCGGAGCGTCGCGTCCGCTTCGAGAGCGAGCTCTTCCTGGACTGCTCGGGAGACGGCCTCATCGGTGCCCTGGCGGGTGCCCGCCACCGCATCGGCCGGGAGTCGCGGGCGGAGTACCTCGAACCGTGGGCGCCCGAGACGGCCGATCGCATCACGCTGGGGTCGACCCTGCTCTTCTACACCAGGGACGCGGGACGCCCGGTCAAATACGTGCCGCCGGACTTCGCCAGGAACATCGCCGAGACATCCATCCCGCAGCGCCGCGTCATCAGGTCCGGCGACAACGGCTGTGCGTACTGGTGGATCGAGTTCGGCGGAGAGCTCGACACGGTGCACGACAACGAGCGCATCCGTGACGAGTTGTGGGCGGTCATCCACGGCATCTGGGACCACATCAAGAACTCCGGGGAGTTCGACGCCGCGAACATGACACTGGAGTGGGTGGGTTCGGTGCCCGGCAAGCGCGAGTACCGGCGCTTCCTCGGCGACCACGTGCTCCACCAGGGGGACATACTCGGCCAGACCGAGTTCGCCGACCGGGTCGCGTTCGGCGGCTGGTCCATCGATCTGCATCCGCCGAAGGGCATGTACGCCGGCGAGGACGGGGCCAAGCAGCGCTACGCGGACGGCGTTTACCACATCCCCTACCGAAGCCTGTACTCGGTGAACACCACGAACCTGCTCTTCGCCGGACGCAACATCTCCGCCAGCCATGTCGCCTTCGGCTCCACCCGGGTCATGGCGACCTGCGCCACGATCGGCCAGGCGGCGGGCACCGCCGCCGCGCTGTGTGTCACGGAAGGAGTCACTCCGCGCGCACTGGACGTGCCGGCGCTGCAACGCACCCTGCTGCGCGAGGACGCCTCCGTCGTCGGTCTGGCCTCGGCCGACCCGGACGACCTGGCCCTGCGCGCCACCGTCACGGCATCGTCCAGCCTGACCGCTCTCACGCTCGCGACACCGCTGGATCGGTGGCCGCTGACCGCCGACGCGGGGCTGATGCTGCCCGTCGATCCCGAGCTGACCGGCCTCGAACTGCTCGTCGACGCCGAGCGGGACACGGAACTCGTCGTCGAGCTCCACGACCCGGAGCTCGGCCAGAACTACGTCCCCCGCCGCCTCGTCGCCTCCGTCACCGTCCCGGTCGCGGCCGGGGCGAAACAGTGGGTCGCGACAGGACTGCGGTGGTCGCCCGAGAGCGCCCGCAACGCCTTCGTCGTCGTGCGCGCCAACGAGGATCTCGCCCTGTACAACACCGGCGCGCCGGCCCCGGGCGTCCTGAGCCTCACCCGCATTGCGCTGAGACCGCAGGACGAGTCGCCGCAGCCGCTGCGCGAGTGGACCGACACCGGCCTGCGGCGACGCGCCTTCTGCCTCCGGGCGGGGGAAACCTCCGCGTACGCCCCGGCCAAGGCCGTGGACGGCTACGCCCGCCCGTACGCCGGCCCGCACATGTGGGTCTCCGCTCCCCTCCAGGAGGACGTCGGAGCCTGGCTGGAGCTGGCCTGGCCGCAGCCTGTCACGCTCAGCCGGATCGACATCCTCGCCGACGACGACGTCAACGAGGATCTGATCAACCTGCACCACCACAGGACCCCGTTCGACACACTGCCCACCCTGCTGCGGGACTACCGCGTCGAGGCGCGCGGCCCGGACGGGGCCTGGCGGACCGTCTCCCACACGAGGGACAACCGGCGCCGCCGCCAGATCCACACCCTGGACGAGCCGGTCACCGCGGCATCGGTGAGGATCGTCGTCGAGGCAACCAACGGAGCCGCGTCGGCGCACATCGTCGCCGTTCGCGCGTACGCATAGGAGCATGCGCATGGTCACCAGGGTTCTGGTCACAGGGGCTGCCGGGCGGATCGGCCGGGCGGTGCTGGCCCTGCTCGCCGAGCGCGACATCGCCGCGAACGCGCTCGTGCTGGAGGACCCGGGTGACCTGCCCGCGCGGCTGGTCGTGACGGGTGACGCCGCCGACACGGACACCGTGCGGGCGGCGCTGGACGGGGCCGACGCGGTGATCCATCTGGCCGCCATCCCCACACCGCAGCACAACACCCCGCAGGAGGTCTTCACCACCAACACCCTGACCACGTTCACGGTCCTGGAGGAGGCGGGTCGGGCCGGTGTGCGGCACGCGGCGGTCGCCGGCTCCTGGGGGGTCACCGGCCTGCCCTGGTCGGGTGATCCCGCCCCGCACCCCTCGTACGTCCCGGTCGACGAGGCCATGACGCCCCAGGTGGAGGACGCGTACGGGCTGTCCAAGCAGGTCGACGAGACGACGGCCACGATGATGGCACGGCGGCACTCGATGAGCGTGATCTGCCTGCGCTACCCGTTCGTCGGCGGCTTCGACGAGCGGCTGCGCGCGCACGCGGCACGTCTCACCGCACAACCGGCCGCCGGTGCCCGGGATCTGTGGACCTACCTGGAGGTCCGGGACGCCGCACGGGCCGCCCTGTTGGCCCTGGACGTACCCGGCCCGGGTGCGCACGCGGTGCATCTGTGCGCTCCCGAGACGCTCGTGCCGTTCCCGACGGAGGAACTCCTGCGCCGCTATCACCCGACCGCCCGGCTGCTGCGCCCGCTGCCCGGACGTACCGCGCCGGTGGACACCACGGCCGCGCGACGACTCCTCGGCTTCACCGCGGAGCATCTGCTGGACGGCCCGAGTGAATCCGGGAGCGACTTCGATGCGCAGGAGCGCCGCATACGCCCCTTCATCGGATAGTCCGATACTTTCCGCGAGTGATCAACTCTGCACGAAATCTTACGGCTCTGACTGTTCTGGGTGCGGTGCTCGGCAGTCTCGCCGGCTGTGGGAGCGGCGGAACGTCCTCCACCGACCACCCCTCGGCCGGAGGACGTAGCCCCGATGCCGTCCATGCCCCCTCGGCCTCGCCGTCCGTGGGCGCGACCCCCACCGCGACGAAGCAGCCGCCCACGCTGGCCCCGGCACCGGGCGGGCTGACGCCGGTCTTCGCACACGGGGCGCGGACGGGCGAGAAGGTGGTGGCGCTGACCTTCGACGCCGACATGACGGCCGACGAGGGCCCGCGTGCGGCCGCGGGCGAGCACTTCGACAACCCCGAACTGATCGCGCTGCTGCGCCGGTTGAAGGTGCCCGCGACGGTGTTCATGACGGGGCGGTGGGCCGATGAGTACCCGGCGCAGGCCCGGTCCATCGGCACCGATCCGCTCTTCGAGGTCGCCAACCACTCGTACAGCCACTACGCCTTCACGTCCCCCTGCTACGGGCTGCCGACCGTGGCGAAGGGCGACATGCGCGGTGATGTGGAACGGGCCTTCGCCGCGTTCCGGAAGGCCGGTGTGCGCGATGTGGTGCCGTACTTCCGCTTCCCCGGCGGCTGCTACGACGACGCGGTGCGGCGCGCGCTCGCGCCCGAGAGGGTGACGGCGGTGCAGTGGGACGTGGTCAGCGGCGACGCGTTCGCGACGAACGCGGACGCGGTGGCGCGGCAGGTGCTGGACGGGGTGCGTCCCGGCTCCCTGGTCGTCATGCACTGCACCCGCAGCGCTGCGCCGGTCACGGACGAGGCGGTGGGCCAGGTGGTCCCGGAGCTGCGCAGGCGCGGGTACCGCTTCGTGAAGGTCTCCGACCTGATGCGCGGCTGACCGGCCCGTGGTGTCTGCGCGGGGAGACGTGGCGGGGTCTTTGACCTGATGCGCGGCTGACCGGGCGGAGTCAGCCCGAGCACGCCGTGCGCTGAGCCTCCTGCCATGCGCAGACCGGGCAGAGCGTGATGCCCTTGACCGACTCGGGGTACTCGGTCGGTTTCCGGCACAGGACGCACTCGGCGTACGGAGGTCCCGCGGCGGGCTCCGCCCCGGCGGGTGCGGGGGCGACGGCGGGCGTCCCGCAGTACGACTCGTCCTTGCGCTCGTCCATGCGGACGAGCCTACTCAGCCGCGCGGCGAGCTGAGTCTGCAGGTGAACGCGGCCGCCGCAGCCGCGAGGGCGGTGGCCGCGAGCAGCGGCAGGACCGGCATGTGCACCGTGCCGGTCCGCGAGCCGGTGACCAGCCCCGTCACGGCGTGATGCGCGGGCGAACCGCTGGTCACCAGGGCCGACAGTGCGGCGAGCACGGTGGCGACGACGGACCACCCGCGCCGGTGCAGCAGCGGCCGGGTGCACAGTGCGCCGACACCGGCGGCCGGGGCGGGATCCGGGGCGGGCGTCAGGCGTCGGATGTGCCAGGGCGGGCGCTCGGTGAGCAGGGCGCGCAGCAGCTCGTCGGAGTGCGCCGCCGCGACGGTGAGGCGTACGCCCCCGTCGGCCGCGGACGTGCGCCGGCGCCCTCGATCCGGACCAGGCCGTGCGGGGGCAGGTCGAGGTCGATCCCGCGCAGCACCCATGGTCCGCGCAGGCCGTACCGGCGGCCGACCCCACTCGGTCTCAGTTGGCCGATGCCTTCTCCTGCTTGAGCTCGCTGGGCCGTACGATCACGAAGCCCTCACCGTCCAGCCGCAGTTGGACGGCCTCCCCCGACCCGCCGCGCATCATCGAGCCGAAGCTCTGCGAGCGGTGCAGCGACGTGGTCAGACTGGCGCTCCAGCCGACCACCGCGTCCGTGTCGACGCACACCGGCTGGTGGGGCGTGACGGGTATCACGATGGGGTGGCCCTCACACATCAGCCCGAGCTTGCCGTATCCGGTGAAGACGCTGTTGAAGATGCCGCCGCCGGTCATTCCGGCGCCCTTCACTGTCTTGATCTCGTAGGCGAGCGTGGGGTCGAAACAGAGCACGTTGCGGCCGTTGACGGTGAGGACGTCGCCCTGTTCCATCTCCACGATGAAACAGTTCGCGGCCTCGTGCGCGAACCACGCCTCGCCCTGGCCACGGACCGCCATCAGCGGCAGCCCCTCACCGGTGACGGCGCGCTTGAGCATCCCGCCGATGCCCTGCCCCTTGCGCTCGAACTGCAGATCGCCGCGGAACGCGATCATCGATCCCTGGCGGGCGTGCATCTCGCCGTTGACGGCGTACTTGATGGATTTGGCGTTCTGCAGAGTCATCCCGGGGGCTGTTGCCTGCTGCGCCAGGTTCTCGTTGGAAAAGAGATCGCTCTTCATGCGCTGCATCCTCACCCGGAGTGATTCATTCCGCCAAGAAGCGTTTCTTCGGCGGCTGGCAGACTGGACCGGGTGAGCGACAACGACACCCCCGCACTCCCGTCCGAATTTCCGGCCACGTCTCGGCCGGAGTCCCGCAGCACTGCGGCGGACAGCCCGTTCAGGTCCGAGCGGACGAACCGCGACGAGGCCCCGCAGTACGTCCTGCCGCTGGTCGTGCACATCGAGAAGACGGCGCCCCCGGCGCGCAACGACGCGCTGCGGACCGCCGCCCGCGCGGTGCTCGTGATGCTCTCCGACGAGCGGTCGGCCGGCCAGGGCGAGTGGGCGAGGGCGATGCGGGACTGGCAGGACGCCCGGATCCGCAAGGTGGTACGTCGGGCGCGCGGCGCGGAGTGGCGCAAGGCGTCCGCGCTGCCCGGACTCACGGTCACGGGCGAGAGCGCCGAGGTCCGGGTCTTCCCGCCGGTTCCCCTCGACGGCTGGCCGAAGGAGCTGGCGAAGCTCCAGGTGTCGGGGACGGATCTGGACGACCCCGAACCACCGGCCGCGCCCGATCCCGCGGGGCCGGTGCTCTGGCTCAATCCGGAGCTGGAGATGTCGGCCGGCAAGGCGATGGCACAGGCCGGGCACGGTGCGCAGCTCGCCTGGTGGGAGCTGTCGGACACGGAGCGCAAGGCCTGGCGCGAGGCGGGCTTCCCGCTGTCCGTCGCCACCCCGGAGGCGGGCCGCTGGCGGGAACTCACGGTGAGCGGGCTCCCGGTCGTGCGCGACGCCGGATTCACCGAGATCGCGCCCGGGTCGTGCACGGTGGTCGCCGACCATCCCGCCCTGCGGGGTTGATCGGGGGCCGGTGCGGGGCCGGTCGGCCGCCTCGCACGCCTCGCACGCCTCGCACGCCTCCACCGTGCCGCCGCGCTGATCTCCCCGGGCCCGGAACCTCAAATGAACCTCTGAACGTCCCCCTGTTCGGATTGGCCGCTGCTCGCCGGGGCCATCAGCCCTGCACGGAGTGCAGGAGGGGGACGACATGAAGCTGGGAATCGGTATCGGCTGGCGGCCGGAGATCGCGGACGCGGTCGAGGCACTGCCGGGGATCGACTGGGTGGAGACGGTCGCGGAGAACGTCTGCACCGGCCATCTGCCCGACTCGCTGGTACGGCTCAGGGACCGCGGTGTCACCGTCGTCCCGCACGGCGTCGCGCTGGGCCTCGGCGGGGCCGAGCGCCCCGACGCCGGCCGGCTCGCGGACCTCGCGGCCCGCGCCGAGCTGCTGGGCAGTCCGCTGGTCACCGAGCACATCGCGTTCGTACGGGCCGGGGGGCCGCGCACCGCTTCGCCGGGACTGGAAGCGGGCCATCTGCTCCCCGTCCCCCGGACCTGGGACGCGCTGGACGTGCTGTGCGAGAACGTACGGATCGCGCAGGACTCGCTGCCGGTACCGCTGGCACTGGAGAACATCGCGGCGCTGGTCTCCTGGCCCGACGAGGAGCTGACGGAGGGACAGTTCCTGGCGGAGCTGGTCGAGCGCACCGGCGTCCGGCTGCTGATCGATGTCGCCAATCTGCACACCAACCATGTCAACCGCGGGGAGGACCCGGCCACCGCGCTCGACGAGCTGCCGGTGGAGGCCATCGCGTACGTGCATGTGGCGGGCGGCGTCGAGAAGGACGGCGTCTGGCACGACACCCACGCCCACCCGGTCACCCGACCCGTCCTCGACGTCCTGGCCGAACTCCGCTCCCGGGTCGACCCGCCCGGCGTACTGCTGGAGCGGGACGACGACTTCCCGCCGGCCTCGGAACTGGCGGACGAACTCACCACGATCCGCGCCACGCTGGACCGGGCGGCCACCCTCGGGGCCCTTCGCAAGGAGACCCCCTCCACCCCGGCCGCAACCGCTGGACGGGTCGCCTCCCGGCCCGCCCCGGGCGCCGAGGGGTCCGCGCACGCCGACTCGGTGCGCGACCGGGTCGCGGTCGCCCAGACCGCTCTGCTCTCCGCCCTCGTCGCGGGCACCCCCGCCCCGCACGGCTTCGACCACCACCGGCTCGGGATCCAGAGCCGTGCCCTGGCCGCCAAGCGGGCCGGGGTCGTCGCCAAGGTGGCCCCCGAACTGCCGGAGATCCTGGGCGCCGGCTACCGGGACGCCTTCCTCGCATACGCCAGGACCCGTCCCATGTCCGCCGGATACCGGCGCGACGCACTGGACTTCGCCGAGGGACTGCTGATCGTCGGCCGGCCCGCCGACGCCGCGGCACGGCGCCGGCTGACGCACTGGTGGCAGGACCGGGCCGGCGCGCGACCGCCGCGCCGCACCACCCGGCTGGTCCGAGCGGCCCGCGCGGCCCTGGTCGGAAGGTGACCCGAAGATGACTGACACGAACACGCTCGCACTGCTGGTGGACCTCGCCGTAGCGGTCTCCTCCGTCCTCCTGGCCGTGGGGCTCGCCCGCGCCCGACGGGGGTCCGGCGGCTCCGGCGGCTCCGTCCACGATCTCCTCGAAGTCGCCTTCCTGAACGGGGGGCCGGGCAGGGTCGTGGACACCACGCTCACCGCGATGCACACGGACGGACGGCTCACCATCGGCGGCCCCGGCATCGTCGCCGTCCAGCAGGTGGACGCCCGTGACCCGGTCGAGCGCGCGGTGCAACACACACACGCCACGGCTCCCAGCGGCGCCCTGCACACCCTGCGCGACGCGGTGATGCGGCACCCCGCGGTTCAGGAGATCGGCGACGGCCTCGCGGCCCGCGGTCTGCTGGCTTCGCCCGCGACGACCCGCGTGTGGCGCCGCTGGGGCGTCGTACAGGGGCTGGTATGTCTGCTGGCCATCCCGGTCACCGCCGTGGTGACGGCCATGCAGTACATGGCCGACGACTCGCCCGAGGTGGACTTCTCCGTGCCCTTCGTCTTCAAGGTCCTCCCGGCCCTGGTCATCGGCTTCCCGATCGGCTTCCTCTGCGCGGGCATCTCCCGGGGCCGCGTCACCAAGCCGGGGCGGCGGGCGGCCGAGGCGTACCGCGCCGCCCACGCGTACGACCCGCAGCCGGCCGAGCTGGTGGCCACGCTCGGACTGCGCGCCCTCCCCGACCCCGTACTGCGGCCGCAGCTGCTCGCGGCGGCGAGGATGCGCCCGGCCGGACGGCCCCTGCTCGCGGGCCCGGGTTCGGGCTCGCACGCGTCGTCGGACTCCTCGAACCTGTTCGTCGCACCGGCGGTGTGGTGCGCAGGTACCGGCCCCGGCAACGGCAGTTGCGGGAGCTCCAGCGGCGTGAACAGCGGCGGCCCAGGTGGTGGCGGGTGCGGTTCGGGGTCGAACTGCGGCGCGGGGTCCAGCTGCGGCTCGGGGTCCAGCTGCGGCGGATCCAGCGGCTCCAGTTGTTCCAGCAGCAGCGGTTCCAGCTGCGGTGGGGGTGGTTCCAGTTGCGGCAGCAGTTCCTGAACACCCGCGGTGTCCCGCGCCCTCACCCGCGGCGCCGCACCGTCCGCATGATGAACCGGCCATGGCGCTGCGCCGCCCGCCCCGCATACGCACGGTGATCCGTGCGATGGGGCCCCTGGGCCAGTCCCCCGCGGTCCGCGTGGTGCGGGGAGCGGCTCTGCCGGTGGCCGCGATGGGCGCCGCCGCACTGCTGGTACCCGGTCAGGAGGCGGGCCCCGGCGGCCCCCGATGCCACGCAATCCTGAGGGCAAGCTCGCGCCCCAGACACCCGGGCAGACCGAAGCCACTCCCTACTTGATCGGCGCCGCGGCGTTTACTCTCGCGGCGCTGGGCGCCGTCGGTTGGATGACGTGGCGCGGGTCGGACGCCGCGAGGCGGCGGGATGCGGAGAAGGGGAAGAAGCCGTCCGGGGTGCGGAGGGCGTACAAGGTGGTTACGGGTGACCACGGCACGGAGGAGGAGCAGGAGGCGAAGCTCCGGGAGGCTCTGCGTACCCATCCCACTGACCGGCGCGGTTACATCAAGGTGCCGTCGGAGGCGTATCCCGATCTGTCGCAGCAGCGGGCGGCTCGAATTGCTTGGGAGATGGGGCTGCGTGCGGAGGCGGCGGGCAACCGGGGGTCGTGGCGCTTCGGGGAGACCGTGATGGAGGAAGTCCCGCACGAGTGAGGCTCTCCCAGAAACAGGCCCACGTACCGCCCCGTGCGCATCTGGAGCGCGAACCCGGGCTGGTGATGCTGCGTACGCCCCAGCACCATCGGCCCCGGACGGCTCGCCCTCGACCGTCCCTTCCGCTGGGGAAAGGACGGTTGGCGTGAAGCAGCCTTCGCCCTGTGCCTCGGCGGCATCGGCACCGCGGTCGCATTCTGGGGGTTGGCGGTGGAAGGGGGAATCACCGTCCGCACACCACCCGCGGTCGGCTCGAAGAGACAGCTGTCCCCTTCGAGGCCGAGCGTTCGACGGCGCCGGGCAAGGGCGCCGTGCTCCGCGTGCTTGTCTCTGGGTTCCGGGGTCGCCGCAGGCCGGTGCCTGCGGCGAACCCGGAGCCGAACCCGGTGTCGCTGGAACGACGGGCAGCGCGGAACGCGCCGACGCCCGCCGTCTGATCTTCCGGGCCGGGGTGGTCGAAGCCCGCTCGCTACGCGAGCCCGGCCACCAGGTCTGCGACCGACTTCCTGCGGCCCGTGTAGAACGGAACCTCCTCGCGGACGTGCATCCGCGCCTCGGAGGCCCGCAGGTGGCGCATCAGGTCGACGATCCGGTGCAGCTCGTCGGCCTCGAAGGCGAGGATCCACTCGTAGTCGCCGAGCGAGAAGGAGGCGACGGTGTTGGCCCGGACGTCGGGGTAGCCGCGGGCCATCTTGCCGTGGTCCGCGAGCATGCGGCGGCGGTCCTCGTCCGGCAGCAGGTACCAGTCGTAGGAGCGCACGAAGGGGTAGACGCTGATGTAGTTGCGCGGCGTCTCGTCGGCCAGGAACGCCGGGATGTGCGACTTGTTGAACTCGGCGGGGCGGTGCAGCGCCATGTTCGACCAGACCGGCTCCAGCGCCAGGCCCAGCTTGGTGCGCCGGAAGAGGTTGTACGCCTCCTGCAGCTCGTCCGCGGTCTCGGCGTGCCACCAGATCATGATGTCGGCGTCGGCACGCAGACCGGAGAGGTCGTAGGTGCCACGGACGGTGATGTCCTTCGCCGCGAGCTGGTCGAACAGCTCCTGGACCTCGTCGGCGTAACCGGCGCGGTCCGCGGGCAGGACATCGCGCAGCTTGAAGACGGACCACAGCGTGTAGCGGATGACCTCGTTGAGGTCCTTGGCCTTCTTGCCCGCGTTGGGACCCTTGCTTGATTGAACAGTCTCAGGCGCACTCATACGGCTATTGTCCCGCCTCGCTCCGAGTGCCCTGAACCAGGGTCGGCGTGGCGATGATCTCTTCCCCGGAACCGCCCGAGATGTCGCGGACGATCTCGTCGGCGGCGCGGTGGGCGCTGGCGATGCACGCCGGGATGCCGACGCCGTCGTAGACCGCTCCGCAGACGCGCAGCGCCGGCAGCCTGGCGACCTCGTCGCGGATCCGGGCGACCCGGGAGAGGTGGCCCACGGGGTACTGGGGCAGTCCGCCTATCCACCGGGTGACCTCGGTGTCCACGGGCTTCGCGGTCAGTCCGGTCGCCGTCGCGAGGTCGCGCAGCGACACGTCGACCAGTTCGCCGTCCTCACGGTGCAGATGGTCCTCCTCGCCGTACCGGCCGACGGAGGTGCGCAGGACGAACAGGTCGGGGGCGCCGTCGGCGACCCAGTTCCACTTGTGCGTGGAGAAGGTGGAGGCCTTGATGGTGCGACCGTCCACCGGGGGCACGAGGAAGCCGGAGCGCCCTTCGAGTGCGTCGGTGCCGGCCACGTCGGAGCGGCGGAACGCCATGGTGATCAGTGCCATCGACGCGTACTCGACACCGGCGAGCTCGGCGGAGGCGGCCGGGGACTCGGCGGCGAGCAGGGTGGAGGCGGACCAGGCGGGCGCGGCCAGCACGATGCCGTCGGCGGTGATCACCCGGGCGTCCGTGCGGACGTCCCAGCCGTCGGTGGTACGAGTCAGGCCGAGGACGGGGGTGGCGGTCAGGATCTCCCCGCCCGCCGCGCGCACGGCGTCGGCAACGGCGTACGGCAGGGTACCGATGCCGCCGTCGATGCCCTGGAACACCGGCCCGGTCTGCTGCCGGGCCGCAGCCCGCTCCTGAACACGCCGGACGCCGTCGAGCAGTGAGCCGCCCTCCCGTGCCACCTCGAAGAGCTGGGGTACGGCGGCGCGCATCGAGATCCGGTAGGCGTCGCCCGCGTACACCCCGCCGAGCAGCGGCTCCACGAGCCGGTCGACGACCTCGCGGCCCAGCCGGTCGGCGACGTACGCACCGACCGCGACATCGTCGCCGACGGGGGTCGGGGTGAGATCGCGCTCCTGCGCGATGCGGGCGAGGCCCTCCGGGGAGAGCACCGCGCCGAGCGCCGCCGGGTCGCTCGGTACGCCCATCACATGGCCCTTGGGCATGGGCCGCAGGGCGTCGCGCGTCCAGACCGACGCGGTGGCGGTGGCGGGTGGCTGGAGGCGGTCGCCGAGCCCGACGGCGCGTGCCAGGGCGACCGCTTCCGGGCGCCGGGCGAGCATCGACTCGGCACCCAGGTCGACCCGGGTCCCCGCGATCTCACCGGTCATGAGCTTGCCGCCGAGCCGGTCGGTGGCCTCCAGGAGGGTGACCCGCAGCCCGGCCCCGAGGAGCCGGTGAGCGGCGGCGAGACCGGCGATGCCGCCGCCGATGACGACGACATGACCCGTACCTGTGTCCGCGCGGTTGTGTGAACGCTGCATGCCCCCACTCTCTCAAACCTCATCCGAGTCCTGAACGTGACCGCTTCGAAACCGGTATCGGGCAACCCGCACCCCCGCCCCGCGCGTCGAACCGGCACCATCAACCACCCGTCCCGGGGGAGCAGTTATGCAGACAGACCGGCATTCCGGCCGTTCATCCGTCCGTCGTTCGCGCACGGTCCTGGCCGCCGGACTCCTGGCCGGCCTCCTCGCGCTCAGCGGCTGCGGCGGCTCCGACAGCGCGAGTGATTCGGGTTCCGGCGACAGCAAGAAGGCCTTCTCCGCGGGCGAGCGGGGCGCCGCCGACGCCGCGGACGGGAAGAGGGCGCAGGGCCCGCAGGAGGCGGGCGGTTCGCCGGCGGAGCGGAAGAAGCCCGATGCCCTGCCCGTCGGCACCCATGTCATCCGTACCGCCTCGCTCTCGGTGGAGGTGAAGAGCGTGCCGAAGGCCGCGGCGGCCGCCCGCGCGGTCGCGGAGAGTGCGGGTGGCCTGGTGGCGAGCGAGGAGACCGAGCGGGTCGACGACACGCGTGAGATGTCACATATCGTGCTGCGTGTTCCACAGAATGAGTACGGCGCGGCACTGCGGGATCTCGCGGGTGCCGGGAAGCTGCTCTCGCGCACGTCGTCCGCGAAGGACGTCACCGACCAGGTGGTCGACGTGGAGAGCCGGATCGCCACCCAGCGGGCGAGCGTGGCACGGGTGCGCAAGCTGATGGACCGGGCCGAGAAGCTCACCGATGTGGTCACGCTGGAAGGGGAGCTGAGCAGCCGTCAGGCGTCCTTGGAGTCGCTGCTCGCCCAGCAGGCGTCGTTGAAGGACCGCACCACGCTGGCCACGATCACCCTCGACCTGTCCGAGCCAAAGACGGCGGCCGAGGGCGGTGACGACGACCCCGGCTTCCCGGACGCGCTCGGCGGCGGCTGGCACGCATTCGTCACGATGCTGCGGTGGCTCGCGATGGCGATCGGTGCCGCGGCCCCGTTCCTGGCCGCGGTCGCCGTACTCCTGCCGCTGTGGCGGCGGCTGCGGAACCGGTCGGCCGCACGCCGCGCGCCGCGTGCGGCCGAGCCTTCGCAGGCCCCGTCCGCACCCCCGGCGTCGTAGCGTGGTTCCCTTCGGAGGCCGGATCGGAGGGACCAGGTATGACGGCGGAGCGACTGGTGGTCATCGGTGGTGACGCGGCGGGCATGTCCGCCGCGTCCCAGGCCCGCAGGCTCAAGGGACCCGACGAGCTGAGCATCGTCGTCTTCGAGCGCGGCCACTTCACCTCGTACTCCGCCTGCGGCATCCCGTACTGGGTCGGCGGCGATGTCGCGGAGCGGGACGAGCTGATCGCCCGTACACCGCAGGAGCACCGGGCCCGCGACATCGAGCTGCGGATGCGCACCGAGGTCACCGAGGTCGATGTCGCCGGGCAGCGGGTGCGGGCCCTGGACCGGGAGTCCGGTGAGACGTATTGGACGGCCTTCGACAAGCTGGTGATCGCGACCGGCGCCCGGCCGGTGCGTCCGGCGCTGCCCGGCATGGACGCCCCCGGGGTGCACGGAGTGCAGACGCTGGACGACGGGCAGGCGCTGCTGGAGTCGCTGGACCGAGCGCCGGGGCGCAAACGGGCGGTCGTGGTCGGAGCGGGCTACATCGGCGTCGAGATGGCGGAGGCGATGCTGAAGCGCGGCTTCGAGGTGACCGTGCTCAACCGCGGCGAGCAGCCGATGGCGACGCTCGACCCCGACATGGGGCGGCTGGTCCACGAGGCGATGGACGGCCTGGGCATCACCACGGTCAACGGGGCCGAGGTCACCGCGATCCGCACCGGACCGGACGGGCGGGTCAGAGCGGTCGCCACCGGCGACACCTCCTGCCCGGCGGATGTGGTGGTGCTCGGCATCGGCGTGGAGCCGGAGACGACGCTGGCGCGCGCCGTCGGCCTCCCGCTGGGGCCGCACGGCGGTCTGCTCACCGATCTGTCGATGCGGGTGGTCGGGCACGACAACATCTGGGCGGGCGGCGACTGCGTCGAGGTCCTCGACCTGGTGGCGGGCCGCACCCGTCATATCGCGCTGGGCACCCATGCCAACAAGCACGGCCAGATCATCGGGGCCAATGTGGGCGGCGGGTACGGGACGTTCCCGGGCGTGGTGGGCACCGCGGTGAGCAAGGTGTGCGATCTGGAGATCGCCCGCACCGGGCTGCGCGAGAAGGACGCGCGCGCGGTCGGGCTGCGGTACGTCACGGCGACGATCGAGTCGACGGGCCGGGCGGGCTACTACCCGGGGGCGCAGCCCATGACGGTGAAGATGCTCGCCGAGTACCGCACGGGGCGGCTGCTCGGTGTGCAGATCGTGGGCCGGGAAGGGGCGGCCAAGCGCGTGGACATCGCGGCCGTGGCGCTCACCGCCGGGATGACGGTGGACCGGATGACCGCCCTGGATCTGGGCTACGCCCCACCGTTCTCCCCCGTCTGGGACCCGATCCTGGTGGCGGCCCGCAAGGCGGTGACAGCGGTGCGGCAGGCGGGCACCGCCTGAGAGGAGCTCACAAAAATGGGAGCCGGGCGCCCATTTTGTGTGCTCCGCCGAGTCGCGGTGCCCGGTTCCCCCCGTCGCTCAGCGCGCGGTCCGCTCGTGCACGTACTCCACGAGCCGCGTCAGGGCGTCCGGGTCCATCGACGGCATCACGCCGTGGCCCAGGTTGAAGACGTGGCCCTCCAGGCCGGCGGCCGCGTCCAGCACCTCCTGGGCCTTCTCCTCCACCACCGTCGTCGGCGCGAACAGCACCGCGGGGTCGAGGTTGCCCTGCAGTGCCTTGCCGGGACCGACCCGCCGCGCGGCCTCGTCCAGCGGAACCCGCCAGTCGACGCCGACGACATCCGCGCCCGCCTCGCCCATCAGGCCGAGGAGTTCGCCCGTGCCGACACCGAAGTGGATGCGCGGGACCCCGTACGGGGCGACGGCCTCGAAGACCTTCGCCGAGGCGGGCAGCACCGAACGCCGGTAGTCGGCGGGGGCCAGCGCGCCCACCCAGGAGTCGAAGAGCTGGACGGCCGAGGCGCCGGCCTCGATCTGGACCTTGAGGAAGGCACCGGTGATCTCGGCGAGCCGGTCGAGCAGGTCGGCCCAGAGCTGCGGGTCGCCGTACATCAGGGCCTTGGTGTGCTCGTGGTTGCGGGACGGGCCGCCCTCCACGAGGTAGCTCGCGAGGGTGAAGGGCGCGCCCGCGAAGCCGATGAGAGGGGTGGCGCCCAGTTCGGCGGTGAGCAGGCCGATGGCCTCGGTGACGTAGTGGACGTCCTCGGGCGTGAGGTCGCGCAGCCGGGCCAGATCGGCGCGGGTGCGGATCGGGTCGGCGATGACGGGGCCGACGCCGGGCTTGATGTCCAGGTCGATCCCGATGGCCTTGAGCGGGACGACGATGTCGCTGTAGTAGACCGCGGCGTCCACCTTGTGGCGCCGTACGGGCTGCATCGTGATCTCGGCGACCAGCTCCGGCATCGTGCAGGAGTCGAGCATCGGGATGCCTTCGCGGACCTTCAGGTACTCGGGCAGCGAACGCCCCGCCTGGCGCATGAACCAGACCGGCGTGTGCGGCACGGGCTCGCGGCGGCATGCCTTCAGGAACGCCGACTCATGGGTGGCGTAGGTCTTCGTCTGCTGGCCCATGGGGCGGTCGTTGGCACTCACACACAGAATCTTCGCACGAAGCCGCAAGCAGCCGGGGCCCGCCCGGGTGTCCCTCCCTGCGCGAGGCCGCCATTCCGCCTACTCTTCCCCGCATGGCTCCGGCTCAGGGACAGTTCTCCGATCAATCCGATGGCGCTGACAGCAAGGACAGCGCGGAGGGTGGTTCCGTCCCGCCCGCGTTCCGGTCGGCGGTGGACGCGTTGCACGCGGCGCGGCTGCGCCCCGAGCTGGAGGTGGAGTCGACGAGGCCGCCCAAGCGGCTCGCTCCGTACGCGTACGCGCTGGAAGCGGCGGTCGTCCAGGGCGAGGAGGATCTCGCCGACGGCCGTCTGGTGCTGCTCCATGATCCGGCCGGGCACGAGGCCTGGCAGGGGACCTTCCGCCTGGTGACGCTGGTGCGGGCCGAGCTGGAGCCGGAGATGGCTTCCGATCCGCTGTTGCCGGAGGTGTGCTGGTCGTGGCTGACCGGTGCGCTGGAGGCACGCGGCCTGTCGTACGGGGAGGCGGGCGGCACGGTGACCCGGGCGGGCTCGCACTACTTCGGTGCACTGGCCACGCGCCGCCCGGCGACGCAGATCGAGATCCGGGCGTCATGGACGCCGCGCGAGGGCCGTGGCGGGGTGCCGGACACAGCGGCGCATCTGATGGCGTGGGGCGATCTGCTCTGCCAGATCGCCGGGCTGCCTCCGTCGGGTACCGCGGATGCGGCAGTGGTGACGCTCCCCCAGCGGCGCGGCCCCCAGGTTTCCTGAAACCTCTCCCTCAAGGCCGGTAACACTGCGTGACATAAAACGCGGTGTTACCGGCCTTTTTTTCGTACAATCGATTGTGCGTCCGATTTGCCCTAATTGTTACTCAGCAAATCGTGATCTTCCCCTAAAGGAGGACGGGTCTGCTGCCGAAGAGGTCAATGACCCTTCAAGCACGGTTCGCCCCGGCTTCATCCTCGAGCCGGCCCGTCCCGCCACTCCCCAGGAGGCCTGGTGTCCGTTCTCCTAGAGCAGCCCGCAAGCCTGGTCGCCTACCGCCCGAACAAGCCGACGGCCATGGTCGTCGTGGCCGACCCGCGCGTCCGTTCCACCGTCACCCGCCATCTGTGGGCACTCGGAGTACGTGACGTCATCGAGGCGTCGTCCATCGCGGAGGCCCGTCCCCGCGTCGGCAATCCACGCGACATCTGCGTAGCCGACGTCCACCTGCCCGACGGTTCCGGGCTGACCCTGTTGTCCGAGACCCGAGCCGCCGGCTGGCCGAACGGCCTCGCCCTTTCCGCCGCCGATGACATCGGCGCCGTACGCAACGCCCTCGCGGGCGGCGTGAAGGGCTACGTCGTCACCGGCACCCGAACCAACATCGGCCACCCCACCCGTCCCGGCGTCGCCCCCATCGGCGCCAATGCCGCCCGTATGCACCGCCGGCCCCCCGGCACCCCGAGCCACCCGGGCGGCTATCGCGAACTGTCCGGCCGCGAGGTCGAGGTCCTGCGGCTGGTCGCCGAGGGCCAGTCCAACAAGGCCATCGGCGTCTCCATGGGCCTGTCCGCCCTGACCGTCAAGAGCCACCTCGCCCGAATCGCCCGCAAGCTCGGCACCGGAGACCGCGCCGGAATGGTCGCCGTCGCCCTGCGAACGGGCATCATCCACTGACCCCCGCCCCAGGCAGGTCCGCGCGGCCTTGCGGACCGGCTGGTTTACATGCATCGGCGCCCGTCGACGGAACGTTCCGTGGCACGGCGGGGCCGCCCAACAGGTAGCCTCAGAGCAGCTCCCCCCCCCCCAA
>NZ_JBEYTM010000017.1:102221-145347 GCF_040643055.1 Streptomyces sp. NPDC047515
CAAAAACCCACCCCCCCCCCCCCCTGCGTGCCCCGGGCTCCCGCGCGTCCGGGTTTTATACATCCACCCCGCCGCGCACTCGTTACTTTACGCGCCCGGCGCGCCGCACTTACACGGATACCCTTGACACGTGACCGACGCCCAAGAGACCGCAGCAGACACTTCACTGCGAACCACCGGGGGCGCTCCCCCGGACGACGTCGCCCCGGCGCCGATCCCCTTGCTCGAACCGCGCGAGGGCATTCCCCCGGTGGTGGCCTCCGACGACGCCCTCGCCCGGGTGATCGCCGCCTTCGCCGCGGGCTCCGGCCCGGTGGCCGTCGACGCGGAGCGCGCCTCCGGCTACCGCTACGGCCAGCGTGCCTACCTCGTGCAGCTGCGCCGCAACGGCGCGGGCAGCGCACTGATCGACCCGGTCGGCTGCCCCGACCTGTCGGGGCTCGGAAACGCCCTGCGCGGCAGCGAGTGGATCCTGCACGCCGCCACCCAGGACCTGCCGTGTCTGCGCGAAATAGGGATGACCCCCACCGGGCTCTTCGACACGGAGCTGGCCGGGCGCCTCGCCGGCTTCCCGCGGGTCGGCCTCGGGGCCATGGTCGAGAGCGTGCTCGGCTACTCCCTGGAGAAGGGCCACTCCGCCGTCGACTGGTCCACCCGCCCGCTGCCCGACCCGTGGCTGCGCTACGCGGCGCTCGACGTCGAGCTGCTGATCGACCTGCGCAACGCCCTGGAGGACGAGCTCGACCGGCAGGGCAAGCTGGAGTGGGCGCGGGAGGAGTTCGACGCGATCGCCTCGGCGCCGCCCGCACCCCCGCGCAAGGACCCGTGGCGCCGCACCTCCGGCATGCACAAGGTCCGCCGCCGGCGCCAGATGGCGGTGGTACGGGAGCTGTGGACCGCCCGTGACGAGATCGCCCGGCGCCGGGACGTCTCCCCCGGCAAGGTCCTGGGCGATGCCGCGATCGTCGAGGCCGCACTCGCACTCCCGCCGAACCTCCATGCGCTGACCGCCCTGCCCGGCTTCGGCCACCGCATGGGACGGCGGCAGCTGGAGCAGTGGCAGGCGGCCGTCGACCGGGCCAAGGCACTGCCGGACTCGGAACTCCCCCAGCCCGGTCAGACGATCGCCGGTCCGCCGCCGCCCCGCGCCTGGGCCGACAAGGACCCGGCGGCCGCGGCCCGGCTCTCGGCCGCCCGGACCGCGGTGTCGGAGCTCGCCGAGCGGCTGCACATGCCGCAGGAGAACCTCATCACCCCGGACACGGTGCGCCGGGTCTGCTGGGAGCCGCCCAAGCATCCGACCCCGGACGCCGTCGAGATGGCGCTCACCGGGTACGGGGCGCGGCGCTGGCAGATCGAACACGTGACCCCACTCCTGGTCCGCGCACTGATGTCGGCGGCCTGAGGGCTCGCCGACGAGGGTCGTATTCACGCCAGGTTGCGCGACCTCCGGCGGCATCGCGTCCTTGATCGCCGGACGGGCTGTTCCTCCGCCCCGTCCGGCGATCGTCGCTCCCGGCATCGCCGGCGACCGGTCCCGCGGCCCGTCCCGTCGGCACGCGCAGGGCACCTCCGGCCCGTCCGACTTTTGGGGCGAAACGGCTGACGCACCCACCCGTCCGCATGTGACCTTCGCCGCTCCCGCCGCAAGGGGTGGGCAGTGTGGTTACCCGCAAGTAGCATGAGGGGAGCGGCGCGCCCCTGGGCGTGCCCCGCAGCAGTGCCATCCCGCACCCTGGAGGAGAGCCACCGTGCCTCGTACCATCCGGGACGTCGTCTTCGTCGACGGCGTCCGCACCCCGTTCGGCAAAGCGGGCCCGAAGGGCATCTACCACGAGACCCGAGCCGACGATCTCGTCGTGAAGGCCATCCGGGAGCTGCTGCGCCGCAACCCGGACCTGGACCCCGCACGGATCGACGAGGTCGCCATCGCCGCGACCACGCAGATCGGTGACCAGGGTCTGACGCTGGGCCGCACTGCCGGAATCCTGGCCGGTCTGCCGCAGTCCGTCCCCGGATACTCCATCGACCGCATGTGTGCGGGCGCCCTGACCGCCGTCACCTCGACGGCCGGCTCCATCGCCTTCGGCGCGTACGACGTCGTCGTCGCCGGTGGTGTCGAGCACATGGGCCGCCACCCGATGGGCGAGGGCGTGGACCCGAACCCGCGCTTCGTGTCGGAGAAGCTGGTCGACGAGTCCGCCCTGTTCATGGGCATGACGGCGGAGAACCTGCACGACCGCTACCCGCAGATCACCAAGCTCCGCGCCGACGAGTACGCGGTCCGCTCGCAGGAGAAGGCCGCCAAGGCGTACGCCAACGGCAAGATCCAGCAGGACCTGGTGCCGATCTCCGTGCGCCGCACGAACGCCGAGGCCGGTGAGACCGGCTGGGGCCTGGTCACCGCCGACGAGCCGATGCGACCGGGCACGACCCTGGAGTCCCTCGCGGGCCTGAAGACCCCGTTCCGCGCCCACGGACGGGTCACCGCCGGTAACGCCGCGGGACTCAACGACGGCGCCACCGCCTCGCTGCTCGCCGCCGAGGACGTCGCCCGCGAGCTGGGCCTCCCGGTCAAGATGCGCCTCGTCTCCTACGCCTTCGCGGGCGTCGAGCCGGAGGTCATGGGCTACGGCCCGATCCCGTCGACCGAGAAGGCCCTCGCCAAGGCCGGGCTGACCATCGACGACATCGGTCTGTTCGAGATCAACGAGGCGTTCGCCGTCCAGGTCCTCGCCTTCCTCGACCACTACGGCATCGCCGACGACGACGCACGCGTCAACCAGTACGGCGGCGCCATCGCCTACGGTCACCCGCTGGCCTCCTCGGGTGTGCGTCTGATGACGCAGCTGGCCCGCCAGTTCGAGGAGCAGCCGGAGGTCCGCTACGGCCTGACCACCATGTGTGTCGGCTTCGGCATGGGCGCCACGGTCGTCTGGGAGAACCCGCACTTCGACACGGCAGACGGAGGCAACAAGTGAGCGAGCGCAGCGAGCGAACCGACAAGAGCTGCAGCCTGAGCGAATGCTGGGCCGAGCGAAGCGAGGGTCAGGCATGAGCTCCACCACTGAGCTTCTGAAGGGGGCGGCCGAGCTGTTCCCCGGCGAGGTCGTCACGCAGGCGCACGTACGCCACCTCGACCTGCCGGCCGGTGCGGGCCGCTTCGCCCTCATCACGCTGGACAACGGCCTGGACCACACCAAGCCGACCACCTTCGGACCGCAGTCGCTGGCGAACCTGAACGCCGCCGTCGACCAGGTCGAGAAGGAGGCGGCCGAGGGTGCGGTCGTCGGTGTCGGCATCACCGGCAAGCCGTTCATCTTCGCGGTCGGCGCCGACCTCAAGGGCGTCGAGCTGCTGAAGAACCACGCCGACGCGCTGGCCATCGGCAAGGGCGGCCATGACGTCTTCCGCCGCCTCTCCGGCCTCGCGGTCCCGACGTTCGCGTACTACAACGGCGCGGCGATGGGCGGCGGCGTCGAGGTCGGTCTGCACTGCACCTACCGCACCGTCTCCAAGGCGCTGCCCGCGTTCTCGCTGCCCGAGGTCTTCCTCGGTCTGGTTCCGGGCTGGGGCGGCTGCGCACTGCTGCCGAACCTGATCGGTGCCGACCGCGCGGTCTCCGTCATCATCGAGAACTCGCTGAACCAGAACCGCCAGCTCAAGGGCAAGCAGGTCTTCGAGCTCGGGATCGCCGACGCCCTCTTCGAGGGTGCGGACTTCCTGGAGCAGTCGCTGATCTGGACCGCGAACGTGCTGAACGGCACGGTCACCGTGGAGCGCGCCGAGGTCGACCGCGGTGACGCGTGGGACCGGGCCGTCGCCCGCGGCAAGGCCATCGCCGACTCCAAGGTGCACGGCGCGGCCCCGGCCGCGTACCGCGCGCTGGAGATCATCGCCGCGGCGAAGAACGGCGACCTGGGCGCCGGCTTCGACGCCGAGGACGAGGCCCTCGCGGACCTGATCATGGGTGGCGAGCTGCGCTCGGGGATCTACTCCTTCAACCTGGTCCAGAAGCGCGCCAAGCGCCCGGCCGGCGCTCCGGACAAGTCCCTGGCCCGCCCGGTCACCAAGGTCGGCGTCGTCGGTGCCGGCCTGATGGCCTCGCAGCTGGCGCTGCTGTTCCTGCGCCGTCTGGAGGTGCCGGTCGTGCTGACCGACATCGACCAGGAGCGCGTCGACAAGGGTGTGGGCTATGTCCACGCCGAGATCGAGAAGCTGCTCGGCAAGGGCCGTATCAACCGGGACAAGGCCAACCGTCTCAAGGCCCTGGTCTCCGGTGTGCTGGACAAGGCGGAGGGCTTCTCCGACGCCGACTTCATCATCGAGGCCGTCTTCGAGGAGATCGGCGTCAAGCAGCAGGTGTTCGCGGAGGTCGAGGCGGTCGCACCGGCGCACGCGATCCTCGCCACCAACACCTCGTCCCTCTCGGTCACCGAGATGGCGTCCAAGCTGCGGCACCCGGAGCGGGTCGTCGGCTTCCACTTCTTCAACCCGGTCGCCATCCTGCCGCTGCTGGAGATCGTCCGCGGCGAGCAGACCGACGACGCCTCGCTGGCCACGGCGTTCGGTGTGGCGCGGAAGCTGAAGAAGACCGCGGTGCTGGTGAAGGACGCTCCGGCGTTCGTCGTCAACCGCATCCTCACCCGCTTCATGGGCGAGATCCAGAACATCATCGACGAGGGCACCCCGGTCGAGGTCGCCGAGAAGGCCATCGAGCCGCTCGGTCTGCCGATGTCCCCGCTGGTGCTGCTGGAGCTGGTCGGCCCGGCCATCGGTCTGCATGTCTCCGAGACCCTGAACCGCGCCTTCCCGGACCGGTTCACCGTCTCCGAGAACCTGGCGGCGGTCGTCAAGGCCGGCAAGCGCGGCTTCTACGTCTACGACTCCGGTAAGCCGGAGCTGGACCCGGAGGTCGCGGCCCTTCTCAAGCAGGGCGACGTCACCCTGTCCGAGGAGCAGGTCCGCGACCGCGTCCTGGACGCGGTCGCGCAGGAGATCGGTCTGATGCTGGACGAGGGCGTCGTCGCCGAGGCCCAGGACATCGACCTCTGCCTGATCACCGGCGCGGGCTGGCCCTTCCACCTGGGCGGCATCACGCCGTACCTGGACCGTGAGGGCGTCTCGGAGCGGGTGAACGGCAAGAAGTTCCTGGCGCAGGGCGTGGCGAGCGTTCCGGCGTAACACCGCGAGCTCGACGACGGAGGGTACGGCCCGGCGCGCGGGCCGTACCCTCCGTCCGTGTTGCCCGGGTCGTCCGGGCTCGACGAGGCGGTGACAGAATGTCCGACCTCACCCCAGAGGCGGACGACGTCCCCTGCCCGAGCAGAGACGGCGGTCACGGTCAGGCATGGCGGGCACCAGGAGTCACATCGGTCGCAGAGCGCTGCTCCTGGCGGGCGGGGGGACCGCGGTGGCGGCGGCCGGTGGCGTCCTGCTGGGCGGATCCTTGGGTGACAGTGCGGGCGACGACGTGCCGCCCGCCGGATCCGTCGGACTGTTCGACATCGGCACGGCCTCGAAGCTGCTGCCGCCGAGCCCGCTGCACCATGTCTCGGGCCGCAGTCGATCTCGTACGGCGGTGCGGCCGGCGAGATGTACGCGCTCCAGGTCGTACCGGCCGCCGTCCGGCTTCCCGGCGAGAAGCGGCCCCTCGGCGGCCGGGCCCGGCGGCTGGCGGGCGATATGTGCGTAACGGCACTCTCCCCCTCGGGGGAGGAGACCGGGCACATGCACCTGCGGGGGTTCGGTCACGGGATCTCGTTCGGGGTGGAGTCCTCGGGCGGGAACGTACTGCTGTGGGTGGAGTCCGACGTGGACACCCGGACCGGGTACGGACGTGCCGTCGCCCGGGTTCCGTTCCACGACGGTGCGGTGCTCGACAGCGCGTCGCCCCGAATACGGCACCATCGCCCGCTGCCCGGCAGCCACAAGGTCCATCCGACCCTGGATCCGACACGCCGCCGCGTCCTGGTCAGCCACTGGATCGGCCGGACCCATCATTACGCGGTCCACCGTGTGGCGGACTTCCTCGCCGGACGGTACGCGCCGCTGCACCGCGTGGTGGACGTCCCGCTGCGGGACGGCGAGACGTTCCAGGGCTGCGCCCTGTACAGGGATCACATCTACCAGCTGACCGGGCGGCCCTACACGGACGCGACGGGCGACAACCCGCCCTCCTCCGGGGGCAACACCTATGTTTCGGCGATCGACGTACGCAGCGGGCGGGCGGCGGGACGCCGCAAGGTGACCGTCGCGCCGGGGCTGGACTTCCGTGAACCGGAGGGGATCGCCGTAGGACCGGGTCCGGAGCCCCGGCTCTGCGTGGGCTTCTCGGTCACACTCCTCGGTCAAGGCGGCGATGGTGAACCTCACCCAGGCGCTGGCGGAGGAGTGGACCGAGGACGGTGTCCGGGTCAACTGCATGAATCCGGAGCGGACCGTGACGCCGGCGCGGACCGGGGTGTTCGGGCAGGAGCCCACCGGTTCGCTGCCCGCCTCGCGGGAGGTCGCGCGCAGCTCGCTCGACGTCCTGCTCTCCGGCATGACCGGCCAGGTGATCGATGTGCGCCGGCCGCGCCCCGCCCCGACGCCCGGCTCGGCATTCGAAACCGCCCTGTCGCAAGTGCTCGACGACTCCGGAAGCCGGCCCGCCTGAACCCCGTCCCGAAGACCGGCGCCCACGGAATTCGGAGCTGAAGCCGCCACGGCCACGGATCCAGGAGGACCCGCGTGAAGATCGCTTTTCTGATGTACAGCGCCTATGGACAGGCCGGTACGTCCGTCGCCACCCAGACGCTCGCCGATGCGCTCGCGGCCCGGCAGCACGAGGTCGAGCTGGTGAGCCTGTTCCAGTACCACGACGTTCCGCCGCTCCGCTTCGGGCCGGGCGTCACCCTGCGCACACTCGTGGACACCCGCGGCGGCTCACCGGACCTGGCGAACCCGCTGCACGCGACGGCGTCGCAGCACTGCACGGGCTTCAAGGCCGACGACAAGAACCGCTACAGCCGGCTGATGGACGAACGGGCCGCCGCCTATCTCCAGAGCTGCGACGCCGATGTCGTCATCGCCACCGCCCCCAACACGGTGTCCCTGCTGACCGCTCTGGGGACCGGGCAGTACATCACGCTGGGTCAGGCGCACACGCACTACCACCACCAGACCGCGGCCTCGCGGAAGATGCTGGACGCCGCGATTCCGCGGCTGGACGGGTTCGTCACCGTGGCGGCGAAGGGCGCCCAGACGCACCGGGACGCCTACGGCGCAGCGGTTCGACCTGCTCGTGAACGCCTTCGCGCAGCTCGGCGGGAACCACCCGGACTGGACCCTGCGGATCTACGGGAGCGGCGACGAGAAGGCGAAACTGCGCAAGCTCATCGACGATCTCGGGGCGAACGAACGCATCCTCCTCATGGGGCACACGAGGCAGTTGCGTGAGGAGCTGGCCAAGGCGGCGCTGCACACCTCGACCTCGACGGACGAGACGTTCGGCCTGACCATCGTGGAGGCCATGACCTGCGGTGTGCCGGTACTCAGCACGGCCGGTCCGCACGGCCCGTCCGAGATCATCTCCGACGGGGTGGACGGCGCACTCTCGCCCGTGGGCGACGCGGACGCGTTCGCCGAGCGCCTGGACCGGCTGCTGAGCGACGCCGAACTACGCGTACGGCTGGGAGCGAACGCGGTGGAGAAGTCCCGGCACTACAGCAACGAGTCGCAGGCGCAGGCGTACGAGTCGTACCTCTCGCGCCTGCTCACGGCGCGCGCCTACCGGCCCGAGGCGCTGTGCCGGGCCACCGCCGCGGGGGACCTGGAGTTCGCGGTCGATCCGGCGCGGGCGCCGGGCAGCCGGCTCACCGTGCTGTGCGTCAACGCGGCTGACGGGCGGCAGGCATTGCTGGCGGCGCAGGCCGAGCAGACGACCGACGGGCGTCTGTACGCCTGCGTACCGGCGCAGCTGCGGCTGGGCTCCGGAACGCGGAACGTGCTGCTGCGCCGCGAGGACGACGGTGTCATGCGCCGGGTGAAGGTCGACGAACTCCAGCAGTCGGCGAATGCGCTGATCTCCTCCCCGGCCGAGGCCGGCCCGGTGCGGTTCCGCACGTTCGGGCGTTCCGAGGACGGGGGCTTCCTCCAGATCGTCTCGCGTGAGTTCCCCGCTCATGCGGAGGTGCTGTCGGTGGAGACGAACGGCTCGCATCTCAGCGTCCGGTGCTACGTTCTGGGGCCCCCTCGGTGCCCGGCGGTCCGCAGGTCGACCTCGCCGGTCACGGCGCGCAGGTGATCGCGCAGAGCCGGAAGGACGCGGACTCCTACATCACCATCCCGTGCGCGTTCTCGGACGGCGGGGCCGTCTTCACCCTCGATCTCCATCAGTACGCGGACCGGATGGTCGATGTCGACACCATCTGGGACCTGTCGCTCAGCATTCCGGGGAATCTGACGGTGACGGGCGAGGCGCACCGGCTGCGGCTGGGGCGGTTCGGCGACGAGATCATGCAGCGCAAGCACATCCACGTCTATCCGAAGCGGACCGTCACCACCGCGGAGGGCCGCTCGGTGACCTTCAACCCGTACTACACGGACAGCAATTACCTGTCGCTCGGGCTGAAGTCCGCCTCCTGAGCCATGAATCCGCCCGCAGACGTGAACGGGGCACCCACCGTGGTGGGTGCCCCCGGTCCGCGCGATTCTCGCGGCTCAGAGCCTGTCGGGCGGCCTTCGATCGGACAGCGGACGCGGTCTGGTGCGTGCGATTCCAAGGCGCCGGGATGTCCTCGGATGGGGTCTCCCCTGCTCGAACGAAGCTGAGAGCTCGGGGATGGAGCTACCAGGGCATTTCGGCAACGCGGGAGGGGGTCCCCCCTGGCCCTCAAGGCCTTGGGGGAGTGCGTGCCAGGGCGTGGCCGCCCGATCAGAGGCCGCCCGACAGGCTCTCAGACCCGCACCGAGCGCTCCAGCGCCAGGCCCGGCTCACGGCTCTGCCGGGCGACGTGCAGAGCGCCGTCCTCACCTATCAGCGCGAGCACCACGCGGCCGTACGCGTCGTACGCGAGCGCCGGTCCGCCCGTACAGCACTCGCCCGTCGGCGACCACCACACGCCCGCCCCCTCGTTCTCCGTACCGCAGGCGGTGAGCATGATCTGGCCCTCGGGGTCGCGATGGGCCAGTACGGTGCAGTCGTAGCCGTCCAGCATGGCGCGCAGCACCGCCACGGGACCGTTCGCGGCCGAGCTGTTGAGCGGGATCGCCCAGGTGCCGGGGCGGTGCGCGACGACACCGCCGGTGGCCTCGTCGGCCCAGTAGTACGTCACCCTGTCCGGTGCGGTCTCCAGGGCCGAGGCAGTGCCCGGGACCTGGGCGAACGGGATGTCCTGGTCCTGCGTGAAGGCGCCGCCGGACTCGTTCTGGCTCCAGCGCATCGCCCGCCCCTCCCCCGGGACGAGCACCTCGACGCGTCCGGAGGAGGTCGGGGCCACGGCCGCCCCGTCCTGGAGCCGGCCGCCCTTGAGGTCCTGCCACCCCTCCCACTTGCCGCCCGACTTCTCACGCCGCAGCGCGAGCCTGCCGTCGGCGTTGCGGACGAAGACGTGCAACAGCCCTTCGGCGTTGACGGCGGCCGCCGGCGTCCCGAGCCGGGCCGCCTTCTCGCGGTCCTTGTGCGGATTGCCGAGGGAGTGCCACGCGGTGACGGGGCGTCCGGACTGGAACTGGGTGGCGTGCACGAGGTCGACGACCGGTCCCGCGTCCTTGCGCACCGTGCGACGCCCGGTGAAGTGCACGAAGCCGTCGAGGCCCTGAGTCACCGACAGCCGGCTCAGGCCGGCCACCGGGAAGAGGTCCGGGCCCTTCCAGTCCGGGCCACCGGGACGGGTCTCCGTCCAGCGGAGCAGTCCCTCGTCGCAGAGCGCGTAGGCGGTGAGCCTGCCGTCCTTGCCGAGCACGAGCCAGCGGCCGTCGGCAGTCGCCCGCGCCGCTCGCTCCCTGCCTGCGTCGTGGATGTCGGCGCCCGGAATCGGGGCCCTTCCCCGGGCAGCGCGCCTGGATCTGACCGGCATGACGTGAAGTCGTCCTTCCCCATGGTTCCTCGACCCCGGCATCGGAGGCCATTTCGGCTCTCCGGCACGCAAAGGGCCGAACCCACCCATCATAGTTTCCCGGTTCACACCGGGGACCAGCGCTCCCCCGGCATCGAGGTGCCCGCCGGACAACCGCCCTACCACGGAAGGAATAACAATTCGATTCCGGAATTGAAGATCGCGCGAAGGATTACATAAAATTCGAAAACCTGTCTATAGTGCACGCTCAGCCCCCCACATGCGTGGACCGGCCCCACCCGAGTCCCCAGCCCCATCGGCCCTTCCGCGGCCACGAGATCAAGGGACTCGCAGGATGAGCCATGACGTGGTTCCCCCCGGTCCGCGCCCCTCAGGGCGGGCCGATTCCCGTAAGAAGAGACGCGGTCAGGACGCCGGGGGCGGACGCCCTAGGCGCCGTACCGGCCGCATCGTACTGATCAGCCTGCTCGTTCTGGTGCTCGCCGCCGGCGGCACCCTCTACTGGCTGTACAGCCGCCTCGACGGGAACATCAAGGGCGTCGACATCGACAAGGCGCTCGGCGACGACCGGCCCGAGAAGCTGCCGACCAGTGGTCAGAACCTGCTGGTTCTCGGCTCGGACTCGCGGGCCGGCGCCGAGAACAAGGAACTGGGCGGCGGCGGCGACGTCAGCGGTGCCCGGTCCGACACCGCGATGGTGGTGCACATACCCGAGGGCCGCACCAAGGCCGTCGCCGTGTCCATACCCCGCGACACCCTGGTGACCCGGCCCGAGTGCACGAAGGCCGACGGCTCGTCGGTGCCGTCCGCGAACCGCGTGATGTTCAACTCCGTCTATTCCCAGGTCGGTCCGGCCTGTGTGGTCAAGACTGTCGAGAAGATGTCCAAGGTGCGGATCGACCACTACCTGGAGATCGACTTCGCCGGGTTCAAGGATCTGGTCGACGCGATAGGCGGCGTCACCGTCGACGTACCGCAGGACATCGACGACAAGTCCTCCGGTCTCCACCTCACCAAGGGGACGCACAAGCTCGACGGCACCCAGTCGCTGGCGTACGTCCGGACCCGGCACGGCATCGGGGACGGCGGCGACCTCGGCCGGATCGGTCTGCAGCAGCAGTTCCTGCTGGCCCTGCTGAGCGAGGTCAAGTCGCAGAATCTGCTGGGCAGTCCGACCAAGTCGTACAAGATCGCCAACTCCGCCACCAAGTCGCTGACCACCGACTCCGGGCTCGCCTCGTTGACGTCCCTCGCGGATTTCGGCCGGTCGATGAACGGCGTGGACCCGAACACCATGGAAACGATCATGCTTCCGGTGGCGTACGACAAGCAGGACCCGAACCGGGTGGTGGCGGCCCAGCCACAGGCCGGTGAGTTGTGGAAGGCCATCCGCAACGACGGCACGATCCCGGAGTCGGCGAAGAAGTCCCCCGCCACCGGCGGCTGACGGAGCGGCGCCGGCCGGTGCGTGGCACGCTTCCGGCATGCTGAGCGAACGGACCCTGGTGATCGTGGACGCGGCCAATGTGGTCGGGTCCGTGCCCGACGGCTGGTGGCGGGACCGGCGTGGCGCGGCCGAACGGCTGCGGGACTCACTGGTCCCGTTCGCCGCGGCCGGTCTGCCGGGGTACCCCGGCCCCGTCGAGCTGGTGCTGGTCGTCGAGGGCACGGCTCGCGGCATCGGATCGGTGCCCGGGGTGCGGGTGGAATCGGCGTCCGGGAGCGGCGACGACCTGATCGTGGAACTGACCGGGGCCCAGGGGGACCGCGCCTGTGTCGTCGTCACCGCCGACCGCGAACTGCGTCGGCGGGTGGCGCGGTGCGGGGCGCGGTGCGTGGGCCCCCGTACGGTGCGGCCGCCGCCTCCGTCGCGCAGCCCTTAGTCCCGGCCTGCCGGGGCGTTGATCCGGCTGTGCCCGCGCCCGTACGTGAAGTAGATGATGACGCCGATGATCATCCAGACGGCGAACCGCAGCCAGGTCTCGGCCGGCAGATTCAGCATCAGCCAGACCGAGGCCGCCACCGAGAGGATCGGGAGCAGCGGCACCCACGGGGTGCGGAACGCGCGGTGCAGATCGGGGCGGGTCCGACGCAGCACGATAACGCCCAGGGCGACGACGACGAAGGCGAAGAGCGTGCCGATGTTCACGAGCGTCGCCAGTTCGTTGATGCTCGTGAAGCCCGCGACGATCGCGATGACCACGCCGAGCAGGATGGTCGGACGGTACGGGGTGCGAAAGCGCGGGTGGGCCACGGAGAAGAACCGCGGGAGCAGTCCGTCGCGGCTTATCGCGAAGAACACCCGGGTCTGGCCCAGCAGCAGGATCAGACAGACCGTGGTGAGGCCGATGGCGGCGCCGAAGCTGATGAACCCGGCGTAGACCGGGTGGCCGACGGCCTTGAAGGCATCGGCCAGCGGAGCCTCGACCGACAGGTCGCTGTAGTGCTCCATGCCCGTGACCACCAGCGACACGGCCACGTAGAGCACGGTGCAGATGAGGAGCGAGGCGAGGATGCCACGTGGCATGTCACGTTGCGGAACCTTCGTCTCCTCGGCGGCGGTGGCCACCACGTCGAAGCCGATGAAGGCGAAGAAGACGACGGAGGCGGCGGTGAAGATGCCCATGACGCCGAAGTTCGTCGGGGCGTAGCCGAACATCAGCTGGACCAGCGGCGCGGTGAGGCCGGAACCGGAGGGCTGCGGCTGCGCCTCGGGGATGAAGGGCGAGTAGTTCGCGGCCTTGACGAAGAAGAGTCCGGCGATGATGACGATCAGGACCACGGCGATCTTGATGGCGACCACGATCGTCGTGACCCGGGCGGAGAGCTTCATGCCGAGCACCAGCACGACGGTCAGCACGAGCACCAGCACGAAGGCCAGGATGTCGAACCCGAATCCTTTCGCCACATCCGTTCCGGAGAGCACTTCGGGCATGGTCCAGCCGAAGTTGTCCATCAGCGAGCGGACGTAGCCGGACCAGCCGACCGCCACGACTGCCGTGCCGAGGGCGAACTCCAGCACCAGGTCCCAGCCGATGATCCAGGCGACGAGTTCGCCGAGCGAGGCGTACGAGAAGGTGTAGGCGGAGCCGGCGACGGGGACGGTGGAGGCGAACTCGGCGTAGCAGAGCGCGGCCAGGGCACAGACGATGCCGGCGACCACGAAGGCGAGGGCGGTGGCGGGACCCGCGGTCTCCTTGGCCACCTTGCCGGTGAGCACGAAGATGCCGGTGCCGATGATGACACCCACCCCGAAGACCGTGAGGTCCAGCGCGGAGAGGGACTTCCTGAGTGCGTGCTCCGGCTCCTCGGTGTCGCGGATGGACTGCTCGACCGTCTTGGTCCGGAACAGTCCGTTCCTGCTGGGTGGTGTGTCCTGCTGGGCAGTCACCGGCGTACCTCCACGCACTCGTCGTGAACGCCATGATTGGGACCGCCCCGGCGGCGAAGGGCCGGTATCCGGAGATTTCACACGAATGGGCCGGTCGGACCACCCTGACAGGGTGGCCGGCCGGCCCATCGGCCGTAACGCTGGTCGCTCGTACGGACCTGTGCTCCGCGGGTCAGTCGCGGACGGGTTCGATCACGGCCGCACTGTCCGCGCCCGTCTCGTAGCGGCCGTCCAGCTTGGCGACGAGGCCGGTGACCTGGCGGGCGATGTCCGGCGCGGTCAGCCCGATCTCTGCCATGACCTCCTTGCGGGAGGCGTGGTCGAGAAAGCGGGGCGGGATGCCGAAGTCGCGCAGCGGGACGTCGACCCCGGCGTCGCGCAGTGCCTGGGCGACGGCGGAGCCGACACCGCCGGCCCTGCTGTTGTCCTCGACCGTGACGACGACCCGGTGCTGCTCGGCGAGCGGGGCCATGGCCTCGTCGACCGGCTTGACCCAGCGCGGGTCGACGACCGTCGTAGTGATGCCCTGGGCGTCCAGCAGATCGGCGATCTCCAGGCACATCGGGGCGAGCGCGCCGACGGAGACGAGCAGGACGTCCGGCCGGGTGGTGCCGGGCTCGCGCAGGACGTCCATGCCGCCGACCCGGCCGACGGCCTTGACCGCCGGGCCGACCGCGCCCTTGGAGAACCGGACCACGGTCGGCGCGTCGTCGACCTCGACGGCCTCGCGCAGCTGGGCGCGGACCTGGTCGGCGTCGCGCGGGGCGGCGATCCGGAGCGTGGGCACGCACTGCAGGATCGACATGTCCCACATGCCGTTGTGCGAGGCGCCGTCGGTGCCGGTGACGCCGGCCCGGTCCAGGACGAAGGTCACACCGCACTTGTGCAGCGCGACATCCATCAGGACCTGGTCGAAGGCGCGGTTGAGGAAGGTGGCGTACACCGCGAAGACGGGGTGCAGTCCGCCGGTGGCCAGACCTGCCGCGGAGACCGCGCCGTGCTGTTCGGCGATGCCGACGTCGTAGATCCGGTCCGGGAACGCCTTCTCGAACTTGGTCAGACCGACCGGCTGGAGCATGGCCGCGGTGATCGCGACGATGTCCTTGCGCTCCTTGCCGAGCTTGACCATCTCCTCGCCGAAGACGGAGGTCCAGTCGAGGCCCGAGGTGGCGACCGGGAGGCCGGTGTCGGGGTGGATCTTACCGACGGCGTGGAAGCGGTCGGCCTCGTCGAGCAGGGCGGGGGTGTAGCCGCGGCCCTTCTCCGTGAGGCAGTGCACGATGACGGGCCCGCCGAAGCGCTTGGCGCGCTGGAGCGCGGACTCCAGGGCCTCGATGTCGTGGCCGTCGATCGGGCCGACGTACTTCAGGCCGAGGTCCTCGAACATGCCCTGCGGGGCGATGAAGTCCTTCAGCCCCTTCTTGGCGCCGTGCAGCGTCTCGTACAGCGGCCTCCCGACGACGGGGGTGCGCTCCAGGATGTCCTTGCCACGAGCCAGGAAGCGCTCGTAGCCGTCGGTGGTGCGCAGCGTCGCAAGGTGGTTGGCGAGGCCGCCGATGGTCGGGGCGTAGGAGCGCTCGTTGTCGTTGACGACGATGACGAGCGGGCGGTCCTTGGCGGCGGCGATGTTGTTCAGCGCCTCCCAGGCCATACCGCCGGTGAGCGCGCCGTCACCGATGACCGCGACGACGTGGTCGTCCTTGCCCAGCACCTCGTTGGCCTTGGCCAGGCCGTCGGCCCAGCCGAGCACGGTGGAGGCGTGCGAGTTCTCGATGACGTCGTGCTCGGACTCCGCGCGGGAGGGATAGCCGGAGAGGCCGCCCTTGCTCTTGAGCCTGGAGAAGTCCTGGCGGCCGGTGAGGAGCTTGTGCACATAGCTCTGGTGACCGGTGTCGAACAGCACCTTGTCCTTCGGCGAGTCGAAGACCCGGTGCAGGGCGATGGTCAGCTCGACCACACCCAGGTTGGGGCCGAGGTGGCCGCCGGTCTTCGAAACGGCGTCGACGAGGAAGGTCCGGATCTCTTCGGCGAGCTGGTCCAGCTGCTCGGGAGCGAGCCGGTCCAGGTCACGCGGTCCACCGATGCGGGTCAGCAGAGCCACCCGTTCCTCCTTGCGTTGAGCTGGTCGAGCATGCCGATCCGATGAGTCTAGTGTTCCGCCCGTCCCGGCAGACATCGGGCAGGGGTGTGCTGCCCCGACCCTGCCCCGCGGCCGACAGTGCCCGGCGCCTCGATCGGGGCGCCGGGCACTGGGTGGGGCGACCGCGATGTCAGGCGCGACCTGCGGTTTTCTGGGTGCGACGGGAGACCGAGTCGATGACCACGGCGGCCAGCAGCACCGCGCCGGTGATCATGTACTGGATGGCATTGGCCATACCGATCATGTTCAGGCCCTGCTGGATCGACTGGATCACGATCATGCCGAGCAGCGCGGACCAGACCTTGCCCCGGCCTCCGAAGAGGCTGGTGCCACCGATGACGGCGGCGGCGATGACCAGCATCAGCGTATTGCCGCCGCCGACGCTCTTCGTGGCGCCGCCGGAGAGGCTGGCGATGAAGAGGCCGCCGAAGGCGCCCAGCGTGCCGGACAGGGCGAAGACGGTGATCCGGACCCGGTCCACGTTGATACCGGCGCGGCGCGCGGCCTCCGGGTTGCCACCGACGGCGAAGACCTGGCGGCCGAAGCTCGTGCGCCGGGCGACGAAGTCCGCGACGACCAGGACGGCGAGGAAGAGCACCAGGGCGAGCGGCAGGCCACGGGCGCCCGCGGGCTCGTTCAGGACGTACGCGACGACGAAGCACAGGATCGCGACGACCGCGGTGCGCAGCACGACCTCGCCGGTCGGCCGGGCGGGCAGACCGGCCGCCTTGCGGCGCCTGCTGTCCACCAGGAGCGAGGCGCCGTACGCGAGGACGGCGACCAGGGCGAGTCCGTAGCCGGCGGCCTTGTCCTCGAAGAAGTAGTTGGTCAGGTTCTCGACGACACTGCCGGACGGCGTGTTGATCGAGCCTTCCCCGCCCATCATCCAGTCCTGCAGACCGCTCCAGCCGAGGAAACCCGCCAGGGTGACGACGAACGCCGGTACGCCGATCTTGGCGAAGAAGAAGCCGTGCAGCGCGCCGAGAGCCATTCCGGAGAGAACGGCGACGATGATCGCGAGCCACTCGTTCCAGCCGTGGCTGACGTTGAGTACGGCCCAGACGGCCGCGCCGACCCCCGCGACGGAGCCGACCGAGAGGTCGATCTCGCCGAGCAGCAGCACGAACACGATGCCGACCGCCATGATGCCGATGCCGGAACTGTAGACGGCGATGTTGGCGACGGAGCTCGCGGAGAGGAAGTTGCTGTTCTGGAACTGGAAGACGACCGCGATGACGATCAGGCCGACGAAGACGGGCAGCGAGCCGAGCTCACCGCCGCGCACCTTGCGGGTGAACTCCGACCAGTAGCCCTTGAAGCCCTCCTCGCGGACGAGCAGACGCGGGTCGACGGCGGGTACGGGGGCTGCCGACTGCTCGGCGGCCGGTGGCTGCGGGGCGGGCTTCTCGGTGGAGGTCCCGGGGGTCTTGGCGAGGTCGCTCACTTCGCGTCCTCCTTCGTGGCCGTGCGTGCTTGGCGACGCGTGACGGCATTGTCCGTGGCGCCGGTGATCGCGGCGATGATCTCTTCGTGGGAGGTGCCCGCCACATCGAAGACACCGTTGTTGCGGCCCAGACGGAGCACCGCCACCCGGTCCGCGACGGCGCGCACGTCGGCCATGTTGTGGCTGATGAGGATGACGCCGTGGCCCCGCTCGCGCAGCCGCTCGACCAGGTCGAGGACCTGGGCGGTCTGCTCGACGCCGAGTGCCGCGGTCGGTTCGTCCAGGATGACGATCTTGGGGTCACCGATCAACGCACGTGCGATGGCCACGACTTGGCGCTGACCGCCCGAGAGCGCGGCGACCGGGATGCGGACGCTGGGGATCCGGATGGAGAGGGTGTCCAGCAATTCCTTGGCACGCTTCTCCATCGCGATCTCGTCGAGGACGGAGGCCTTGCGCAGTTCGCTGCCGAGGAAGAGGTTGGCGACGACATCGAGGTTGTCGCAGAGCGCCAAGTCCTGGTAGACGGTGGCGATTCCGAGATCCTGGGCGTTGTTCGGCCGGTTGATCCGGACCGCCTCGCCCTCCCACTCGATGACGCCTTCATCGATCGGGTGGACACCCGAAATGGTCTTGACGAGGGTCGACTTGCCGGCGCCGTTGTCGCCGACCAGGGCGACGACCTCGCCGGGGTGAATCTCCAGGTCCACGTCCGTGAGCGCCTGGACGGCGCCGAACCGCTTGGAGATTCCGCGCAACGCCAGCACGGGCGTAGCGGACACGTGAATCATCTCCTTCGCCGCCTGACCGGCGGGGATGGTGGTGCTGAGCACAGGGGTGTGCGAGAGAGGTCCGGCGCCCGCCCCCGCCTGCGGGGCGTTGACGGAGCGGGCGCCGGACCGGCAAGGGGGCCTGGAGGCACGGCCCGAGGGCGCTACTTGATACCGGCTGCTTCGCAAGCCGCCTTGTACTCGGGCGTGCAGATCTCCGAGGCCTTGTAGACCTTGTCGGCGATGATCGTGTCGGCGACGTTCTCCTTGGTCACGACCTGCGCGTCGTACAGCTTGGCCGGGATGCCCTTGACCGCGCCGGAGACACTGTCGACCTTGGTCGGGGTCAACTCGTCGAACTTCTCGCCCTTGAGGAGCTTGACCGCGATCTCGGCGGTGGTCTCCGCCTCCGGCTTGATCTGCTTGTAGATCGTGAAGGCCTGGTCGCCCTTGAGGATGCGCTGCAGCCCGGCGAGCTCGGAGTCCTGACCGCCGACCGGGACCTTGACGCCCTGCTTGTTCAGGGCCGTGATGATGCCGCCGGCCATGCCGTCGTTGGCGGAATAGACGCCCTGGAAGCCGTTCTTGCCCAGGGAGTCGATGGCCGCGCCCATCTTCTTGTTGGCCTCGTCCGGCGACCAGTCCGGGATGTCCTGCTCGTAGACGACCTTCTTGACCTGGGTGTCCAGGACGCTGTGGGCACCCTTCTTGAAGAACGGGGCGTTCGGGTCGAGCGGCGAGCCGTTGATCATGACAACGTTGCTCTCCTTGGCCTTGGCGCCGAGCGCCTTGACCATGGCCTCCCCCTGAAGGCGGCCGATCTTCTCGTTGTCGTACGACACGTACGCGGAGACCGGGCCCTCGGCGAGGCGGTCGTACGCGACGACCTTGACGCCCTTCTTGGCCGCCTGCTCCACCCAGGACTTGGTGGCCTCGTAGTTGACGGAGTCCAGAATGATGACCTTCACACCCTGGGTGATGAGCGCGTCGAACTGCTTCTTCTGGGTATCGCTCTCCCCCGCCGCGTTGCTGTACTTGACCTTGCAGTCGCCGCACAGCTGCGTGATCTTCGCCTCGATGATGGGGCGGTCGAAGGTCTCGTAACGGGTGGTCTTGTTCTCCGGCAGCAGCAGGCCGACGGCCTTGCTGTCGCCGCTGCTGCCACCCTTGTTGTCGTCGCCCGCTTTGCCGCAGGCTGCGAGGGAGACGGCCATGGAAACAGCGGCCGTGCCTATGACAATGCGTCGCGTCGTTGCGTTCATGTGGGGTTGCCTCCCTGACGAGGCCGCGGCGGTGCGGCCGAGGTGGCAGGAAGTCAACTCGGCTGCGACGTCAGCGTCAAGGAGTAAATCCTTAACGAGATGACAACGGTGCCATCCGTTATCTAAGTGAAGGCAGGAGTGGCTGTCGACAGGGTGCTTTCCAAAAGGGTTGAATCCCCCATCTCGCTCAGCACCAGTGCCAGCGCGCCCAGCACCTCGGCCCGGCCGCCGAGCGCTCCGGGCAGCACCGAGAGCTGCCGGGCGGCACTCGGGATGGCGTAGCGGGAGACCGAGTCGCGGATCGGTGCGAGCACCAACTCGCCCGCCTCGGCGAGCGAACCGCCGAGCACCACCCGGCTGGGGTTGAGCAGATTGCAGAGATTGGCCACCCCACTGCCGATGTGCCGCCCTACGTCCCCGATCACCCGACGGCAGCCCGGATCGCCCTCACGGGCCAGCTGGACCACCCGTTCCATGGTGAGATCGGGCCCGTGACTGGGCTGGAGCAGCGGCAGCACGTAGCGCGCGGCCGTGAACGTCTCCAGGCACCCCCGGTTGCCGCAGCGGCACACCGGGCCCGATTCGTCGAGCGTGATGTGCCCGATCTCACCGGCCGTGCCGCCCGGCCCCCGGTAGATGCGCCCGTCGATCACCAGGCCGGCCCCGACCCCGCTGGCGACCTTGATGTAGGCGAGGTCCCTGACCCCCCGGCCGCTCCCCCACACCAGTTCGCCGAGCGCCCCGAGATTGGCGTCGTTGTCGACGTACACCGGCACTCCGAGCCGGCCCGCGAGCTCCTCGCTGGGGTTGATGCCCGTCCAGCCCGGCAGGATCGACGTGGAGCCCAGCGTGCCGGACTCGACGTCGATCGGGCCGGGAACTCCGAGGCCCACCCCGATCACCTTCTCCGGGCTGATCCCGGTCGCCTCGATGAGCCGCTTGACCAGCCGCTCGGCCCGGCCGAACCCCTCGGCCGACGAGGCGTCGACGTCCAGCGGCTCGGACTCCTCGGCGAGCACCTGGTGGGCGAGATTGCCGACCGCGACCCTCAGATGCGTATGACCGAAGTCGACACCGACCACGATGCCGGCGTCGCCGCTGAGCGAGACGCTCCGGGCCCGGCGGCCGCCCGCCGAGGTGGGGGTCACCTCGACCGTGCCGCCGTCCTTCAGTTCGCGAACGATGTTGGAGACGGTGGCCGCTGACAGGCCGGTGCTCCGTGCGATCTCCGCCTGCGTGAGCGAACCGGCCATGCGCACCGCGCGCACCACTCGCTCAAGGTTGGCGCGATGCAGAGATGTCTGCGACCCCGGAGTCTCCATCGACTCTCTCACTCCTACCGTCTTCTCCAACATGTGAACTCTAAGCTGACCGTTTTGGGGTACTCCCCGTCAAGACCTTGAGCATGCGAAGCCTCGGATGAGCACCGGGCCCTCACCTGGGCAGTCTTCCGCACATGGCGAACCGCCCGCCGGCGCGTGGCCGGCGGGCGGTTCGATTTCCGTACGGAGGTGACGGGCGCTACTTCACCGCACCCGCGGTGAGCCCGGCGACGACCTGACGCTGGAAGACGATGTAGGCGGCGAGGACCGGCAGCATCGCCATCACCAGACCGGCGAAGAGACCGGACCAGTCGCCCTTGTACCCCTGGCTGTTGGCGAGTTCGACCAGCCCCTGGGAGAGCACCCGGTGGTCCGGGTCGGTATTCAGCACGGTCGGCAGCATGTACTGGTTCCACTGCCCGAGGAAGTTGAAGATACCAACGCTGATCAGGCCGGGTTTCGCCATCGGCAGCATCACCTGGAAGAACGTCCGGGTGTGCGAGGCCCCGTCGAGCATCGCCGCCTCCGCCACCGAGGTCGGCAGCGTCCGGAAGAACGAGGTGAGGAAGAAGACGGTGAACGGCAGCGAGTACGCGATGTAGACCATGATCAGTCCATGTCGCGTGTTCAGCAGGGCCATGTTGTTCATGACGAAGAACAGCGGGACCAGCGCCAGGATGATCGGGAAGCTCATCCCACCGATGAACAGGTAGTAGAAGAAGCGGTTCCCGGGGAAGTCGAACCGCGCCAGTACGTACGCCGCCATCGACCCGAGCAGCAGGGTGCCGACGAGCGAGCAGCCCACCACCACGATGGTGTTGAAGAAGTAATCGCTCATGTGCGCCTGGCTCCAGGCGCGCGACCAGTTGTCGAAGTGCAGCTTGTCGGGGAGCGCCAACGGCGTCGACAGGATCGAGTCGTCGGACTTGAACGACGACATGACCGCCCAGAGCAGCGGCATGACGACCAGGATCGCCCAGATGATCAGCACACCGTGCGAGAAGACGTTGAGGACCTGGCCCTCGCTGCTCTTCTCCTTGACCGCGGGAGCGGGCACTTTGGCCACCGGGGCCGGTTCCGCCGCCGGGGCCGCGGGAGGGGTGTCAGTGGTCTTCACGTGTACTCACCTCGTACTGTCGAGCCGGACACGGAGGCCGACCTGTGGTGCTTGTGGTGCCTGCTGGAGGTCCGGGCGCCGTCTCCCGTCAGTCGCGGCATCAGAACTCCAGCCGCTCGCGCCGGCCCAGTCGCATCACGATGGCGGCGAAGGCCATGGTGACGATGAGCAGTCCGACACCGATCGTCGTCGCGTATCCGGCCTGTCCGTCGCGGAAGGCGGTCTGGTACACGTACAGCGGCAGAACCGTCGTCGAGTAGTCGGGGCCGCCGGGGCCCACCGTCATGACCTGTACGGCGGTGAACGCCTCCACGCCGAGGGCCAGGATGCCCATGTAGACCCAGCCCGACTGCACCGTGTCCCAGAGCAGCGGGAGGGTGATCCGGAAGAACGTGGTGAAGCGGTTGGCGCCGTCGAGGAGCGCCGCCTCGTAGAAGTCCTTCGGGATGGACGCCATGCCGGCGGAGAAGAGGACGACGAAGAAACCGACCGTCGACCAGACCAGGACCGACATGACGCAGATGAGCGCGAGGTTCGGATCGCCCAGCCAGTCCGGCTGGATGGATCCCAGACCGATCGTCTTCAGTGTCGAATTCAGCACCCCGCTGGTGGGGTTGAACCCGAACTGGAACAGCAGGGCGACGATGACGATCGACAGCACCTGCGGGAAGAAATAGGCGATCTTGTAGAAACTCGACCCGCGCACGCCGGAGACCGCGGCGTTCTTGCGCCGCCGGCCTCCGACATTGAGCATGAAGGCGAAGAACAGCGCCAGGCCAAGCGTCACCAGCGGCAGCAGCAGCACGAGCAACACGCTGTGCTGCAACGACTTCCAGAAGATGTCGTCCTTCAGCATCCTCGTGTAGTTGTCGAACCCGACCATCTTGAAGTCCGGGCTCAGGCCGGTCCAGTCCGTGAACGAGTAGTAGATGGACTGGATGAACGGCCAGATGACGAAGACCGCGTACAACGCCAGTGGGACTACCAAGAACCCCACGATGAAACGGTACTTGCCGTGCTGCATCGTTTACCGACCCCGATCTTTCCGCGGGTGCCGCCGCTGGTGACGGTTGCTCACTGGTGCTTGTAGTGCTTGATGGACTGGTCCTTGGCCGCCGCGTCGGCGAAGGCCTGGATCTTCTTGATGGCTTCCGCAGGGGTCGCGCGGCCGGCCATCATCTCGCCGATACCGGCGACACCGATCTGCTCCTTCTGGAGCTTCACGTACCAGTCCTGCAGACGCGGGTTCACCACGTTGTCGCCGGCCTTCTTCAGCGAGTCGACACCGGACTGCATGGCGGTCGACAGGGTCAGACCGTCGGTTCCGCCGTTGAAGGCGCTGAGCGACTTGACCTGCTTGGTGAAGTTCTTGGAGGACTCCTCGGAGAGCATGATGCGCAGCTGCTCCATGCCGCCCTCGGGGTTCTTCGCGTTGGCCGGGACGACGAAGGGCTCGCCGCCGGAGGCCCAGATGGTGCCGAACGGCATCTTGTCGGACGAGTCCAGGCTGGACGGCGGCGCGACCATCATCTTGAAGTCCTTGGGCGTGGTCGGCGCCGCCTCGTTCTCCACCCACGAACCGTTGGGGATGAAGAGTGCCTTGCCCTTGGTCCACTCGGTCTGCGACTGGATGTGGGTCAGGCCCGGGGTGCCCTTGAGGATGTACCCCTTCTGGTACAGCTCGTAGTACGCCTCGAACGCGGCCTTGACCGCGGGGTCCTTCCAGGCGTTCGGCTCCAGGTTGTCGATCTTGTCGAGAACCTCCCGGCCACCGATCTTGGCGATGAACGGGTAGAGCGAGAACGGCAGGTAGTAGGGGTACTTACCGGCGTACGTCCAGCCGGCGATGCCCTTCTTCTTCGCCTTCGCGCAGAGGGCGAGCATGTCGTCCCAGTTCTCGGGGTACTGCGCGTCGAGGTTGTCGAGCGCGGTCTGCGAGTACCAGACGCCGTAGACCGTGTACGCGTAGTACATGATCCAGACCGGGTCGCCGTCGAACTGGCCCATCTCCAGGACACCCGGGCGCAGCGTGTCGCGGACCTTCTTGGTCGGGTCGTCGATGGACGGGGCGTCCATCAGCGGCGTCAGGTCCGCCAGCTGCTTCTTGCCGACCAGGACACCCATGTCCATCTGCTCGGCACCGGAGTTGTCGATCAGGTCCGGCGGGGTGCCGCCGTTGAAGCGCGGCTGCAGCTGCGACTGGATCTTCTGGGTCGCGACGTGCTTGACCTTCGGGGCCTTCGGGAACGCCGCGTTGTACTTCTTCTCCGCGTCGATCGCGTACTGCTGGCCGAAGCCGCCGTCGAAGATGACCACTTCGAGGGGGGCCGTCTCGTTGACCCCGAGCGGGTTCGTCTTGCTGACCTTGCCCTTCTCGACCTTCTTGTCACTGCCACTGTCGCTGCTCGCACACGACGACAGGAAGCCCATCGTCGGAACGGTGAGCAGGCCGAGCGCGGCAGATCGCTTGATCACATCGCGACGGCCGAGGCCCTCATTCTTGTGGGCGGAGGTGGATCCCATGCTCAAGTCCTCGCCTTCTCCAGGACTCAGGCGGTGTGTACCGGTCGCCCGTCGAAATTCGCCTCAGGCGAAGGGCCCCGCCACCGCGGTCAGTTGCGCTTGGGTAGTGCTGATCTCAGGCTAGCCATGTGCAGTGGGGGGCTTCGGGAGATCGGGCAGCGGATGCACTTGTGGTGCCCCCGTGACCGTTCCCCCGTGTCCCCCTTGTCCGCAGCGCCGGAAACGGCTGTGCAGACGCCGACAGGTATAGTCCACTTGCAGCCAACTGAGCAAGATCGAATGCAAGGTTGAGCAGCAGTCTTTCCCGAGTTGAGACCTCGCGGATACCTGGACCCCGTGCGCCCCGCTCCAGGTGTAACGATTTCCGCATTACGGTCGATTCGACTGGCGATTCACGCCCAACACCCTTGACACATCACGCCACTTGGCTCCCTACTGGACCTTGCGCATCTCCCTGACAACGTTGTCCAAGCGCACTTCCTCGGGAGGAATGGCTCCGCATGCAGCCTCGACATGGTTCTCGCAGGAGACAAAGCCGTACGGCCGCACTGGTCGCGGCTTCACTCGTTCTGGTCGTGACAGCCCCCACCGCGGCCGCCGCGCGGTCGGCCGGGACAGGCGAAAAGCGCCAAAGCGCCTCGGGTGAACGGACATTCAGCTCGTCCTTCGAAGCGGACGAAAAGCAACCGGACTGGCGCAACACCGTCGAAGCAGGCCCTGACGGAAAGAAGCGGTCATCGGGTGTCGACGGCGGATTCTCCACTGGAATACCGGGCAATGTCACCGACAAGGTCACGGACGTCCGTGCAAGTGGCGAGAACACCGGCGGCGGGGAGGTGAAGGAGAACCTGGTCGACGGGGAGTCCGGCACCAAGTGGCTGACCTTCGCACCCACCGGCTGGGTCGAGTTCGACCTCGTCGAACCGGTCAAGGTCGTGACCTACGCGCTGACCTCGGCCAACGATCACGACGAGCGCGACCCGAAGGACTGGACCCTGCAGGGCTCCACGGACGGCAAGGACTGGAAGGACCTCGACTCCCGGACCGGTCAGAGCTTCACCGAGCGGTTCCAGACGAAGTCGTACGATGTCACATCGGACGCGGCCTACCAGCACTTCCGTCTGCGGATCACGAAGAACAACGGCGCCTCCGACGCGACCCAGCTCGCCGACGTCCAGTTCTCCGACGGCGACACCTCGGCCCCGGCGCCGGAATCGATGCGCAGCCAGATCGACCGCGGCCCGTCCGGCTCCCCCACCGCCAAGTCGGGTGCGGGCTTCACCGGCCGGAAGGCCCTGCGGTACGCCGGCACGCACAAGGCGGACGGCCGGGCCTACTCGTACAACAAGATCTTCGATGTGAACACGGCTGTCACCCGTGACACCTCACTCTCCTATCTGATCTATCCCCAGATGGGCGAGACGGATCTCTCCTACCCGGCGACGCATGTCTCGGTGGACCTGGCGTTCACGGACGGCACGTACCTCAGCGACCTGCGGGCCACCGACAGCAACGGCGGCCTGCTGACCCCGCAGGGCCAGGCCGATGCCAAGCGGCTCTACGTCAATCAGTGGAACAAGGTCGACTCGGCCATCGGGACGGTCGCCGCGGGCAGGACCGTGGACCGGATTCTGGTGGCGTACGACTCCCCCAAGGGTCCGTCCAAGTTCCAGGGCTGGATCGACGACATCAAGATCGCCCCGAAGGCGCCCGAGAAGCGCCGCCCGCACCTGTCCGACTACGCGTCGACGGTCCGCGGCACCAACTCCAGCGGTTCCTTCTCGCGCGGCAACAACTTCCCCGCCACTGCGCTCCCGAACGGCTTCAACTTCTGGACCCCGGTCACCAACGCCGGATCGACCAGCTGGCTGTACGACTACGCGCGCGGCAACAACGACGACAACCTGCCCACCCTCCAGGCCTTCAGCGCCAGCCATGAGCCGAGCCCCTGGATGGGCGACCGGCAGACCTTCCAGCTGATGCCGTCGGCGGTCTCCGGCACCCCGGACGCCTCCCGCAAGGCGCGGGCCCTGCCGTTCCACCACCAGAACGAGACGGCCAGGCCGCACTACTACGGTGTGACATTCGACAACGGCCTCAAGGCGGAGATGACACCGTCCGACCACGCGGCCCGGATGCGATTCACCTACCCCGGTGACGACGCGAGCATCGTCTTCGACAACGTCTCCAACGACGGCGGGCTCACCCTCGACCCGAAGAGCAGCTCCTTCACCGGCTTCTCCGATGTGAAGAGCGGCGGCTCGACCGGCGCCACCCGCCTCTTCGTCCACGGCGTCTTCGACGCCCCGGTCACGGCGAGCGGCAAGCTGTCCGGCGGCGGGGGCGACGACGTCACGGGCTACCTCCGCTTCGACGCCGGCAAGGACCGCACGGTCGAGCTGCGCCTGGCGACCTCGCTGATCAGCGTCGACCAGGCGAAGCGGAATCTCGCGGCCGAGATCCCCGCCTCCCGCTCCTTCGGGCGGGTCGAGGACCGGGCGCAGCGGGCCTGGGACGACATCCTGGGCAAGGTGGAGGTCGAGGGCGCCACGGCCGACCAGCTGACCACCCTCTACTCCAGCCTGTACCGCCTCTACCTGTACCCGAACTCGGGCTTCGAGAAGGTCGACGGCAAGGACAAGTACGCCAGCCCCTTCTCCCCGCAGGTCGGCTCCGACACCCCGACCCACACGGGCGCGAAGATCGCCGACGGCAAGGTGTACGTCAACAACGGTTTCTGGGACACCTACCGCACGACGTGGCCCGCCTACTCCCTCCTCACGCCGGACAAGGCCGGCGAGATGGTGGACGGTTTCGTCCAGCAGTACAAGGACGGCGGCTGGATCTCCCGCTGGTCGTCTCCCGGCTACTCCGACCTGATGACCGGCACCTCCTCGGACGTCGCGTTCGCGGACGCCTACGTCAAGGGCGTGAAGTTCGACGCCGAGGCGGCGTACGAGGCGGCGCTGAAGAACGCCACCGTGGTCCCGCCGTCCTCGGGCGTCGGCCGCAAGGGCATGCAGACGTCCCCGTTCGTCGGCTACGCCGACACCTCCACGCACGAGGGCCTGTCCTGGTCACTGGAGGGCTACCTCAACGACTACGGCATCGCGCAGATGGGCCGGGCGCTCTACGAGAAGACGAAGAAGGAGCGGTACAAGGAGGAGTCCGAGTACTTCCTGAACCGCGCCCGCAACTACGTCGGTCTCTTCGACAGCAAGGTGGGCTTCTTCCAGGGCAAGGACGCCAAGGGCGACTGGCGGCTCCCCGCGGACCAGTACGACCCCCGGGTCTGGGGCTACGACTACACGGAGACGAACGGCTGGGGCTACGCCTTCACGGCCCCGCAGGACAGCCGGGGCCTGGCGAATCTCTACGGCGGGCGTGCCGGCCTGGCGAAGAAGCTCGACACCTACTTCACCACTCCGGAGACGGCGGGCCCCGAGTTCGTCGGCTCCTACGGCGGTGTCATCCACGAGATGACGGAGGCGCGTGACGTACGGATGGGGCAGTACGGCCACAGCAACCAGGTCGCACACCATGTGACCTACATGTACGACGCGGCCTCGCAGCCCTGGAAGGCCCAGGAGAAGATCCGTGAGGTACTCGGCCGCCTCTATACGGGCAGCGAGATCGGACAGGGCTACCACGGTGACGAGGACAACGGCGAGCAGTCGGCCTGGTACCTCTTCTCCTCGCTCGGCTTCTATCCGCTCGTGATGGGCAGCGGCGAGTACGCGATCGGCTCGCCGCTGTTCACGAAGGCCACGGTGCACCTGGGGAACGGCCGCGATCTGGTCGTCAGGGCGCCGAAGAACAGCGCGAAGAACATCTACGTGCAGGGCCTGAAGGTCAACGGCAAGAAGTGGACCTCGACTTCACTGCCGCACGACCTGCTGGCCAAGGGCGGTGTCCTGGACTTCGACATGGGTGCGAATCCTTCGTCGTGGGGCACGGGCAAGGACGCCGCGCCGGTCTCGATCACCACGGACGACAACGTGGCGACGCCGAAGGCAGACGTACTGAAGGGCGCGGGCGCCCTGTTCGACAACACCTCGGCCACCTCGGCGACGGTCGGCTCGGTGGACCTGCCGGTGCCCTCGGCCACGAACGCGGCCCAGTACACGCTGACTTCGAGCGCGGCGGCCAAGGCCCCGACCGGCTGGGTCCTGCAGGGCTCGTCGGACGGCACGACGTGGAAGGACCTCGACAAGCGGTCGTCCCAGTCGTTCGCCTGGGACAGGCAGACGAGGGTGTTCTCGGTGCGCGCTCCGGGCTCGTACGCGCACTACCGCCTGGTGTTCGCGGGTGAAGGGAGCCTCGCGGAGGTGGAGTTGCTCTCCTGATCCCCCGGCCCGCTCCGGGTCCCGCGGTCGGCCGGCGTCTCGCTCCGAGGCACCGGCCGTCCGTGTGCCGGGCGGCCGGTGACGTGCGGAGCGGCGCAGCCCGCCGTTCGGTCAGTCCCGCTCCGGGGTGTCCGGAACGGCCCGGGGCAACAGACTCTCGGGCAATGTCACATTCCACGCCGTGATCACCGGATTGCCGTGCTCGGTGCCGAGCCGCGAGACCGCTCCCGTGGCGAGCTGGAAGAGCGTGCCCTCGGCCGGAGTCAGGCCGAGGTAACGGGCGGTGAGTACGCGCAGGAAGTGGGAGTGGGCGACGAGCGCGATGTCCCCGTCCGTGTCGCGGTTCGCCGCCTTGGCGACTTCGGCCAGCACCCGGTCGGCTCGGGCACCGACCTCGGCGGGTGTCTCGCCGGGGTGCGCCTCGGGTCCGGGGGCGACCCCGTCCGTCCACAGATTCCAGTCGGGTCGGGTGCGGCGGATCTCGTCGGTGGTCACCCCTTCGTAGCCGCCGTAGTCCCATTCGCGCAGTTCGGGGGTGACACGGGGGGCGGCGAGCCCGGCGAGCTCCGCGGTGCGCCGGGCGCGTACCGCGGGGCTGACCAGGGTGAGCGCGATCCGCCGGTCCGCGAGCAGCGGGGCCAGCGCGCGGGCCTGTCGTTCGCCGAGGGGAGTCAGGGGCAGATCCGTGTGGCTCGTGTGCTGCCCGGACCGCGACCACTCGGTCTCGCCGTGCCGGATCAGGATCAGCTCGCCCATGGGTGTCATCCGCTCTCTGTGCTGTTCGTGTCTCTGTGCTGTTCGTGCTGCGTGACTGGCAAACCACCCGGTCCACGATCGCATCCCGCGCGCCCGGCACGGAGCGGCCGGTACGTCGTTCCCGGGTACGGCGGCCCCGTCTCCCCTTGCCGGCAGGGTCCCCGGCTTCGTCCCCGTGCGCGGCGCCGAGCCGGCCGACGGCCCGGGTCCTGGCTTTCCCGGCTGCGGGCCGGGCGACGTTCGTGCGGGCCATCACGCTGAAGGGGCGCCTCCGGGCGCCGTGCGACGCGAAGGGCCGCACCCCGGGATACCCGGAGTGCGGCCCTTCGGCTCCGCCGACTGCCTGACGCCTACTTGCGGATCAGGTTGCGGAGCACGTACTGCATGATGCCGCCGTTGCGGTAGTAGTCCGCCTCACCGGGGGTGTCGATGCGGACGACCGCGTCGAACTCCACACCGGTGTCGGTGGAGACCTTGACCGTGCGCGGCGTGGTGCCGTTGTTCAGCTCGGTCACGCCGGTGAAGGAGAAGGTCTCCTCGCCGGTCAGGCCGAGGGACTCGACGGTCGCGCCCTCCGGGAACTGGAGCGGGAGGACGCCCATGCCGATGAGGTTCGAGCGGTGGATGCGCTCGTAGGACTCGGCGATGACGGCCTTGACGCCGAGGAGCGCGGTGCCCTTGGCGGCCCAGTCGCGGGACGAGCCGGAACCGTACTCCTTGCCCGCCAGGATGACCAGCGGGGTGCCCGCGGCCTGGTAGTTCTGCGAGGCGTCGTAGATGAACGACACCGGCGCGCCGTCCTGGGTGAAGTCGCGGGTGAAGCCACCCTCGGTGCCCGGGGCGATCTGGTTGCGCAGGCGGATGTTCGCGAAGGTGCCGCGAATCATGACCTCGTGGTTGCCTCGGCGCGAGCCGTAGGAGTTGAAGTCGCGGCGCTCGACGCCGTGCTCCGTGAGGTACTGGCCGGCCGGGGTGTCGGCCTTGATCGCACCGGCCGGGGAGATGTGGTCGGTGGTGACCGAGTCGCCGAGCTTGGCGAGCACCCGGGCGCCGGTGATGTCCTCGACCGGGGTCGTCTCCATCGTCATGCCCTCGAAGTACGGGGGCTTGCGCACGTAGGTGGACTGCGGGTCCCACTCGAAGGTGTTGCCCGTCGGGATGGCCAGCGCCTGCCACTGGGCGTCGCCCGCGAAGACGTCCTGGTAGGACTTGTTGAACATGTCCTCGCCGATGGCGTTGGCGACGACGTCGTTCACCTCGGCCTCGGACGGCCAGATGTCGGTGAGGTAGACCGGCTTGCCGTCCTGGTCGATGCCCAGGGCGTCCTTGGTGATGTCCACCTTCATCGAACCGGCGATGGCGTACGCGACGACCAGCGGCGGGGACGCCAGGTAGTTCATCTTGACGTCGGGGTTGATCCGGCCCTCGAAGTTGCGGTTGCCGGAGAGCACCGAGGTCACGGCCAGGTCGTGCTCGTTGACCGCCTTGGAGACCTCCTCCGGCAGCGGGCCGGAGTTGCCGATGCAGGTGGTGCAGCCGTAGCCGACGAGGTTGAAGCCGACCTTGTCGAGGTACGGGGTCAGGCCCGCCTTGTCGAAGTAGTCGGTGACGACCTTCGAGCCCGGGGCGAGGGTGGTCTTGACCCACGGCTTGCGGGTCAGGCCCTTCTCGACCGCCTTCTTCGCCACGAGCGCCGCGGCGACCATGACGTACGGGTTCGAGGTGTTGGTGCAGGAGGTGATCGCGGCGACGGTGACGGCGCCGTGGTCGATCTCGTACGACGTGCCGTCGGGAGCCGTGACCATGGTCGGACGCGACGGGACACCGTTGGTGGAGGCCGGGGCGTCGGAGGCCGGGAAGGACTCCTTGCCCGACTCCTCGTCCTCGGACACGTAGTTGCGCACGTCCTGGGCGAACTGCTGCTTGGCGTTCGCGAGGATGATGCGGTCCTGCGGGCGCTTCGGGCCGGCGATCGACGGGACGACCGTCGACAGGTCCAGCTCCAGCTTCTCGGAGAAGTCCGGCTCGGCGGCCGGGTCCAGCCAGAGGCCCTGCTCCTTGGCGTACGCCTCGACGAGCGCGACCTGCTGCTCGTCACGGCCGGTCAGACGCAGGTACTTCAGCGTCTCGTCGTCGATCGGGAAGATCGCGGCGGTGGAGCCGAACTCCGGCGACATGTTGCCGATGGTGGCGCGGTTCGCGAGGGAGGTGGCGGCGACGCCCTCACCGTAGAACTCGACGAACTTGCCGACGACACCGTGCTTGCGGAGCATCTCGGTGATGGTCAGCACGAGGTCGGTGGCGGTGGTGCCGGCCGGGAGCTCGCCGGTCAGCTTGAAGCCGACGACCCGCGGGATGAGCATGGAGACCGGCTGGCCGAGCATCGCGGCCTCGGCCTCGATGCCGCCGACGCCCCAGCCCAGCACGCCGAGGCCGTTGACCATGGTGGTGTGCGAGTCGGTGCCGACGAGGGTGTCGGGGTACGCCTGACCACCCCGGACCATGACCGTACGGGCCAGGTGCTCGATGTTGACCTGGTGGACGATGCCGGTGCCCGGGGGGACGACCTTGAACTCGTCGAAGGCGGTCTGGCCCCAGCGCAGGAACTGGTAGCGCTCCTTGTTGCGGCCGTACTCCAGCTCGACGTTCTGCGCGAACGCGTCGTTGGTGCCGAACTTGTCGGCGATGACGGAGTGGTCGATGACCAGCTCGGCCGGGGCGAGCGGGTTGATCTTGGCCGGGTCGCCGCCCAGCTCCTTGACGGCCTCGCGCATGGTGGCGAGGTCCACGACGCACGGCACACCGGTGAAGTCCTGCATGATCACGCGGGCCGGGGTGAACTGGATCTCCTGGCTGGGCTGTGCCTGGGAGTCCCAGCCGCCGAGCGCCCGGATGTGGTCGGCGGTGATGTTCGCGCCGTCCTCGGTGCGGAGCAGGTTCTCCAGCAGCACCTTCAGGCTGTATGGGAGGCGCGCGGAGCCCTCGACCTTGTCCAGCCTGAAGATCTCGTACGACTCGTCGCCCACGCGCAGCGTGCTGCGGGCGTCGAAGCTGTTCGCCGACACGACAGTCTCCTTCATCAGTGTGCGCGTACTCCGCGCCGCGCCTCATTACGGCGGGCGCCGCGTGGTGCCGCCTACGGCTCCTCGACCATCCGCTGAGGTAAGGCTTAGTTAGGTAACCCTTACCGAGTGGCGGACCGTGGTGCGCCTTCGGCATATATCTCGATGTCGAGATAACTCTAGTACATCACTGCCGCACGGTCATGCGCGGGCGGGGCCGTTCTCTGCCGTCGGACGGGCCCGCGCGTCGGTCCGCCCGACGGGTACCGTCGGGCGAATGCTGGAAAGACTGGAGATCGAGAGCTTCCTCGTGCTCGCCGAGGAGCTGCACTTCGGCCGCACGGCCGAGCGGCTGCATGTCTCGCGGGCCCGGGTCAGTCAGACGATCCGGAGTCTCGAGCGCCGCATCGGCGCCCCCCTCTTCGAACGGACCAGCCGCACCGTGCGTCTCACCCCGCTCGGCCGTCGACTGCACGAAGAGGTGGAGCCCGGCTATCGGCGTGTCGAGCAGGGGGTGGCGCGGGCGCAGGCCGAAGCGCGGGGCGTCGCGGGGGTGCTGCCGGTCGGATATCTGGGCAGCGCGGCCGGGGAGTTCGTGATGGACGCGATACGGGCCTTCGGCCGCCTCCACCCGGACACGGAGGTACGGATCCACGAGACTCAGCTCAGCGATCTGCTCGGCCCGCTCCGTACCGGCCGGGTCGATGTCCTGGTCACCCAGTTTCCGGTCACGGAGTCCGATTTGACCCGTGGCCCGGTCGTGCTCCGGGTGAACCGGATGCTCGCCGTCCCGGCCAATCACACGCTCGCCAAGCGGCATTCGGTATCGCTGGAGGACCTTGCGCGGGACCGGGTGTTCGGGTGCTCCGGCGACGTACCGGACTACTGGCAGAAGCACTTCGCGCCGACGCACACCCCGAGCGGGCAGCCGGTGAGACGTGGCAGGTCCGCGGCGACGATGCAGGAGACCCTGGCCATGGTCGGCGCGGGACAGGGCATCTCGCCCGTCGGCGCCGATGTCGCGGCACACTACGCACCGAGAGGCGTGGTGTACCTGCCGTTCAGCGACGCGGAACCGGTGGAGTACGGGCTGGTGTGGCGTACGGCGGGCGAGACGGCCCGGGTGCGGGCCTTCGTCGCGGCGGCCACGGAACTGGCCACGGGACCGAAGCCGGAGACCGCGGTACCGCCAGCGGCGAACCTGGCGACGACGGCCGATCGGTAAACCGGGCTTACCGATCGTTGCCAGGACGGGGGCTGTTCCCGGCGCCCGGCGGCGCGAGCCTGAAAACGTGACGAACGATCTCTCAGCTGCCCCGCCCCGGGCCGAAGCCCCCGCACCCCCCGCTCCCACCCGCGCCCGCGCCCGTGCCCGTGCTCGAAGAGCGGGCACCGCGTCGCTGTCGGCCCTCGCCCTGGGAGCCTTCGCCGTCGGAACCACGGAGGTGGTCATCGCCGGACTGCTCCCCGAGGTGGCCACGGACTTCGGCGTCTCGCTGCCCACGGCGGGCCTACTCGTCCCCGGCTACGCCCTGGGCATGGTGGTGGGCGCCCCGCTCCTCACCGTTCTGGGCGCGAAGGCCCCCCGCAAGCGGCTGCTTCTCTGGCTGGTCGGTCTCTTCGTGGCGGCCGGCCTGCTCAGCGCGCTCGCCCCCGGTTACGAAGTGCTGCTCGCCGGACGGGTGTTGTCCGCCCTCGCGGGCGGTGCCTACGTGGGCACCGCCGCGGTCGTCGCGGCGGGCCTCGTCGCGCCGGAGCGCAAGGCGAGCGCGATCGCCACGGTCTTCATGGGGCTGAGCCTCGCCAATGTGCTCGGCGTGCCCGGCGGGACCGCACTGGGCCAGGCGCTCGGCTGGCGGGCCGCGTTCTGGGCGGTGACGGCGATCGGCGCGGTGCTGCTGGCCGCGATCGCGGCCCTCGTCCCGCCGATACCCCGGGACCGGGGAACCGACTTCCGCCGGGAGCTGGCGGTCTTCCGGCGTGGCAGGGTCTGGCTCGCCCTGGCGGCGACCGCCTTCGGCTGGGCGCCGTTCCTCACCGTCCTGACGTACATCACGCCCCTGCTCACCAGGGTCACCGGCTTCGACGGCCGTACGGTTCCCCTCATGCTGGTCCTGATCGGCATGGGGATGGTCGTGGGCACCTCGCTGGCCGGGCGGCTCGCGGACCGGGCGCTGCTGCCCACGCTGTACGGGGCGCTCGCCGGAGTCGCGGCCGTCTCCGCACTCCTGCTCGCCGCCGTGCACAGCAAGCCCGCCGCGGTCGTCGGCTTCCTGCTCTTCGGCCTGGTGGGGGCCGCGGTGATCCCGCCCTTGCAGACGTGGGTCCTGAAGGCGGCCCGGGGCGCCGACAACCTCGCATCGGCGGCCAATATTTCCGCGTTCAACATCGGCAACGCGGGCGGACCGCTGCTGGCGGGGGCGGCACTCTCCGCGGGCGGGGACTACACGTCGTCACTGTGGATCGCGGCGGTCCTGGGCGCGATCGGCCTGGTCCTGGCGCTCGCCGCCACGGCCCTGCCCCGCCCCGCCATTCGGTAGTCTCGCCGCCGCACTCCTCCCCCTCCGGTCTTCCGATGGACGCGCCGGCGCTGCCGGGACGGGTGCCCGGACGAAGGAGGAACATGAACGACGTCATCGAGTTCAAGGACATCTCTCCGACCACCCTCGCCGATCTCCTCGGGCGAGAACAGGTCATGGACCTCGGTATCCGCCCCCTGTGGCCCTCGATGCCACGCGTCGCCGGTCCGGCGTTCACCGTGCGGTGCCCCCCGGGCGACAACCTGATGCTTCACGCGGCCATCCACCGCGCGGCGCCCGGCTCGGTCGTCGTCGTCGAAGCGGGGGACGTGGACTACGCACTCGCCGGAGGAAACGTCTGCGCCGTCGCACAGCGGCGGGGGATCGCGGCGTTCGTGACCGACGGGGTGATCCGTGACCTCGCCGAAGTGCGCGACATGGGCTTTCCCGTCTTCGCCAGGGGGGTCGTCCCCATCCCCGGAGCCAAGAAGGCAGTCGGACCGCTCAACGGTCCGGTGCGGTGCGGCGGTGTGGCCATCGACGCCGGCGACATCGTGGTGGCCGACGAGGAGGGCGTCGTGGTCACTCCCCGTGCCCGCCGGGCGCAGGTACTCCTCGATGCCCGGCAGAAGTTGGCGAAGGAAGCGGGCGAATCCCTCGACGACTGGGAGAAGGCGCATCGCGCCCGTATCGACAGGATCCTGACCGAAGGCGGCTTCGAGGGCTGACTCCCCACTCCGCATCCCCCATCCCCCATTCCCCGGACGGACGTACACCGCTCGCCGTCACGCCGGTCCGGGTGAACCATGGAACGCACGGTGCGCCGGTCGCCGCACTCTTCACACGCGACCGGCCGCACAACTTCCGTGCCTCCACGCCCTGCCGTCACCCGAATGCCACACCCCACCGCAGGTCTCATCTCATATCTGAGATAACCTTTCGCCATGTCAGACGATTACCTCGTACGCATCGGCAAGCTCATACGTGACGCCCGTCAGCACCGGGGATGGACACAGAGTCAGCTCGCCGAGGCGCTCGCCACCAGCCAGAGCGCCGTGAACCGCATCGAGCGTGGCAACCAGAACATCAGCCTTGAGATGATCGCGCGCATCGGTGAGGCACTCGACAGCGAGATCGTGTCGCTCGGCTACGCCGGGCCCATGCACCTGCGAGTGGTCGGCGGTCGTCGGCTCTCGGGCTCCATCGACGTCAAGACGAGCAAGAACGCGTGCGTGGCCCTGCTCTGCGCCACACTGCTCAACAAGGGCCGCACGGTGTTGCGTCGGGTGGCCCGTATCGAGGAGGTCTACCGCCTCCTGGAGGTGCTGAACTCCATCGGCGTGCGGACCCGGTGGATCAACGACGGGACCGATCTGGAGATCGTCCCGCCCGCCCGGCTCGACATGTCCGCCATCGACGCGGACGCCGCCCGCCGGACCCGTTCCATCATCATGTTCCTCGGCCCGCTGCTGCACCGGATGGACTCGTTCAAGCTCCCGTACGCGGGCGGCTGCGACCTCGGTACGCGGACCATCGAGCCGCACATGATCGCACTGCGCCGGTTCGGCCTGGAGATCGCCGCGACCGAGGGGCTCTACCACGCCCAGATAGACCACTCGGTCACGCCCGACCGTCCCATCGTGCTGACCGAGCGCGGGGACACCGTGACCGAGAACGCGCTGCTGGCCGCCGCCCGGCACGACGGCACGACCGTCATCCGCAACGCATCCTCCAACTACATGGTCCAGGACCTGTGCTTCTTCCTGGAGGCGCTGGGCATACGCGTCGACGGCGTCGGCACCACCACCCTGACCGTGCACGGCTCCCCGCACATAGACGTGGACGTCGACTACTCCCCCTCCGAGGACCCGGTCGAGGCGATGAGCCTGCTGGCCGCCGCCGTGGTGACGGAGTCCGAGCTGACGATCCGCCGGGTACCGATCGAGTTCCTGGAGATCGAGCTCGCGGTGCTGGAGGAAATGGGCGTCGACTGTGACCGCACCACGGAGTACACCGCCGACAACGGCCGCACCCGGCTGGTCGACCTCACGGTCCGGCCCTCCAAGCTGGAGGCGCCGATCGACAAGATCCATCCCATGCCGTTCCCCGGGCTCAACATCGACAACGTGCCCTTCTTCGCGGCCATCGCCGCCTCGGCCCAGGGCCAGACCCTCATCCATGACTGGGTCTACGACAACCGGGCCATCTACCTCACCGACCTGAACCGCCTGGGCGGCAGGCTGCAACTCCTGGACCCGCACCGGGTGTTGGTCGAGGGCCCGACCCGGTGGCGCGCCGCCGAGATGATGTGCCCGCCCGCGCTGCGGCCCGCCGTGGTGGTGCTGCTCGCCATGATGGCGGCGGAGGGAACGTCCGTACTGCGCAATGTGTATGTGATCAACCGCGGTTACGAAGAGCTGGCGGAGCGGCTCAACTCCGTGGGGGCGCAGATCGAGATCTTCCGGGACATCTGACCGTCGCGATGTCGTGCCCCTCGGGGGCAAGGGGCACGACACCTCAATATGCCAGCTGACCTGCAGATACCTACCTTCACAGCCCTCCACTGGTCACTGTTGTTTTTCAGCACCTTGTGCAACGCACGTGCAATATGATCTTGAGTGGTTGACGGTACGTCAGAGATGTCTGAGTATCCGTCAGCCTTCACGGAGGGTTGTCGCCGAAGTGGCCTCGCACCGTCCGATGTCGGTCGTGTCACGCCGACCGCACGGGCGGACGTGGCCTGTTGCTCGTCGCCGCTCTCTCCGACCGGTGGGAATGCGTCCCCACCCACCCGGCGGCAAGTCCGTCCGGGCCGAGTTGTCGGCGCGCCTTGAACAGTGTGTGGCCACGCCTGGTGGGGTTTGCTGCTCGGACGACAAGACCGGCAACGCGTATCTACGAAGCCCTCCGAGCCCACGACCACTGACGGCCTTCCTCCTGCCCAACGCTGCAGCAGGACCGGCAGGTTCGGTGCGCCGTCAGGTGACCTGAACCGGTGGGTTCGATACTTCGGGCAGCTACGATCTTCCTCAGCGCAGTCGACGGGTCTCAGGAACCCATCCCTTGCGATGGGCCCTCCGGTCCTGACGTCTGGGTGCTGATCACACCGGATGCTAGGGGTCGAGCCCTGTGCTTGTCACAGGGTGGCGGAGGGATACAGCGGCCGCCCGTGCAGGGGCGGTGGAACAGCTCAAGGTGAGGCTCGTCGGCTGCGTCTCACCGACGGGGGACGGGGCGGTTCGATGACGACGGCAGACGACTTCGCGGATCTCAGCCCCGCGGAGTTCCTCCAGGCGGTGGTCAGCGGCTCGATCTACCCGTACACCGAGCACCGGATACCCAAACCTCGTGGCGGACTTCGGACCTTGCACGCCCCCATCCCCCGGTTGTCGTGGATGCAGCAGGAGATCCTGGCCCGTCTGGGCACTCTTCCAGCCAGGTTCCAGCCACACCCGGCAGCGTTCGCGTATCGACGGGGCCGCTCGGTCGTGGACTGCGCGGCAGTCCATCTGCGGGCCCACACCGTGATCCGCCTGGACATCGCCGACTTCTTCGGGAGCATCCGGGAGCGGCATGTCCACGCGGCCCTGAAGGACGCGTGGCCCCGCACGGCGGGACCTGAGTACCGGATCGAACTCGTGGAGGACGACGACGGCTGCCCGGAGATCGGCCTGCGCCGTGTCGGCCGCACCCTCGGTGCGTACACCACGGCCCGGCTGGTCACCGTGTCACCGCCTGCGTCGAACCAGACCTGGACGAACCGTGGCACCGGACACCGCGACGTGTACCTGGAGACCACCGGGCAGCACTTCTCCGTCCGCCGGCCCGCCCTGGTCCACAAGCACACCCGCGAGGGCTTCCTGCCGCAGGGCGCTCCCACCAGTGGGTATCTGTCGAACATCGTCATGCGCGACGTCGACGAGGTCGTCTCGCACCGGGCCGAGTCCTTGGGGTTGCGCTACACCCGCTACAGCGACGACATGTACTTCTCCAGCCGTGGTCCCGTGCCCCACGACCGCGTGGACCGTCTCGTCGCCGAGGTGAAGAGGGCCCTGGAACCGCTGGGCATGAGACTCAACGCGAAGAAGACCTATGTGGCTCGCCCCGGTGCTCGCCGGAGCGTACTGGGCATCGTCGTCGACGGCCCCACTCCTCGCCTGACGCGCGCGTACAAGCGCCGCATCACCATGCATGTGCGAGGAGCCGCGTCGTTCGGTGTCGTGCAGCATTGCCATCATCAGAAGTTCGGAGATCTGGCCGAGCTGGACGCTCATGTCACCGGGCTGCTGTCCTTCGCGCACATGGTCGAACCCGGCTGGGCCGGAGAACAGCTCGCGACCTGGAAGCGGCTGCGTGAAATTCCGCTGGAGCACGAAGAACCGGTGATCGCGCAGTACGGGCTGGATCTTCCTTGGGACGAGGAGGTCGAGGTCTCTCAGGCGGACCTAGCCAAGGCGTCGATCGACGATCTCGTCCGAGGTGCCCAGCGCTATCGCTCGTCCGCCGACTACGTGCAGATGCTCGAGTTCGTCGGACGCTTCAAACGGTACGCCCCGTTCAATGCGATGGTGGTCCACATCCAGAGGCCGGGCGCGCGTTACGTCCTGTCCTCCTCGGAGTGGAAGTCGAAGTACCGGCGGGTACTCAGACCCGGCGCCCAACCGCTGTTGATCTTCCAGCCCCGGGGGCCCTACATGCTCGTGTACGACGTCGGGGACACAGAAGCCCTGCCGGGAGCCCGGGCGCTGCCCAAGGAGGTCACCTCCCCTGTGTCGGTGTCATCGCGGGCCGGTGAGAAGGAAGTCGCTGAGGTCTGGCACCACACGGAGTCGAACCTGGCGCCCCTGGGAATCCGGCTGACCTTGGTCGACCACGCGGCCTCCTCGCTCGCAAGGCATTGATCGACCGCTCCCATCTCGGGCGCTTCGAGCGCGCTGAGCGTCCCGTCCCGCGGCACGCGGCCATCGTCCTCGACGAGGTCCTCGATGCCGCTGGTGCATTGGTTCGTTGCTGGGACGGGGCGGAGCGCGAGGCTCCCCAGGACGGCACTGTCCTTGTGTCCAGAGCCGAGACAGTGACTCATGGGGCCAATACACGGGGCCATGGGGCCAGCAACCTGGGGACCCTGGCCGTGAGCACGCTCGGGCAGGCAGGCTCTCTTGGAGACGACACGGACACGGTCGTCGTCCCCGTCCGAATCCACGGAAGGATCCTCTTCGTGCCCGTGCCCCGCCGTGTTGTTCTCGCCTCCGGGCTCGCTGGCCTGGCTGCGACAGCCATCCCGGCCGCAACGGCGGCGGCTGGCACCGAACTCGCGGACATGGGGTCTCCCTTCGAGCACTTCGCGCAGCTCCGCCGGGTGATGATCCAGACCGACAACCTCATCGGTCCCCGGCACGTGCTGCCCGCGCTGCAACAACACCTCATCTCCCTTGCCACAAGACGCCGAGCCGCCCGTGGCACCGACGCCGTCGAGCTCCTCGCCTTGGAGACGCGATACGAAGAACTGGCAGGCTGGTTCGCCCAGGACATCGGCGACGAACGCACCGCCCACGGTCATACCGCGAAAGCACTCGACGCTTCCCACATCACCGGCGACACTGATCTCACCGCGTACATCCTCGGCCGTAAGGCCCAGCTTGCGGTCGACACCGGACATCCTGCCGACGCCCTCGGTCTCGCCGCCGCCGCCCGACGCACCGCCCGGCCCGGGAGCCGTCTCGAAGTCATCGCCGTTCTGCACGAGGCCCATGCACATGCCGTACTCGGTGAAGGCGGTGAAGCCCATAGGGCTTACGACACCGCACTCACCCTTCTCGGACGCGCGGGCGCCGATGGCGTCTGGGGTTCCTGGCTCGATACGGCGTACATCAGCACCTCCCGAGCCCGCTCCCTCGCCGCACTCGGCGACTATGAGCAGGCCGCAGCAGGCTTTGACAGCGCCATCGCAGCGCTTCCGCCCACATACCGCCGGGACCGCGGTGTCTACCTCGCTCGTGCTGCCCGTGCCCATGCGGGCACAGGCAACATGACCCTGGCTGCCCGAATCGGTGGGCAGGCCGTAGGGATCGCCGCCGAGACCGGTTCCGCACGGATCTTCGGTCAGCTCGACCGGCTCGACCAGGCACTGGCCCCCGCAGCCGGCGAGGACAGCGTCGCCGAGTTCCGAGCCTCGCTCGACCGCATCGTCCTGCATCCCGCCTGACCCACCTGTGCACACCTTCTGGAGATAGCGTGTCTCGCCCGTACGTCCTGCTGTCCGCAGCTGTATCGATCGACGGCCACCTCGACACCCGCCCGGGCGAGGACCGACTCCTGCTGTCCAACAAGGAGGACTTCGAGCGCGTCGACTCCGTACGAGCCGGCGTCGACGCCATCCTCGTCGGCGCCGGAACACTCCGCGCCGACAACCCCCGCCTCCTCGTCAACTCGGAAGAACGCAGGGCGTCCCGGGTCGCCGCCGGTCAGCCGGAGTACCCGCTGAAGGTCACCATCACCGGTACGGGCGATCTCGACCCCGGCTGGCGGTTCTGGCACCACGGCGGGGACAAGCTCGTCCTGGCCGTCGGCGACGCGGCCACCGCGAAGGCTCGGGCCAACCTCGGTGACCTGGCCACCGTTCAGGGCGTCCCTGCCGAGGCCGTGTGGCCGGCCGCGCTCGACATCCTCGGCGACGCATACGCCGTCAAGCGACTCATGGTCGAAGGCGGCGGCACCATCCACACACAACTCCTTGAAGCAGCGCTCGCCGACGAACTCCAGCTCGTCATCGCCCCGCTCCTGGTCGGCCAGCCGGATGCGGTACGGATGCTCGGCCCAGCGGGCTATCCCGGCGGCCCCGCCGCCCGCCTCCGACTTCTGGAGGCCCGCCAGATCGGCGACGTGGTACTCCTGAGGTACGCCCCCAAGGACACCTCGACGGAGCCTCGATGAGTACTACCCCTTCAGCCGGTGCCCCAGGCGCCGGCCGCAAGCCCAACACCGCAGACCGGAACTGGCTCGCCCTCGCCTGCGAGCTAGCCGCCCTCTGCCCGCCTTCGACGACCGCTTTCAGCGTGGGGGCGGTCATCGTCGCGGCCGACGGGACCGAGCTCGCCCGCGGCTACTCCCGCGAGAGCGATCCCCACGACCACGCCGAGGAAGGTGCCCTCGCCAAGCTCTCCGCCGAGGATGCCCGGCTCGCCACCGCCACGATCTACAGCTCCCTGGAACCCTGTGCCAAGCGAGCCTCCCGCCCTCGCTCCTGCGCCCAGCTCATCCGGGACACCGGCCTCCGCCGCGTCGTCACCGCCTGGAGCGAGCCTGACACCTTCGTCGCCGGCGCCGAAGGCACCGAGATCCTCGAAGACGTCGGCGTAACGGTCGTTGAACTGCCTGAGTACGCGAACGCCGCACAGGCCCCCAACCTGCACCTGCTCTGACAACCAAGGTGGGACGCCCCCACCGTCCTTGGGGGAACCTCACCGTGCGAGAGAAGGGCTTCGAGCAGCATTTCTGCGGGTGCCTCGACATGAAGCACGGCGTGCTGCTCGGGGCCGCAGCGCCCCGCGGTGTCGCACCGTCCGGCAGGCACTCGAAGACGTCCGCCAAGCAGTCCATGCCGTTGCCCACCGGAGTGAACAACACATCCGGCAGCAGGGGTGGAGCAACAGGACTATGCCCCATCGACCCGGACCAACACAGAGGCGCCAGCAACGTCTGTCCCCCAGGGACTTTTCAGGGGCTTTCAGCGCTGCTGTCCGTTCCCAAGAGATCTGAGTCGATGAGGTGCCCCTGATCTGCGCCTTGTCATTTCGGCCGGGACGCTTCGGAGCGTGGAGGGCCCAGTGGATCTGAACAGCGGTGAGCCGGTTCGGACGTGAGGTGCGGCCGTCCCAGTAGTTCTGTCCGACCGAAGGGCTCTGGCCTGGGGCTTCTCAGTTCCACTGGGAATCATCTCGTAGGGCGTTGTGGTCCTCCGGCGTCATCACCAGCATCAGTGATCTACCCAATGAGTCGGTCCAGCGGAAGAGGGCGTCGTTGGAGAAGGTGTGGGAGTGACGCTTCTCGCGGAGAGAGGGGATGTTGAGCCGATGCTCGGCTTCTGCATAGACAGTGTTGATCGTGCGCCGGTGCTGGCTGAGGTTCACCCATCGGCGAGGCGCCCGTCGTGCTCGCCAAGCGGGGTCGGCCACCATGCCGAGCAGGGTGACGAACTCCGGGTTGGTGGCGATGTACTCCCGCTCGTCGACGCGTCGCCTGATGATGTTTTCGTAGACGGCCTCCTTGGGAGGGAGGGGTCTGTACGGTCAACGGCTCTGTCCCGTAATCGGTGGTAACGATTCCTAATGCTGTTTGTCAAGCGGCTAGGGTGACGGGTGGCGTGAGCTCATAGCAGCGTCCGTCGCGCAGGAGGGCCCAGAGGACGTTGACG
>NZ_JBEYTM010000018.1:0-143943 GCF_040643055.1 Streptomyces sp. NPDC047515
CCGAACCCCCACCGTCACCCTCGCCGCATGAATGGGACCAACACCCCCAAAACCGACAGCGCGGGATTGACGAACGACATAGAGGCACCCCCCCCGTGATAGGCGTCTATGCCGAAGCCGATGGACACGACCAGGCGTTCCGGTACGTCGATTGCGGCGAGCGCCGCGACGCTGGTCAGGTCCTCCTCCGGCGTACCGAGGCCGGATTCGTCGCCGCGCATCAGGATGTCCGTGCCGCCGTCGACCAGGACGACCGCATCGACGTCGTGCTTCTCGATCAGTGCCCGGTAGGCGGCTCGCAGCGGCTGCACTCCCACGCGCGCGAGGGCGTGCACCGTGCTCGGGTAGCCGTGCAGGTCGAGCCACTGGGCGAGGGTCCGTTCCGGGAAGTACGCCTGGTGTAGGGCCGTTTCGGGGGTGACGGCCGCGACGTCCGGCGCGAGACAGGCATCGAGAGGCAGTCCTTCGAGAGCGCTGAACGAGAGATTGGCGAGTTGGACCTGCTTGCCCTGGTGGAGGAGGGAGCGCGCGATGGGGAGTCCCGCGTAGATGTCGAAGCCACCTCCGGCCCCGGCGACGAGGACGCGTTCCGCCGAATCGAGGCGGGCGAACAGGGGGTTGGTGTGCAGCGAGGTCATGCAGATCATTCTGTGCGTCACGCCCTTCGGTTCGGGTGTACTCCATCAGAGCGTGACCGGCGCCATGTTCGGCACCGTACGATGGCGCGGTGCTGGTCAAGTGGATTCGTTGCACCGTGGTGGACCGTCGGGGATTTGAACGGGGACAGCGAAAGTGGGCGGGGCTGCTGGGTGAGCCGGGGTTCAGGGGACAAGGCGGCGGCTGGAGCCGCGGGCGTCCGGAAGTGGCGCATGTCTTCGCCTTCTGGGAGAACCGTGTCTTCTACGACTCGTTCATGGCGCGCGCGCACGACCGGTTGGCCGCCGCGCAGTCCGGTACGTACAGCAGCATCCAGGTCAAGCTGTTCGAGTACCGCTTCGATGTGAAGACCGGCTTCGAGCCGCGCTTCACCGACGCGGATGTCGTCAGGGTGGCACACAGCAAGGTGCACGAGGACCGGGTCGAGCATTTCGCCTTGATGCAGGAGAGGGTGTGGAATCCGGCGATGGCCGGCTCGCCCGGCATGCTGCGGGGGGTGTTCGGGGAGGCGCCGGGGCACGAGTTCCTCGTGTTGTCCATGTGGCAGTCGAGCGCTGAGCGGGGCAAGTACCGGGCGGGGAGCATCGAGCGGCTGACGCAACGGGCGCAGACCGAGGACGATGTGGCCGCGGTGGCGGGAGACGTTGTGCAGCTTGAGCCGTCCTGGACGGTGTGACCGGACTGTGCCGGCTCGGACCGTGCCGGATCGGACTGTGCCGCCGGCTCAGGAGGATCCGGGCGTGATGGACGCAGGCGTGAAGACGCCCACTCGGGCAGCCGCCAGCGCCGCGTTTGCAGCCTGGTCGGGAAGCCTCTCGTCGATGGGTTCGCGAGTGATGAACAGCCTGAGGAACAGGGGTGAGGTCACCGCCCGGACCAGCGCTCCCGCGTCCGTGCGCCGGTCCAGCTCGCCGCGCGCGACGGCGCGCGCGACGAGGTCCTCGCAACGGGCGAACCGGTTGACGTAGAAGGTGGTCAGCGCCTCGGCGGCGCGCTGCGACTGGAAGGCCGCGGCGATGAACGCGGTCGGCGCGGCTGCCGCGGCAGGGTCGGTGAAGGCGTCGGCCGTCGTGTGCGCCAGGGCGCGCAGATCTCCCTCCAGGCTTCCGGTGTCGGGTGGTGTCCAGTCGTCCTCTCCGGTCAGGTCCAGGGCGTCCGCGACCAGTCCTTCGAGGTTGCCCCAGCGGCGGTAGAGGGTGGTCTTGTGAACGCCGGAATGCTCTGCGACGTACTCGACGGAGAGGCCTGGGTAGCCGTGTTCGGCCAGACCGGTGAGGACGGCGTCCCGGACCGCGGCCCGGGTACGAGCGGTGCGGCCACCGGGTCGACGGGTGCCGGGGGCGAGCGGGGGCGCCGGGACGGGCGCCCCGGGCGAGGCTTCCTCTCCGGTTCCCCGTCCGGCTTCCGGGGCGGCTTCCTGTTCAGTCAATTGCTACTCCTGTTGCGTTAGTGTGCTCCAGTCTGTCATACTCGAATTAATGCAACATTGATTGCGTTTGATTGAGGTCGCCGGGCGGGTCCGGGTGAGGTTGCGCCCGGTGGTCCCCCGCTGCTCGCCGCTGTTTTCGCTCCCTGTCGGCCGTTCGAGTACGGAGGTGCCCTTGCCCACACAGATCTCATTGCACGACGTGACCGTGACGCGTGGTGAGCGGCTGTTGCTCGACGACGTCTCGCTGACCGTGCGTCCTGGTGAACGGATCGGCGTCGTCGGGGAGAACGGCGCGGGGAAGACGACCTTGCTCCACCTGCTCGCCGGTAGTGAACGGCCCGACTCCGGCAGTGCGTTCACAGCTGCCGATCGCGGCGCAGGGCTGCTGGCCCAGACTCCACGGTTGCCACCGGGCAGCACGGTCCAGGACGCGATCGATGACGCCCTCTCTGAATTGCGCACCATGGAGAGGGGGCTGCGGGAGTCCGAGGCCCGGCTCGGTACGGCCGACCGCGCCGCGCTCGCCGCCTACGGGGACCTGCTCACCGCATTCGAGCTGCGTGGGGGATACGAAGCGGACTCACGCGTCGAAAAGGCGATGCACGGCCTGGGCGTGGCGCACATGGGGCCGGCCAGGAAGCTCGGCAGTCTCTCCGGCGGTGAGCAGGCACGGCTCGGCATCGCCTGCCTGATCGCGGCGTCCCCCGAGGTGATGCTGCTCGACGAACCCACGAACCACTTGGACGGAGCCGCCCTCGACTGGCTGGAGGATGCCCTGCTGGCCCATTCCGGCACGGTGATCGCCGTGTCCCATGACCGGGTCTTCCTGGAACGCGTGGCGACCGCGGTGCTGGAGGTCGACTCCGACCGCCGCACGGTCGTGCGCTACGGCGGTGGATACGCGGGATTCCGGGCTGAGCAGAGAGCCGCGCGGCAGCGCTGGGAGCAGTCCTACGCGCAGTGGTGTGACGAGACGGCGCGATTGGAGGAGTACACGGCGACCACCGCCCACGGAGTCGCGGCAGGCCGTGGCATCAAGGACAACAACAAGATGGCGTACGACCGGGCGGGGGGCCGGGTCCAGGCCTCGGTGTCCGGGCGGATCCGCAACGCGCGCAAGCGCCTGGAGCGACTGCGGGAGGAGTCCGTCCCCAGGCCACCGGACCCGCTGCGCTTCACCGCCCGGCCCACGGCCGGCGCGACCGAAGGGGAACTGGTCTCCCTGACGGGCGTACGGGTGGGAGATCGGCTCGCTGTCGACCGGCTCTCCGTGGCGGCGGGCGAGAAGCTGCTGATTCACGGCGGCAACGGGGCGGGGAAGTCCACTCTGCTCCGCGTCATGGCGGGCGTGCTCGAACCCGACGCGGGCCGCGTGGTCCGCAGGGGCGGGATCGGCTACCTCGCTCAGGAGATTTCGGCGCACCGCCCGACGGAGCGGGTGCTCGCGGCGTTCGGCCGTGGCCTGCCGCTGACCGACGACGAGCAGGCGGAACTGCTGCTCTCGTACGGATTGTTCAGGTCTCGGGATCTCCGGGTGCCGGTCGGATCGCTCTCCGCGGGGCAGCGCAGAAGACTCGCCCTAGCCCGCCTGCTGGCCCGGCCGGCGGACCTGCTGCTGCTCGACGAGCCCGCGAATCACCTGGCGCTCGGACTCGTGCAGGAGTTGGAGGAGGCGCTGGCCCGCTGGCAGGGCGCGCTGGTGGTGGTCTCCCACGACCGGCTGCTGCGCCAACGCTTCACCGGCGACATCCGGCGGATGGAGTCCGGACGACTGCTCGAATGAGCCACAGCACTAGGGTCTGTACATGGCACGACCCCAACGCATTGTCCTCGTCCGGCACGGGGAGTCCGAAGGCAACGTCGACGACACGGTGTACGAGCGCGAGCCGGACCACGCGCTGAGGCTCACCTCTGCCGGGCTGCGGCAGGCCAGGGAGACGGGGGTGCGGCTGCGCGAGATGTTCGACGGCGAGCGGGTCAGCGTGTACGTCTCCCCCTATCGCCGCGCGCACGAGACGTTCCGATCCTTCGGCCTCGATCTCGAACGGGTGCGGGTGCGGGAGGAGCCGCGACTGCGGGAGCAGGACTGGGGCAACTGGCAGGACCGGGACGACGTGCGGCTGCAGAAGGCGTACCGGGATGCTTACGGGCACTTCTTCTACCGCTTCGCGCAGGGGGAGTCCGGGGCCGATGTGTACGACAGAGTCGGTGCCTTCCTGGAGAGTCTGCACCGGAGTTTCGAGGACCCCGAGCACCCGCCGAACGTACTGCTGGTCACGCACGGACTGACCATGCGGTTGTTCTGCATGCGCTGGTTCCACTGGTCGGTGGCCGAGTTCGAGTCGCTGTCCAATCCGGGTAACGGGGAGACGAGGACGCTGATCCTCGGAGAGGACGGGCGCTACACCCTTGACCGGCCGTTCGAGCGCTGGCGCGTCCCCGAGCCGTACGGCATCACCGGATAGAGTGGAAGGGCGATGACAACCGCTGACTCTGCAACCGACCAACGTCTTGAACGCGCCTTGGCCAGCTTGCGCGGACTGGCTGTGGGAGACGCACTGGGTTCCCAGTTCTTCGTCCCGGCCAACTATCCGCTGCTGAAGCAGCGCGAACTTCCCCCCGGCCCCTGGCAGTGGACGGACGACACCGAGATGGCCGCATCGGTGCTGGCCGTCCTGGCGGAGCACGAGCGGATCGACCAGGACGCGCTCGCGCGTTCCTTTGCCGTGCACCATGACTTCGACCGGGGATACGGCCCTGCCGTGAACCGGCTGCTCAGGCTGGTACGGGAAGGCGGCGACTGGCGAGAGCTGGCGTCCGCGTTGTTCAAGGGGCAGGGCTCCTGGGGCAACGGCTCGGCGATGCGCATCGCGCCGCTCGGTGCCTGGTACGCGGACGACCCGGAGCAGGCCACGCACCAGGCCGAGATCTCTTCGTACCCCACGCACCAGCACCGTGAGGCGGTCGTGGGTGCGATGGCCGTCGCCGCCGCGGCCTCACTGGCGGCATCGACCACGGGACCGCCCAGCCCGACGGAGCTTCTCGACGGTGTGATCGCGCTCGTGCCGCGCAGCGCGGTCGGCGCCGGGCTGCGCCGGGCACGCGACATGCTCGACTACGGCGATGCGGGAACGGTTGCCGCGGTCCTCGGCAACGGCAGGCGCACCAGTGCACATGACACCGTCCCGTTCGCCCTCTGGTCTGCGGCGCGAAGCCTCGGTGATTTCGAGCAGGCATTCTGGGTGACGGCCCAGGCGGGCGGCGATGTCGACACCACCTGTGCCATCGTCGGCGGGATCCTGGCGGCGGGCAGGGCCGGCGCTCCACCTGCCCACTGGTCGGCGCAGACGGAGGAACTGCCGGACTGGCTGCTGCAGTAGGGAGAGGGAGGCGACAGCGCCACCGTCGTGGTGCGTCAGCCGGACCGCCGACTGTCACGGTACTGCCACAGCCCTTCCGCGCACGGCCGGTGACCGTGAGGGGAAGCTACTCTTTCGGCCACGCCGCCCATGGTGATCACCTTGCGGGCGTGCAGCGAATGAGACGCCGGGGTGCCCCCGTGCTGCCCAGCGGCGGTGCGCGCGGATCCCGGTGGGGGAGGGGTCCCATGTCCGATCAAGCATCAGAGATACCCCGGCCGGAGGATGCCACCGAGCGGCCCGAGCCGGCGGGGCAGGCCGAGCCGTCGGAGCGGCCCAGGACGTCGGGGCCGGCCGTGTCGGCCGCATCGGTGAAGGGTCCGCTGCCGGAGTCCCATGGCGCCGCCCCGGAACCGCAGCAGGTGCCGATCGGCACGCGACCGGGCGGACACCGGTCACCGCCCAACCCTCGGCAGTACGGCAAACCCCAGGCCTCGGTGTGGTCGCGGCTGCGTCCGGTCGGCCCCACCACCATCCGGAGCTCGACGCTCTGCTCTGCCCTCGCCACCGCGATACTGAGCGCCCTGCTGCTGGGCGACGGACTCGGTTCGAACCTGTTGATCGTCGCGCTACCCACCGCGCTCGCGGCTTTCTTCGCCGCACGGGCGGCCGGTCGCCGCCTCCGTCCATGGACAGCTGTCTGGGCGGTCGGCGGCCTGGCTCTCCTCGTCGTCCCGGCCCTTCGGGATGCCGGATGGCCCACCTTCCTCGCCGTCGTGTCGGCTGTCGCCCTGGGCTCGCTCGCTCTGCACAGCAGTCGTGGCTGGCCCGGGGTACTGCTCGGCTCGCTGTGCCTGTTCAGTTCCGTCACCGACGGTGTGGGCTGGGGAGCGCGCGGCGTGCGTGAACGGATGGCGGACTCCCGAGGCTGGTTGGGCGCCGTCTTGCGCACCACTGCGGTCGCTGTCGTCCTGCTCATCGTGTTCGGGGCGCTCTTCGCGAGTGCCGATGCCGCCTTCGCCGATGTGCTCGGCAACCTGGTCCCCGATGTGTCGGTGGGCGAGGGCCTCTGGCGGTCGTTGCTGTTCGTGGTCGGCCTGGTCGGCGCACTCGCCGCCGCGTACACGGCGGCCGCTCCGGTGCACTGGGACGCCATCACCGTTCGTCCGGGAAGGGCCCGCGGGCGGTTGGAATGGGCGCTGCCGCTCATGGTGCTGAATCTGCTGTTCACCGCCTTCCTCGCCGTCCAGCTCACCGTGCTGCTCGGCGGATACGACAAGGTGATGGCCGAGACCGACCTCAGCTACTCGCCATACGCTCGGCAAGGCTTCTGGCAGCTGCTGTGGGCCACGCTCCTCACGCTGTTGGTGATCGCACTCGCCCTGCGTCGGGCCCCTCGCGGACGAGGGAGCGACCGCACTCTCGTACGGAGCGTGCTCGGCGCGCTCTGTCTGCTCACTCTCGTCGTCGTGGCCTCCGCACTGAGGCGCATGGACCTGTACGTGGAGGCGTACGGCCTGACACGGCTGCGCATATCCGTGGCCGCGGTCGAACTCTGGCTGGGCGTGGTGTTCGTCCTGATCATGATCGCCGGCGTGCGCGGTGCGCGACTGCTGCCACGCGCGGTCGCCGCGAGCGCTGCCGTCGCCGTGCTCGCGTTCGGCCTGATCTCGCCCGATGGGCTGATCGCCGAGCAGAACGTTCAGCGGTACCGCGATGACCACTCCATCGACATCGACTACCTGCAAGGCCTCTCGGCCGACGCCGTGCCCGCTCTGGACACACTGCCGGAGCCACTGCGCTCATGCGCCCTCATGGAGATCGAACGGTCGCTGCGAGCCTCCGACACCCCTTGGTACGCCACCAGTTGGTCCGAGGCGCGGGCCCGCGACATTCTGGGAGAACGGGGTTCGGGCGATCTCGCGCGGGTATGCCAGGCTTCGCGCACGGGCGGCGGCAGGGACGGCGACCGCGGCGGTGACGAAGGCGACCCCTACGACCCCTACGACCCGTACTGACGTGAGCCGAACGGGAGGGGTGCCGACGCGTCGTGGCGCGGCGGTCCGCGTCTGCCGCATTCCGTGGTTCAGGAATCCTGCCCGAGCACTGCTGAGCGTGTCGGTCGGTGATTCCGGCCGCCTTTTCGGGCCATCGGCACACCTCTTCGTGATCACCGTCCCGTACGCGCGGCTCTTCGGACGCGTGGCCCGCAGTAGACGGAATGGCCGCGGTCCAGGATCCTTTCGCCATCCGTTCCTCGGCTCGGTGCGCGGCCCGGCCGGTCGTCCGGTGCCCCGGGGTGTTGTCGGCGTTGCCATCGGCGTACGCTGACATGCGCCATGCCGTACGAACCACCCACGCACACCGTCGAGCGCTCACTGCGCGCTACCACTGGTGCCAAGACCGTCGCCGGTGTCGACGAGGTCGGACGCGGAGCGTGGGCGGGACCGGTCACCGTGTGTGCGGCCGTCACCGGCCTTCGCAGACCTCCTGCCGGACTCACCGACTCCAAGCTGATCAGCCCCAAGCGCCGCGCGGAGCTGGCCCCGTTGCTGGAGCGCTGGGTCACCGCGTTCGCTCTGGGGGACGCCTCTGCGCGGGAGATCGACGACCTGGGCATGACGGCTGCCCTGCGTCTGGCCGCCGTGCGCGCGCTCGAAGCCCTGCCGGTGCGGCCCGACGCGGTGATACTCGATGGCAAACACGACTACCTGGGACAGCCCTGGCAGGTCCGCACGGTGATCAAGGGCGACCAGTCCTGCATCGCGGTCGCGGCGGCTTCGGTGATCGCGAAGGTGCGACGGGACACGATGATGGCCGAACTGGGCGCGGATTCCGGTGAGTACGCCGCCTTCGCCTTCGGTGCCAACGCCGGTTACCCGTCGCCTGTGCACAGGGACGCGCTGGAGGAGTGGGGGCCCACGCCCCATCACCGTCTCTCGTGGTCCTACCTGGACGCGCTGCCCAGGTGGCAGCACCTCAAGAAGGTCCGTTTCTCCGCCGAGGCGGCCGCACTGGAAAGCGGGGGCCAGCTCGGCTTCGACTTCTGATCGCGCACATGTACCCACCCGCTGATGCCCCGTGTGTCGGCGTTTGATAGACAACCACCCATGCCTCTCATCCCCGAGGAGCCTCAGATTCACGAGAGCGCCCAGGGTCCCCGCGTCACTCCGGCCACAGGCCGTACCGCGCCGACCCCCCGTCCTGTACCCGGTCCGCGTTCAGCGGCCACACCGCGCCCCGGTCGCCCGGGTCCCGGCCCCGCGAGGCCCGCGCCCCCGGCGCAGCGCCCGCACCCCACCTCCGGTCAGTCGAAGGCGACCCGTCCGGAGAATCGTTCCGCGCCGCAGATCCAGCTCATTCCCGCCTCGGCCGCCGGTGCTCTTGACGCCGCCGACGAAGCGGTGGATCTGCTGCTCGACTCCGGGCGCGCACCGGGCGACATCCTGGTGCTGACCACCGGTGAGCAGCACCCGTGGGCCATGCACGAACTCTCCTTCGGTGACGCCGCCTACTGGGCGCAGCACGAAGCCGGCGACGATGTCTTCTTCGCCGGTACCGCGGCCTCGGGCCGGCTGAAGCCTCGTCCCGTGGTGGTCGTCGCCGTCAACGGCGGCGGTGACACTGTCGCCGACACGCTGTCCGGTGCCCGTGAACGCGCCGGAGCCCTGCTGATCGTCTGCGGGGACCCGCAGACGATCAATGCGGTGCTCGCCGCCGGCGTCTGAGCCGCAGGACACACCGGAGTGTGGTGACCCGGCTGCCCGACGGGGCGGCCGGGTCCGCGACCGCCGGTCAGCGTGCCGCGGTTCGCCGTTGCGCCTGAGCGGCACCGCCGCCGGTGCGCAGCGGCACCGGATCACGGCCGAGTGTCGTGTCGGCGAGAGCGGACGGCTGCGAAGTGGAGTCGGGCCGACGCCCGCCCCGGCCCTCGCCCAGCACCTGCCAGCCGCCGCGGGTGAGCGTGATGTACGCGCCGCACCGCAGGCCGTGCAACGTGCAGGCGTCCCGCAGGCCCCACATCCACGCGCCGTCCTCCTCCGTCCAACGCTCGTCACCCTCACGGCAGTAGAGCAGTACCGCAGTACGGACAGGAGTGCGGCGGCGGAGGTCGTGCGGGATGACCTGGCGCAGATTCGCCAGCAACGCGTTACGGAACGCCCAGCCGTCCGCGGTCAAGGAGCGGCGCGCGAACGAGGCACTGGCCGCGAGGCGTTCCTCGTGGTCGAGTACGGCGACGACAGCGGTTGCCGGCGTCGGCCGATGCCGGGCGTGCAGGCCGCTGACAACCTCGCGCGGGCTGCGCAACAGAGGTATGCCCGCCGCTGCCCATTCGGCCGGTTCCAGCATCCGGGCCAGGTGGTTGGCGGATTCGGTGGACACCGAGGACGCCGACATCGAAGTGTCTGCGGACGGAGCGTATCCGAAGGTCACGGTCCTCCCTTCGCATACGCGCCCACGGTGCGGGCAAGGTCGAGTGAGGGCGCACCACGGCACAGCCCTTCCGGGCCGCGAAGGGACCGTGCGGGAGCGAGTCCAATTCTTCCTGGCGTATCGGCGGGCGGCAACGAGCAATCGGCACAGCTGACGGGTATCAGGCGAAATGACTCTGATATCCCTGCCCACGTCTCGCCCGGACAATGTCTCCTGCCCCGCCCGAACGGCAAGTACCAGCGGAAACACCCCTACGCCCTGGCCCGGCGCAACAGTCGCGCCGCCGCGGCCGAGCCCCTCGTCCTCCCGCCCTGGAGCAGCAGCATCTTCGTGTGTTCGACGCCGCGTCGGCGCGTCCCACCCGCACTGACCTGCATGAACGCGACCCTCGGTGAGGGGTGTGGGCTGAGCGCTTCGGCCTGCCGCCCTCGATCGGCGCGTGGCCGGCATCGTTTGTGAGCAGGTTGTCACGCCGGGTGAATTGGTCGATTGTCCTTGCCATCGGGTTGCATGGGGGGATGGACAACCTGGAGCTCCGCACTGAAGCCGATGCCATCCTCGCTGAGCTCGTCGGCGACCCGAGTGGTTCGGCGCGGCTCCGGGAGGACCAGTGGCAGGCGGTGGCGGCTCTGGTGGAGCAGCGCCGGCGTGCGCTGGTGGTGCAGCGCACCGGCTGGGGCAAGTCGGCGGTCTACTTCGTGGCCACCGCCCTGCTGCGCCGTCGTGGCTCCGGCCCGACGGTGATCATCTCGCCGCTGCTGGCACTGATGCGCAACCAGGTCGAGTCGGCGGCTCGGGCCGGTATCCACGCGCGCACCATCAACTCGGCCAACCCGGAGGAGTGGGAGACGATCTACGGGGAGGTCGAGCGTGGCGAGACCGATGTTCTCCTCGTAAGTCCGGAACGCCTTAATTCTGTTGATTTCCGCGACCAGGTGCTGCCCAGGCTCGCGGCCACGACCGGTCTCCTGGTGGTCGACGAGGCGCACTGCATCTCCGACTGGGGCCACGACTTCCGCCCCGACTACCGCCGGCTGCGGGCGATGCTGGCCGAGCTGCCCGCCGGTGTGCCGGTTCTGGCCACCACCGCGACCGCCAACGCGCGCGTCACCGCGGACGTGGCCGAGCAGCTGGGTACGGGTGCCGGCGAGGCCCTGGTGCTGCGCGGCCGGCTGGACAGGGAGAGTCTGCGGCTGGGTGTGGTCCAGCTGCCGGACGCCGCGCACCGCCTGGCCTGGCTCGCCGAGCACCTGGACGACCTGCAGGGTTCCGGAATCATCTACACCCTCACTGTCGCCGCGGCCGAGGAGGCCACCGCCTTCCTGCGACAGCGCGGCTTCCGCGTGGCCTCGTACACGGGGAAAACGGAGAACGCGGACCGGCTGCAGGCGGAGGTCGACCTGCAGGAGAACCGGGTGAAGGCACTGGTCGCGACATCGGCGCTGGGTATGGGCTATGACAAGCCCGACCTGGGGTTTGTGGTGCATCTGGGTTCGCCGTCCTCGCCGATCGCCTACTACCAGCAGGTGGGCCGCGCCGGTCGAGGGGTCGAGCACGCCGATGTCCTGCTCCTGCCGGGCAAGGAGGACGAGGCCATCTGGCGCTACTTCGCCGATACGGCCTTCCCGCCCGAGGCGCAGGTCCGCCAGACCCTCTCGGCTCTGGCCGGTGCGGGACGGCCGCTGTCGGTGCCCGCCCTGGAGGCGGCGGTGGATCTTCGACGCAGCCGACTGGAGTCGATGCTGAAGGTGCTCGATGTCGACGGCGCGGTCAAGCGGGTGAAGGGTGGCTGGACCGCCACGGGTACCGAATGGGTGTACGAGGCCGAACGCTACGCGTGGGTGGCGCGGCAGCGGGCTGCCGAGCAGCAGGCCATGCGCGATTACGCGAGCACCTCCGAGTGCCGGATGGAGTTCCTGCGCCGGCAGCTGGACGATGAGGAGGCCGCCCCGTGCGGTCGTTGCGACAACTGCGCGGGAGCCTGGGCCGATCCCGCTGTCTCGGCGGAGACGTTGACGGGGGCGACGAAGGAACTGGACCGCCCGGGGGTGGAGGTCGAGCCGCGCCGGATGTGGCCGACGGGCATGCCCGCACTGGGCATCGACCTCAAGGGGCGCATCCCGGCCAAGGAGCAGTGCTCCACCGGGCGTGCCCTGGGACGGCTCTCGGACATCGGCTGGGGCAACCGGCTGCGCCCGCTGCTGGCCGACAACGCGCCCGACGGTCCGGTCCCCGACGACGTTCTGCGGGCCGCGGTGGCGGTCCTCGCCGACTGGGCACGCTCTCCGGGCGGCTGGGCGCCGAATGTCCCGGACGCCTCGGCCCGGCCGGTGGGAGTGGTCGCGGTACCGTCCCTGACCCGATCCCAGTTGGTGGGCTCCCTCGCTCAGGGAATCGCGACCATCGGCCGCCTCCCCCTTCTGGGCACCCTGACGTACACCGGCCCGAGCGGCGCGCACGCGGCACGCCGCAGCAACTCCGCCCAACGCCTCAGGGCGCTGTCCGGCGCCTTGGCTGTCTCCGGGGAACTGGCTGACGCCTTGGCGAGTTCTCCGGGCCCCGTCCTGCTCGTGGACGACTCCACCGACTCCGGATGGACCCTCGCAGTCGCTGCCCGCCTGCTGCGCCAGGCGGGCAGCGAGCAAGTTCTTCCGTTGGTCCTCGCCGCGGCGGGCTGAGATGTCCCGTGCTCGTGCCCGGTGAACCACAGCTCGGCGTGCCGGGTTCGGGGGTGGCGCCGTCGGAGCCGTCGGGCGTGACGCGTTCCGATCATTCGTTGCGAATGATCAGGTCCTCATGCCGCGCTCATGAACGGCGATCGCGCAGGCGTGCCCGCACCACCCCAGCACATCTTCCGCGCGGTGACCGACGCCTTCACGCCCGGAACCCGACCGACGCCTTCACGCCCGGAACCCGACGACGACGGCCGGCGCGGACGATGCCGGTCACAGCATCGAACCGCCTCGGCCAGGCAGCCACCTGGGCCGTGGACAACAGCCCGGGTCATCGCCACTCCGGCCCGCCGTCGAAGTGCACGTCGAACTCTCCCTCCGGAGCACCGGCCGGTTCGCTCTCGCGTGTCCCAACAGAACCGCGTCCAACGGGTCGTTGGGAGGGACCGGGCGGGCGGGTTGTGAGAAGTGCCGGAAGCGGCGCGCCCACCGGCCGCTGAGTTGGTGCCTTCTCCCTATGGGAACGACCACCGGGAACTCGCTAGCGTCGGGACCAGGAACTGCTGGGTGTTCCGCCGAGGTGTGCTGTGCCACGGATCCTGCCCGGCTCTGCGAAATGAGGGGCGTGACAAGCGCAGCGGGCAAGCTCGGGCACGCCGTGCGCGGTGGCGGAGTGACGCCGGTGCTGGCGGCGGCCTTTCTCTGGGGCACGGTCGGCCCCGCTCAGATCCTGGCAACAAGCAGCGCCTCGCCAGTGGCGATCGGCGCGTGCCGCATGCTTCTCGGCGGCTTTGTCCTGGGGCTGTTCACCGCGCGGCGAGCCGGTATCCGGACCGTGTGGCAGCGGAACACCCGCTGGTGGACGCTGGTGAGCATCCTGGTCACGGCGGTCTTCCAAGCATGTTTCCTGGAGGCAGTGGCCCGCGGTGGTGCCGCCCTGGCCACCGCCGTCACTTTCGGTACCGTCCCGGCCGTGACGGGGGTGTGCGGGCGAATCCTGGCCGGTGAACGGCTCAGCGGACCGTGGGTCTGCGGCACCGCGTGCGCGGTCGGCGGGATCGCACTGCTTCTTGTCCCGGCCGACGGGGCACCGGCCGACAGCATGGGCGTACTGCTCGGGATGATCGCCGGGGCCAGCTTCGGTGTGTACATCTCGGCGACCAAACAGCTCGGGGACCGCGGCGCGGATACCGCCGCCGCTGCCCCCACAAGCGTGTTCTGCGCGGGAATCCTGGTCTCACCATGGGCCCTCGCCCACCCGGACGGGCTGACCGAACCGCGCTCCCTGGTCCTGATCGGCTGGCTGGCCCTGGCCACGACGGCTCTGGGGTATCTGCTGTTCACCTGGGGCGTGGGACGGATCAGCGGGGCGACGGTCGGTACTCTCAGCCTGGCGGAACCACTTGTCTCCACGGCGCTGGGGGTCGCGCTACTGGGAGAACGGCCGGGCCCATCGGCGGTGGCCGACGCGGTGCTCCTCCTCGGCGGGCTCGTCCTGGTCTCCGCACCGGCCCTGCGCCGCAGGCGTCCGGTCGGGCCCGCGCAGAGGTGACCGCCGCCGGTCCGCCGGGCGACGGCGAGGGCAAAGACCAGTGGCCAGGGCGCCGGCTCGCGCCACGCCAACCCCAGGACATGCGAGAACCGGCACAGGACTCAGTGGCGCACGCGGGACAGTTGGCCGCGTTCGTCGGCCAGGACGGTATGGGGGAGGCGCGACGCGCGCCGACGCGTCTGGTCCGACTCGATGAGTTTGCAGGCCCTGGCCACGCCGACCGCAACCAAGCGCAGGCGGGATGGGACCGACCGGATTCGAACCGGCGTCCTCCCACATGCGGTGAAGGCGCGACGACCGCTGCGCTACGAGCCCCATCCCGCTCGCGATCGTACAAGTCACCTGTGCTCCACCGCCATCGACGGCGGGGACCGCCTCGACGGTCAGGACGGAGATCGGGGTGGGCGTACGCATGAGACACCCCCGGTGCCGAAACGTGCAGGTGACGCTCGACGGAACACGTCGGGCAACCGCCGCTCCGCCGTGCTTCTCACCCGACCACCTGGTCGCACAGGTCCCTGCCGGTGCCCCTCGAACGTGGCCGCCTCGTCGAAGGGCCCCCGGGCAGTTGTGGTCTGACCGATCGAGAAGGTGGCACCGGGCGCGGCATAGTCGACGGGACCGTCGAACCGGGCCGACGTGCCACCGCCCACTGCGGGGTGAGGAACCGGCCGACGTGCGTGACGATCGGACGGCCTGCCCGCGCCGCGACGGCTGTGTCACCGGTGTCTTCGGGCGTGTGGTGCACCTGTTCGCCCTCGGCCGGCGCTTGGGCGCTCTCGGCCTCGCACAGCAGCAGATCGCACCCCTCTGCCATCTGCGTGAGGTTCGCGCACGGCGCTGTGTCTCCGGAGCAGACCGGCAATCGGTCTCCGGAGCAGACCAGCGATCGGTCCGCAGCCTCGATGCGTACGGCGAAGGCCGGAATGCCATGTGTCACCGCCCGGCTGGTCAAGGCGAGTGCGCCGACGCGTGCCCGATGCCCGTCATGCAGCTCATGGACGGCGAAGGCGGACTCGACGGGGCTGCTCGTCGAGGTGTTGGTCAGGAAGTGGACGAGCCGCGCGGCGATGCCTGGTGGCCCGTACAGGGGGATGGGTGCGGCGAGTTGTATGTCCGCGAAGAGCGCCGCGTAGTAGGCGGTGAGCAGATCCGCGCTGTGATCGGCGTGCGGGCGCGAGATCCAGATCGCATCCAGCTCATCGAGCCGGACATGCTGCTGCAACTGCGCCGGCGTCCCGCAGCCCGCATCCACTCGGACCCGAGTGCCGCAGCCGGACACCAGACAGCCGGAGCACGCTCGCGTAGGGCGTCGCGCACCCCAGGACGGTGAGACGGAGAAGATCGCCGGCCATCCGAGGGGTCTATAGCTTCTTCTGTACGCTCCGCGGCTGTGCTGCCGACCGGGCCGAGGTGAGAGACCATGGTGGTGATCGGCCGGGCCGGTGACACAGCGGGGAGCGAGGTGGCGACCGGTGGGGTCTGCCGAACTCTTCGCGGGAGGTGCCGGGCGCGCGCCCGAGGCTCCGTCCGGTGGCCTGATCGATCTGCTCAGCGTCTCGGCGGTGGTGCTGGGCGCTCGGGGGCGGGTGGTGTTCTGGAGCCCGCAGGCACGGCAGATCTTCGGCTACAGCGCCCGGGAGGCCCTGGGCCGGTACGCGGCCCGGCTGATGGTCGACGAGCAGCACCTGGACCTGGTCACCGAGCTGTTCTCCCAGGTGATGTCGGAGGGCTCGAGTTGGGCAGGGGCCTTTCCTGTACGGCACAAGGACGGCAGTACCCGCCTGGTGGAGTTCCGGAACGTGCGACTGGAGGGTGAGCACGGGGATTTCTACGCGCCGGGTATCGCCGCCGATCAGGCTGTTCTGCAGCGTATGGAGCGCGACCTCGCGCTCTCTGCCCGACTGGTCTCGCAGTCTCCGATAGGGCTGGGGATCCTGGATCCCGATCTGCGGTACCTGGTGGTCAACCCCACGCTGGAGCGCATCAACGGCCGGCCGGCCGATCGGCAGGTCGGCCGCCCCGTGCGTGAGGTGCTGGACTTCATGGACGCCGGCCCGGTCGAGGCCGCGATGCGCCGCGTACCGGCCAGCGGAGACCCGCTGGTGAACCAGTTCACCCTCGCCCCCACTCCCTCCGACCCGGGCCGCGAGCACGCCTGGTCGGCCTCCTACTACCGGCTGGAGGAAGCGCGGGGCAGGTGCTCGGACTCGCCCTCGAACTCGTGGACGTCACCGAACAGCACCGCGCGTCCTCCGAGGCCGCCGCGGCGCGGCGGCGTCTTGCCCTGATCGCGGACGCCTCCACGCGCATCGGCACCACTCTGGAGCTGGATACCACCGCCGACGAACTCGCCCGCACCTGTGTGCCCGAGCTGGCCGACCTCGCCGCGGTCGACCTCCTGGAGACCGTGCTCCAGGGCGGCGACAGCGACTGGGCGCCCGATGGCCCGGCCGCCCTTCGCACCCTGGCCCTCGCCGGCCACCTCGCCCCGGCCGTCTCCGTGCCCTCCGGACACCTCGCCCGGTACGAGCCCGACCACCTGATCACCCGCTGCATCACCACCGGCCGCCCGGTCCTCGCTGCCCAGATCACAGGCCAGGGCCTTGCTCACATCGCCCCCTCCCACGCCGCTGCCGTCCTCGCCGGGGCCGGGGCACACACCTGCCTCGCCGTTCCGCTCACTGCCCGCGGCCGCGTGCTGGGCGCGCTGGGTCTCGCCCGCGCCCGCAATCCGCTGCCCTTCAGTGAGGACGACACCGCCCTGGCCCTGGAACTGGCCTCCCGCGCAGCCGTCAGCATCGACCACGCCCGCTGGTACCAGAACCAGCGCCAGGCCGCCGAGAACCTCCAACGCAGCCTCCTGCCCCAGAAGCCGCCGCACCGGCCGGGCCTGGACATCGCCTGCCGCTACCAGCCCGCCTCGACCATCTGCGGAACAGGCGGCGACTGGTACGACGTCATCGCGTTGTCCGCCGACAGGACCGCACTGGTCATCAGAGACGTCATGGGCAGCGGCACCGGCGCCGCCGCCACCATGGGCCAGCTGCGCACCGCGACCCGTACCCTGGCCGCGCTCGACCTGGACCCCGCCGCGGTCCTGCGCCACCTCGACCGCATCACGGGCGAGCTGGAGCAACGGTTCGCCACCTGCACATATGCCGTGTACGACGCGCGCCGCGCCTGCTGCAGCCTCGCCACCGCCGGTCACCTGCCGCCGGTCCTGATCCCCGCCGTCGGCGCCCCGCGGTTCCTCGACCTCCCCACCGGAGCGCCCCTCGGCGTGGGGAGCGTCCCCTTCGAGACCAGCCAGTTGAGGATCGAGCCCGGAGACGGGCTGCTGTTCTACACCGACGGACTGGTCGAAACCCGCAGCCACCCCCTCGACACGCGGCTGGGCGTCCTCCTGGGGCTCCTCGCGAGATCGCCGCGCCGACTGGAGGAAACCTGCGACCACCTGTTGGACGCCCTGCGTCGTAGTGATGAGCCCGAAGACGTCGCCCTGCTCCTCGCCCGCGCCCGCCCCGTCGCCCCACGCCACAGCGGCGACGGGGACGCCGGAAACACGTGACCGGCTTCGGCGAGGCCTGGACGCCCGCCGCACTTCCAGGCGGCGGACCTCAGCAGCGCCTCCTGGACGTCGCAGGGCATGAGGTCGCCGCTGCCGAGAGCAGCACGCGGACGCATCTCCAGCTCGCCGCCGTCGTGCTCCAGGGCGATCGGGCAACCCCGAGCGGCAGACAGATGTCGCCCAAAAAGTGAAGATCAGCCTTGGGATCTGATGCGGTCTTGGGGCCAGTCTGCCGCCGGCATGATCTCTGTGCACCACTCGCGGTGAACCACATCATCTGACGCAATGAGCGAACCGGACATGCGCCGTCATTTCTCCTCAATACTCACGAGCCGCTTGATCATCAATCGCCTCCGCAACCCCCAACAAACGTTGTTCCTGGAGATGAACGAAGTCGGCCACCTCCATGCGATCAAGGAGCAGCGTGACACCCCAACGCCCGCTCGCCGAGCGGAACTTCTCCCCTGCCGGCGCCACCGGACCGGAGACCGCTCCACCGCATCCGGGCGCTCCCACACCAGTCGCAGGCCGCGGTGTCAGTGCCGCCTGTCATCCTGGTGGGATGCCCGGCGGCGCCCATCACCGAAGCCGATGCCGCCGCCGGGCACACCCCTGCGCAGCGCAACGTGGAGCGCGGCACTCTGCCCCGGGTCATGGGCCGGCAGCGGCCGGACACACGCCTGCCGGCACCCTCTGAACTGGTCACCCGGATCGAGCGCTCCAGCAAAGGAGTCGCAGAACCTCCTGAACAATGAACAGAGTCCGTGTGCGGACAAGACAGCGCCTCCGGGCCGACCAGCAGCACATCCGCCGTCCCGGCCGTCGCCTCGGCCTGGACGGTGTGCCCCCAATGCAACCCGATGGGTACGACAAACCGCGAACGGCCTTGCGACCCCTGTGGATAACTTTATCCACAGGGGTCGCGGAAATGGGCCACTCGCGGGACGGTCATGCCATGAACCAGCACGACGAAACCAACGGTCCGGTCGAAGAGCAGCAGATCACCCTGCGGGGCCCTGCCGAGCTCGCCGACGCCCTCCCGTACCTCATGGGGTTCCACCCGAACGACAGCGTGGTCATGGTCGCCCTGCACGGTGGCCGGGGGCGCTTCGGCGGGCGGCTCAGGCTCGGTATCCCGCAGTCACCGCAGGAATGGCAGCCCGTCGCCGAGCAGCTCGCTGAGTGCCTGATCAAGGGGAGCGAGCGGCGCGGGGAGCGCCCTGACGCGATCGTCATCTTCCTCTGCCAGGATCCTGCCGAAACCGAGAGCGGCAGCCAGATCATGGAGCGGCTGCGGCCCCTTGCCCAGCGCCTGCGTACGGCGTGTGGTGCGCTCGACGTGCCCGTTCTCGAAGCACTCTGCATCTCGGACGGCCGGTACTGGTCGTACTGCTGCCCGGATGGGCGCTGCTGCCCGGCCGAAGGGAACCAGTTGGCCTTGCCCGGCACCTCGGTGATGGCGGCCGCTGCCGCATACGCGGGTATTCAAGTGCGCGGAACGCTGCGGGAGATGGAAGCCAGGCTCATGCCTCTGCGCACCCCGGCCGCTACGGAGCAGCAACGGGCGCTCGACTCGGCCGGGGCCGAGCTGGTGCCGAAGATCTTGGACGAGGTGGGACGCGAGGATGTGGCCCGGGAGACCTTGGGGCTTGTCCGCAGGCTCATGAAACGGCTCGGCGAGGCGCCGGTCGTGGTGCCCTCCGAGTCGGACTTCGAAGACGACCGGTTGATCAGTCACGACGAGGCCGCCGCGGTGATCCTCGGGCTGCAGGACCGGGAGACCCGTGACAAGGCCGCCGAGTGGATGGAGGGGCCGGGGGCAGGTTCCGCGCTGCGGCTCTGGCGGGCGTTGTCCCGTCGCTGTGTAGCACCGTACGAGGAGCACGCCGCGGCACCGCTGACCTTGGCAGGGTGGGTCTCCTGGTCGACCGGGGACGAACCGGCCGCACGGGTCGCGCTGGGTCTCGCCCTGCGCGTCGACCCTGGGTACACCTTTGCTCAACTCCTCCACGAGGCGTGCAACCAGGGGCTCGACCCGGAGACCCTGCGCCGTTGTCTCCGGGGGGAACGCCGCGCCCGGACGGTCCGGCGAGTCCACCGCACGGACCGGAGCACACGGCCTCGCACGGTACGCCGGACCGCCACGCGGCCGAGGAAGACCTCATCCGGCTCCGCCCGCCCCGGAACGGCTGCCGCCCGACGGCGGTCCGGGCAGGCCTCTCCCAACCGCCGCGGGTCCAGGAGCAGCCGTTGATCCCCGCGCCCCGTCGCTCGGCCATCTTTGATCAGCGGTCCGATAGGGAGACCCCTGATCCGCATCGCGCGGGGAGCGACGGTTGCGAGCGCGTGCCGCGGGCCCGTTCCGGCACGCTCGGACAGACGCACCCAGCAGCTTCTCCCGTTGGGGCTTGCGTGGATCGCGAAGCCAAGGCGCAGGATCACCGACGCCCTTCGCGCCCTGCTCGCGAAGCGCTGGACGGGGGCGGACGGCGCTGCGGCTCGTCGTTGCCGAGGAACCGCAGCCGGACGCCGCATGGGAGACCCGGGGACTGCGCCGGTACCAGGTGTGGACGGCCGGTGCCCCCGTACGGCGTCGGCGTGACGACATGTACGAGCCATTGGGGTGGAACCGGTGTCGGCTCATGGACCGCCGGCGTTCGCCCACTGCGCCGTGGGGGACGACTCAGGAGGAGTCCAGGCGGTGTTCACGGACTCGCTGATCTCCAGGACGACTCTGTGGTCGGCATCAGGAGTTCCCGGCCAGTGAGCTGCTGGGGGTGCCGAACGACCCGCCCCGCGTCGCAGCGGCGCTCGGGGCGGGGCCTTGCCCTCCGGACGGCTCCGGCAACGACGTCGGGTCCCAACGAGGAATCCGGCGCCCTGAGGACGACGAGTACGGCGACGAGCACGGCGAAGGCAGTCACGCCGAAGCGCAGGGCGAAGGGAGTGTTTATCGTCAGGCAGACGACTATGATCACGGCATGCCGCCCTACGACCCGTCGACCTTCCCGCCCTTCGCTGTCACCGTCGACCTGGTTGTGCTCACGGTGCGCCGCCATGCGCTCTGCGCGCTGGTGGTTCGCCGTGGTGAGCCGCCCTTCCAGGGGCGATGGGCGCTACCCGGCGGGTTCGTCAAAGCCGATGAGGATCTCGGGGCCGCGGCAGCGCGCGAACTCGTCGAGGAGACCGGGCTGTGTGCCCAGGATCCGGCCGCGCCGGCAGTGGGCAATGGTGCCCATCTGGAACAGCTGGCCACCTATGGCGACCCCGGGCGCGACCCCCGGATGAGAGTGGTGAGCGTCGCCCACCTCGCGCTGGCCCCCGATCTGCCGGCCCCGCGGGCGGGCGGCGATGCGAACAGTGCGCGTTGGGCACCGGTGGGGGACCTGCTCGGCCCGGAGGGCAGGGTGGGTCATGAGGGCGAAAACCAGGCTCCGCTGGCCTTCGATCACGCGCAGATTCTTGCCGACGGTGTCGAACGGGCGCGTTCCAAGATCGAGTACTCCTCTCTGGCCACCGCTTTCTGCCCGCCGGCGTTCACGGTCGGTGAGCTTCGGAGGGTGTACGAGGCGGTATGGGGCGTGGTCCTCGACCCGCGGAACTTTCACCGCAAGGTGACAGGGACGCCCGGCTTCCTGGTGCCTGCGGGCGGGACGACCACGCGACAGGGCGGTCGCCCTGCCCAGCTTTTCCGAGCCGGAGCGGCCACGGTCCTCAACCCGCCGATGCTGAGGCCGGAAGTCTGACCACGGAACGCCCATAAGGTCAGCGCTCCACGAAAAGTCGGATATGTCGCGTTATCTTGCTGCGGTACCCGCTCTGCTGCCGAGCGGTCTCACCTCCCGCGAGAGAAGCGATGCTCCAGGCCATCGGACTCACCAGCTCCCCCCGCCGCGGCCTTCCGGTCGCCGTGGACGATCTCACCTTCGAAGCCCGGCCCGGCCACGTCACCGCACTTCTGGGGGCTGCTGGTTCGGGCAAGACCGCAGCTCTCCGTCTGATGCTCGAACTCGACTCGGGTCGGGGGGTCACCTACTTCCGGGGCAGACCGCTGCACCGCATCCGCAACCCGGCACGTGAGGTGGGCGTGCTCCTCGGGGACGTGCCGGGCCATCCCGCCCGTACGGTCCGAGGCCAGCTCCGCATGCTCTGCGCCGCCGCAGGAGTGCCGGCGTCCCGGGCCGACGAATTGCTCGAAGTCGTGGGTCTCGCCGGACTCCGGGACCAGCGCATCGGCACGCTCTCGCTCGGCATGGACCGCCTGCTCGCCCTCGCCGCGGCGCTGCTCGGCGACCCGCACACGCTGGTCCTCGACAACCCCGCAGCCGGCCTCTCCCCGCGCGAGGAGTGCTGGGTGCACGAGCTGCTGCAGTCCCGTGCCGGCCAGGGTGGGACCGTTCTCTACACCACGGCCGACCCCAAGGAGGCCGCGCGAGCCGCCGACCGCGTGGTCACCATCGAGAATGGACGCCTCGTCGCGGACCAGAGCGCCGACGACTTCTCCCGGACCCGCCTCCGCCCCCGGGTCGCGGTACGGACCCCGCACGCGGCCCGCCTCGCTGCCGTCGTCGGTCGCGAGGCCCGAGCGGCCAGACGCTCGGTCGAGGTGGTCACCGAAGCGAGTGGCCGCCTCTCCGTATACGGTTCCACCTGCGCGGAGATCGGCGACGCGGCATTCCGGCACGGGCTCCCGGTGCATCAACTCGCCGACGAGGTCGCCGACATCGGCCCCGCAGGCGCCACGATCCCCACGGGCCCCGCTCACGGCGAGAGGGGAGCCGAACCGCGACCGGCCGCGTGCGCGGCAGGCTCGGAACCGCTGCCACCGATCCGACGCCGCCCGGTCCGCGGTCCGCTCCGCCCGCTGCGATACGAACTTCGTCGCCTTTTCGGGGTCGGAACAGCAACCCTGGTCGTGGTCGCCGTTCTTGTCGCCTCGGTCGGACTCTCCGTCCTCCTCGCCCGCTCCGGCCACGCTCAGCTACCGAAGGTGCTGGCGGCCTGGCCGTCATCGCTGCCGTTGCCACCTGCGGCAGTCGGGGCCGGAGTGCTGGGCGCCATCTCATTCGGCGACGAATTCCGCTACCCCGCGCTCGCGGCGGGCCGGGGCACCGTTCCCCGCCGTCTGGGGCTGCTCCTCGCCAAGCTGCTGGTGTCAGCGGGCGTTGCCCTGGCGCTCGCCCTGGCTGCCGTGCTGGCCGCCGCCGAAGCTCTCCATGTGGTGTACGGCGACGATTTGCTTCGGATTCCGCCGAATCCGGTAGCCATGGGTGCGAGTTGGGGAGGGCTGACCGTTGGCTGCGCCTGGGCGGGCCTCCTGGCTGCCGGGGTCTTCAGAGTGACGACGGCCGGCGTCGCCGCGGTGCTGGGCATTCCCGTGCTCGTCGTTCCGCTTGTCCAGAACGTGCTGACGGGAGCTGCCTCACGTCCGATCGACGGTCTTCCGGGCAGGCTCCGAGAGCTGATGTGGCCGCGCTGGCCGCACGAGACGGACCGATGGGTGGCAGTCGTCGTGCGTGTGGTGGCACACCCGGTGGGGACCGCGCTGTCACTGTCGTTGTCGGTCCTGATCTGTGCGTATCTGCTCACCGGCCTTCGCGGCAGGGTTCGTTGGTGATCGCGGTGCGGTGACGGGCCGATCGCGGCCCCACAACTTCCCGGAAGTTGCCCGATTTCCACCAATAAGGCGTCAATTGGGGGGTGGGTGCCGATCACCCTTTCGTGTGCTTTTCACCAAAGACCTCAAGGGCCGGGCGAGCCGCGCCGACAAAGGATGCGTGAGTACCCTTGCGCACACCATGATGACCGCCGCCCGCTCCGCCGATTCCGGCCTCGCCGGCCCGGGTGAACTCGATCGCTACCCGTACGCGGAGGCGCCGGCCGGCGAGCGCGCCCCTCTTCGTTCCTGGGACGGTCCCGATGCCGAGCTCGGCCGGGCGGGCCGGCGGGGCTCGGCCAGTCGCGGCCGTGGCCTCCACGGCCAACTCGTTCAGCAGCTGGGTCAGATGATCGTCTCCGGCGACCTGGGTGCCGACCGCCCTCTGGTGCCGGAGGAGATCGGTCAGCGTTTCGAGGTCTCCCGCACCGTCGTACGCGAATCACTGCGCGTCCTTGAGGCCAAGGGCCTGGTCAGTGCCCGGCCCAACGTGGGTACCCGGGTCCGCCCGGTCAGTGACTGGAATCTGCTGGACCCCGACATCATCGAATGGCGCGCCTTCGGCCCTCAGCGCGAGGACCAGCGTCGCGAGCTGGGGGAGCTCCGGTGGACGATCGAGCCGCTCGCCGCCCGTCTCGCCGCAGGTCATGGCCGCGAGGACATCCAGCAGCGCCTCGGTGACATGGTCGAGATCATGGGGCATGCGCTCGGGCAGGGTGACGGGATCACCTGCTCCAGGGCCGATGTGGAATTCCATTCCCTGCTCATTCAGGCGGCTGGCAATCGCATGCTTGAGCACCTCTCCGGCATCGTTTCCGCGGCACTGCAGGTCTCCGGTGGCCCCGTCACGGGCTGCGATCGCCCCACTGAGGCGTCCCTCGGCCACCATGCGCGGATCGTCGACGCCCTCGCGTCCGGTGACTCGGCGGGTGCCGAGGCGGCCATGCGTCAACTGCTCGTCGTCCACCCCGAGGTGGAGCGGGTGGTGCCCGCGCCCCGCGAGCACTGAGCGCAGCACGGCCAGGGTGTACGAACCACGTGTCGCCGGGCCCAGGCGGTCCGGCGGCACAATTGTGGGGGGATGACACCCATGGTCACGTTCGTCGCAAATGAGGTGTGACTCGGGCCACGCGGATTGGGCGTAACACTCCTCGAAGCAGTGCGATGACTTAAGAGGTGACCGCCACGGAAGGAATACAGCAGCCGTTCAGTGCGCTGTGCAGTTCTGAGGCCAAGCCCGCGCCGTCGGTACATTCCCAGCCCGACGGTCGTCGGCTCCAGCCCTCTCCAGGGCCGGGCCGGAAGCCGTTTCCATCGTTCCGAGAGGTTGTTCGTGTCGGCCAGCACATCCCGTACGCTCCCGCCGGAGATCGCCGAGTCTGAGTCTGTGATGGCGCTCATCGAGCGGGGAAAGGCTGATGGGCAGATCGCCGGCGATGACGTGCGTCGGGCCTTCGAGGCTGACCAGATTCCGCCAACCCAGTGGAAGAATGTTCTGCGCAGCCTCAACCAGATCCTCGAGGAAGAGGGTGTGACGCTGATGGTCAGTGCCGCGGAGCCGTCGAAGCGTGCCCGCAAGAGCGTCGCAGCAAAGAGCCCGGTCAAGCGCACCGCCACCAAGACTGTCGCGGCCAAGACGACCGTGACCAGGACCGTCGCGGCCGCTGCCGCCCCGTCGGCAGAGACCGTGGACGTGGTGGCTGAGGACGCTGCCGCGGCCGGCCCTGCGAAGAAGGCAGCAGCCAAGAAGACGGCCGCCAAGAAGACCGCCGTGAAGAAGACGGCGGCCAAGAAGACAGCAACGAAGAAGTCCGGAAAGTCGGACGACGAGCTCCTCGACGGCGACGAGGTGGCCGAGGAAGTAAAGGCCGGCAAGGGCGAGGAAGAGGAGGGCGAGGGCGAGAACAAGGGCTTCGTCCTCTCCGACGACGACGAGGACGACGCACCGGCGCAGCAGGTCGCCGTCGCCGGCGCCACCGCCGACCCGGTCAAGGACTACCTGAAGCAGATCGGCAAGGTTCCCCTCCTCAACGCGGAGCAGGAGGTCGAGCTCGCCAAGCGCATCGAGGCCGGTCTGTTCGCCGAGGACAAGCTGGCGAATTCGGACAAGCTCGCGCCGAAGCTCAAGCGCGAGCTGGAGATCATCGCCGAGGACGGCCGCCGGGCCAAGAACCACCTGCTGGAGGCCAACCTCCGTCTCGTGGTTTCGCTGGCCAAGCGCTACACCGGGCGCGGCATGCTCTTCCTGGACCTGATCCAGGAAGGCAACCTCGGTCTGATCCGTGCGGTCGAGAAGTTCGACTACACCAAGGGTTACAAGTTCTCCACGTACGCCACCTGGTGGATCCGCCAGGCGATCACTCGCGCCATGGCCGACCAGGCCCGCACCATCCGTATCCCGGTGCACATGGTCGAGGTCATCAACAAGCTCGCCCGTGTGCAGCGTCAGATGCTCCAGGACCTGGGCCGCGAGCCCACGCCGGAGGAGCTGGCCAAGGAGCTCGACATGACCCCCGAGAAGGTCATCGAGGTCCAGAAGTACGGTCGTGAGCCGATCTCCCTCCACACCCCGCTGGGTGAGGACGGAGACAGCGAGTTCGGTGACCTGATCGAGGACTCCGAGGCGGTCGTCCCGGCCGACGCGGTCAGCTTCACGCTCCTCCAGGAGCAGCTGCACTCAGTGCTCGACACGCTCTCCGAGCGCGAGGCGGGCGTGGTCTCGATGCGCTTCGGTCTCACCGACGGCCAGCCGAAGACGCTGGACGAGATCGGCAAGGTCTACGGAGTGACGCGTGAGCGCATCCGTCAGATCGAGTCGAAGACCATGTCGAAACTGCGCCACCCGTCGCGTTCGCAGGTGCTGCGCGACTACCTCGACTAGGTCGCAGAAGTGCATGCCGAGGGCCGGGCTTCCGACAGGGAGCCCGGCCCTCGGCCTATCTGCGGGTGCGGTCGCTGGTGAGTGGGATGACTCTGGGTGGTGATGGTTCACCACAGAGTCAGGAGTGCGCATGTCCCGTACCGTCTTCCGCGCCATGGCCGGGGTGTTCGCCCTGGTTGCCGCCACGGCTGTGATACCGCTCGGATCCCCCGCTCCGGCCGTTGCGGACAGTGTCGTCATCGGTGGTGAGCCGGCGCACGTGAAGGACAGTCCCTGGGTCGTGGCGCTGTCCAGCCGCGACCGGTTCGGGGACACGCGCGCAGGCCAGTTCTGCGGGGGCGTCGTGGTGGGGCCCAAGAAGGTGTTGACCGCTGCGCACTGCCTGAGCCGGGAGGCTCTCGGCGTCGAGGTCGGCAAAGTGCGCGATCTGCGGGTCATCACCGGCCGGGACTCTCTGCGCGGGACCGAGGGCAAGGAGATCGCGGTGCAGAAGGCATGGAGCAACCCGGCATTCGACCCCGTCACGAACGCGGGGGACCTGGCGGTGCTCACTCTGGCCGACGCGTTGCCCGCGAAGAGCGTGGTCCCGATGGCCGCGTCCGGTGACGCGGCGTACGAGCCGGGCACCGACGCCGTTGTCTATGGCTGGGGCGACACGACCGGCAACGGTGACTATGCGTCGTCCCTTCGCTCCGCCAAGGTGAACGTTCTGCCGGACAGTCTCTGCGCGCGGGCCTACCCGGGCGGCAGGGACGGCACGTATGACGCCTCAGCGATGCTCTGTGCGGGCGAACTGGTGGGTGGGTATGACGCATGCCAGGGCGACAGTGGAGGGCCGCTGGTGGCCCGTGGACGGCTCATCGGGCTGGTGTCCTGGGGGAACGGTTGTGCCCGGATGGGGAGCCCGGGTGTCTACACGCGGATCTCCGCAGCGATCGGCTGGATGCCGGGTGGTGACTGAACGGCATCCTCGCGCAGGTACGAGAACGGGCGGCTTCCTCTTCGGGAAGCCGCCCGTCGGCCGGTCCGGGACCTGCCCCAGGCTCGTCGTGGATGCGAGGTGTCAGTGTTCCTCTTCGGTGGCCTGGGCCTGTACAGCCGTCAGCCGGTCCGTCTCATCCTGTATTTCCGCGGCGATCTTCTTGAGTTCCGGCTCGAACTTGCGACCGTGGTGGGCGCAGAAGAGCAGTTCACCGCCGCTGATCAGGACGACGCGCAGATATGCCTGGGCGCCGCAACGGTCGCAGCGGTCTGCTGCGGTCAGCGGGCTCGCGGGGGTCAGAACAGTAGTCACGTCGCCTCTTCTCTAGCTCGACGAGCTGTCGTACCAGGGTCAACATCCAACCAGGCCGAAAACGTTCCCGCTCGTGGCTTTTCTTCGAAACTTCTTCTCAAGATGGCTGTCTGTTGCCGGTTGGCGGCGAATGTGCCGTATTGCGTAGCGCTACGGTTTCGCGTTGCTTGTCTGGGTGGATCCTCCCGGCTGGCTTGCCGGTTTGTTCATGAGGACGTGCCCGGAGCCTAAATGGTTCATGCCTGGAAGGGAACGTGATGTGCGCGTCACTCCTGCGAGGGATCGAACGTGTATGCGAGGCTGGACTAGTGTGAGGGTTCTCGGAGGGTGGCGGTACAACCGCTCTACCAGGCATCGGTACCCTCTCAGCGGCGACCGAAGCCGAGCCCGATACCCACTGGGCCCCAAATGAAATTCAGCGAGGAGCGAACCGCGTGACCGCCGATACGTCCGTGCCGTCCACTGCGCTGCTGACCGGAGCAGACCGAGACGGTTCCAACTACACCGCGCGGCACCTGCTCGTACTCGAGGGGCTCGAAGCGGTTCGCAAGCGTCCCGGGATGTACATCGGATCCACCGACAGCCGCGGTCTCATGCACTGCCTCTGGGAGATCATCGACAACTCCGTCGACGAAGCTCTCGGCGGTTACTGCGACCACATCGAGGTCATCCTCCACGACGACCAATCCGTGGAGGTCCGCGACAACGGGCGAGGCATCCCCGTCGACGTCGAGCCCAAGACGGGTCTGTCCGGCGTCGAAGTCGTGATGACCAAGCTGCACGCCGGCGGAAAGTTCGGCGGCGGCTCCTACGCGGCGTCGGGCGGTCTGCACGGAGTGGGCGCCTCCGTGGTCAACGCGCTCTCGGCCCGGCTCGACGTCGAGGTCGACCGCAACACGACCCACTCGATCAGCTTCCGGCGCGGAGTGCCGGGAATCTTCACCGAGCAGGGGCCGGACAGCCCGTTCGACCCGGCCAACGGCCTGCTCAAGGGAAAGCGGGTACCGAAGGCGCGCACTGGTACCAGGGTGCGCTACTGGGCGGACCGGCAGATCTTCCTCAAGGACGCCAAGCTCAACCTGGAGACGCTCCACCAGCGGGCCCGGCAGACAGCCTTCCTCGTCCCCGGCCTCACGATCGTCGTCCGTGACGAACGGGGTCTCGACGGCCAGGGCAAGACCGAGGAGACCTTCCGCTTCGACGGCGGAATCAGTGAATTCTGCGAGTACCTCGCCCAGGACAAGGCGGTCTGCGACGTCCTGCGCCTGACCGGCCAGGGCACGTTCAAGGAGACCGTGCCGGTCCTGGACGAGCGCGGGCACATGACGGCGACGGAGGTCACTCGTGAACTCGCCGTCGACATCGCCCTGCGCTGGGGCACCGGGTACGAGACCAACCTCAAGTCCTTCGTCAACATCATCGCCACCCCCAAGGGCGGCACGCATGTGACCGGATTCGAACGTTCCGTGACCAAGACGGTCAACGAGGCGCTGCGCTCCGCCAAGCTGCTCCGCGTAGCCGAGGACGACATCGTCAAGGACGACGCGTTGGAGGGCCTCACCGCGGTCGTCACCGTGCGGCTGGCGGAGCCGCAGTTCGAGGGCCAGACCAAGGAGGTGCTCGGCACCTCGGCGGCCAACCGGATCGTCGCCAATGTCGTGGCCAAGGAACTGAAGGCGTTCCTGACCTCGACGAAGCGCGATGCCAAGGCCCAGGCCAGGGCGGTCCTGGACAAGGCGGTGGCGGCTGCACGCACCCGTATCGCGGCCCGCCAGCACAAGGACGCACAGCGTCGCAAGACGGCGCTGGAGTCCTCCTCGCTGCCGGCGAAGCTCGCCGATTGCCGCAGCGACGACGTGGACCGCAGCGAGCTCTTCATCGTCGAGGGCGACTCCGCGCTCGGTACGGCCAAGCTCGCCCGGAACAGCGAATTCCAGGCACTGCTGCCGATCCGGGGCAAGATCCTCAACGTTCAGAAGGCGTCCGTCTCGGACATGCTGAAGAACGCCGAGTGCGGGGCGATCATCCAGGTCATAGGAGCCGGGTCGGGGCGTACCTTCGACATCGACGCCGCCCGCTACGGGAAGATCGTCCTGCTGGTGGACGCCGATGTCGACGGCGCGCACATCCGCATTCTGCTGCTGACGCTGTTCCAGCGCTACATGCGGCCCATGGTCGAGGCGGGCCGGGTCTTCGCCGCGGTACCCCCGCTGCACCGGATCGAGCTGGTCCAGCCCAAGAAGGGCCAGGACAAGTACATCTACACGTACTCCGACAACGAGCTGCGCCAGCGGCTGTTGGAGCTTCAGCGGAAGAACATCCGGTACAAGGAGTCGATCCAGCGCTACAAGGGGCTGGGCGAGATGGATGCGGACCAGCTGGCAGAGACCACGATGGACCCGCGGTTCCGCACGCTGCGGCGGATCAACATCGGCGACCTGGAATCGTCCGAGCAGGTCTTCGACCTGCTCATGGGCAATGAGGTGGCGCCGCGCAAGGAGTTCATTACGAGCTCTGCCGCCACGCTGGACCGCTCGCGCATCGACGCCTGAGCGGTGCTGTCTCCACCCGTGGGTGGAGACAGCGACTCCACCCACGATCAACCCCTGAGCCGATCCCCTGACCTGGCCGTTTCCGTAGCGTCGAAGGCGTTCAACCTTCCCGCGTCTCGGAGGCAGCCATGTCCGGGCTTGTCAATATCTTGGTGATCGTCGCCGTCGTCGTCGTTGTCGTGATCCGCCAGTGCTCGGCACGGCGGATCTCCGACGACAAGCGCTGGTGGATCCTGCCGGGCGTTCTCCTCGTCATGTCGCTGCGCGAGCCCGGACTGCTCGACCCGCGTCAATCGGCCATGTCCGCAGCGGTTCTCGGCGCAGAGCTGGTGGTGGGGCTGGTGACGGGTGCCGGCTGGGGTTGGACGTCCCGGCTGTGGCGCGAGGCGGACGGCTCGCTGTGGAGCAGGGGCACCAAGGCCACCGTCTTCGTCTGGACGGGTGGGCTGGTGCTGAGGGCGGCTCTCTACGGGGTTGCGGCGCTGATGGGCATACATCAGGGCAGCGCGGCTCTGCTGTCGGCTCTCGCGGTCACGCTGGCGGCGCGCAGCGGCGTGCTGACGTGGCGGGCCGGGCAGATGCGTCCGGCGTACGGTGGCTGTGCCGACGGGGAGCCGTCGCAGTCGGTGTGGAAGGACCGCGTGTGACTCGCACGACCTGGACGGCATGGCCGTCCCGTGAAGCCCTCTCGCCGGGCCGTCGCACCCGCCCACGAGCGATGATCACCTGGTCCGTCCGGGTCGCTCTGCTCACGGCCATGCTGTGGGGTACATTCGCCGGCGGACGGTTCGGGCCCTGGGAGGTGGCCTTCGGGCTGGTGTGCGTCGTGGGCTGCGCGATTGCCGCGTGGGCCTTCTTCCGGGCCAGTCTGGAACACCGGCTGTGGCCTTCGCTGGGACTCCTGGCGCTGCTGATGGCAGCGGCGTTCGGGGCGCAACAGGTCGGCGCCGGTGTGCCCGCGGTGGTCCTGTGGTGCGGTTGCGCGGTCGCTGCTCTGGAGAGGCTGCCCCTCTCGGCAGGCCTTCCGGCCACGGCCGTTGCCCTCGGCGCATACGCCGCCGTCAACACGGACGGCTGGCTGAACACGGCGATAACCACGGCGGGTCTCTGTCTGGCGGGCTATGTGCTGAGGCTGGATGCCGAGGCCCGTGGCAGCGCCCAGAGACTCCTCGCGCAGGAGCGAGCGGCTCGCGCGGCGGAGGCGGAGACCGCTGCCCTGGACGAGCGGGCCAGGATCGCCCGGGAGATACACGACGTGCTCGCCCACAGCCTCTCCGCGCAACTGGTGCACCTGGAGGCGGCGCGGCTGCTGATCGAGCAGGAGCCTGCGGGCGAGTTCCGGGACCGGGTCCTGGAACGGGTGGTGTCGGCGCGTTCCATGGCACGTGAGGGGCTCGCGGAGACCCGTCAGGCGCTTTCGGCGCTCCGGGGGGAGGTGTCCCCCGTGGAGGACTTCCTGCGGCAGCTGGTGGTCGCGGAGACCGCCGAGGTGAGTGTGGCGGGGGAGCAGCGGGCCTTGACCGCAGAGGCGTCGCAGACGGTCCGGCGGGTGGCACAGGAGGCCCTGACCAATGTACGTAAACATGCGCCGGGGGCCAGGGTTCTCGTCCGGCTGGAGTATCTGCCGGACGAAATCGCCCTGGAGGTGTGGGACTCGGGAGGGCGTGGAGTCGACGAGGAGCTCGCCGGCAGTGGCTCCGGATACGGTCTGCTGGGGATGAGGGAGCGGGCCGAGCTGATGGGCGGGACGCTGGAGGCCGGTCCCGGCGAGGAGGGTTTCGTGGTGAGTCTGCGGGTGCCCGCGTGAACGCGCGGGTCGTGGTCGCCGATGACCAGTCGGTGGTGCGCGAGGGAATCGTGATGCTGTTGGGGCTGCTGCCCGGAATCGAGGTGGTTGGATCGGCGAAGGACGGCGAAGAGGCCGTCGCGCTCGTGGCCGAACTGGACCCTGACGTGGTTCTGATGGATCTGCGGATGCCCCGCTGCGACGGAGCGGAGGCGACACGGCGGATTCGCAAGGAGTATCCGGGAACCCAGGTGGTGGTGCTCACGACGTTCGCGGACGACGACTCGCTCTTTCCCGCGTTGCAGGCAGGGGCCCGGGGCTATCTCACCAAGGACGCCGGCGGCGATGAGATCGTGCGGGCCATTCAGGCCGTGCTGTCGGGCGAGGCCGGACTCTCGCCTTCCATCCAGCGCCGCCTTCTGGAGCGCGTCACCACACAAACCCCGCCGCCCGGCCCGGCCCCGGAGCCGCAGTTGCCCGACGGCCTGACGCCACGTGAGCTCGAAGTGCTGGTCCTGATCGCGGAGGGGCTGTCCAATCTGGAGATCGCCCGCAGGCTGCACATTTCGCAGGCAACCGTGAAGAGCCACATCAACAATCTCTTCGCCAAGGCCGGGGTGCGTGATCGGGCACAGGCCGTTCGCTACGCGTACGTTCGGGGCCTCGCACAGCCGCCCGGGCCCGTCTTCACCTGAAGAGGTGAAGACGGGCGAATGAAGTGCCCGGGATCTTCCCAATCTGCCCATTCTTGAGTATGCGGCCGAAGTGGTCCGTGGACAAGGGGAGTTGTTCGGTGGAGAAGGAAGCAGGGCGTGAGGCCGCAGCGACGCGGCTCGGCGACCCGTGGTGCGACGAGCCTGCCTCCGGATGGGGCGAGCTGAACGGGGCAGGGAGCTTCGCTCCCGCAGGACCACCCGGGCCCGCTGACCCGCGGTGCGGCCACAGCGCGGCGGACATCTATCTGGAGGTGCAGCGCAGCGAGGCCTTCCGGGAAGTGCGCCGTCGGTACCGGCGGTTCGTCATCCCGGCCACCCTGGCCTTCCTCGTCTGGTATCTCGCCTATGTCGTCGTCGCGATCACAGAACCCGGGCTGATGGCCCGTCCGGTGGCCGGAGCGGTGAATGTCGCGATGGTCGTGGGGCTCGGGCAGTTCCTCTCGACCTTCCTGCTCACCGGGGCGTACGCACGGCACGCGCGGCTGCGCAGGGACCGGGCCGCGCTCGAATTGCGCTGGGAGACACAGGAGATGACGCGGGGGATCGGGCGTTGAACGAGAACCATGAGACGTTGGCGCTCCTGCTGTTCAGTGCCTTCATCGCAGTGACGCTCGCGATCACCACCTGGGTGAGCCGTAACCGGCACGGCTCGACCGAGGAGTTCTACGCGGGCAGCCGGTTGTTCTCCCCCATGGAGAACGGTTTCGCCATTGCCGGCGACTACATGTCGGCCGCGTCCTTCCTCGGCATCTCGGGCCTGATCGCCCTCTTCGGCTACGACGGCATGCTCTACTCGGTCGGGTTCCTCGTGGCCTGGCTCGTCGTCCTGCTCCTGGTCGCCGAACTGGTGCGCAACTGCGGCCGGTTCACACTCGCCGACGTGGTCGCGGCGCGGATGGCGGAGCGCCCGGTCCGGATCGCCGCGGGCACCTCGTCCGTGACCGTCTCCGTGCTCTATCTGGTGGCACAGATGGTGGGCGCGGGCAGTCTGGTCGCCCTGCTGCTCGGCGGTACGAGCGGCGCGGCCCGCTCCTGGACCGTCATCGGTGTCGGAGCGCTCATGGTGATCTATGTGTCGCTCGGCGGGATGCGCGCCACCACCTGGATCCAGATCGTCAAGGCCGTTCTGCTGATGGCGGGAGCGGTCGTGCTCACCGTCCTCGTCCTGGTCCACTTCCACGGCGACTTCAACGCCTTGCTCAACTCCGCGGCCGAACGGAGCGGGCACGGGAGCCGGTTCCTGTCGCCCGGTCTCCGGTACGGCGGTACCTGGACGGCACGCGTCGACTTCATCAGCCTGGGTCTGGCCCTGGTACTGGGCACGGCGGGGCTGCCGCACATCCTGTCGCGGTTCTACACCGTCCCCACGGCCCGTGCGGCCCGGCGTTCGGTCGTCTGGTCCATCGGGCTCATCGGCAGCTTCTACCTGATGACGATCGCGCTCGGATTCGGGGCGGCGGCACTGGTCGGCACGGCCGAGGTACGGGCGTCCAATCCCGCGGGGAACACTGCCGTGCCGCTGCTGGCCCTGGTGCTCGGCGGCGGCGAGGGGTCCACCGGGGGGACGATCCTGTTCGCCGTGGTCGCCGCCGTCGCGTTCGCGACCATCCTCGCCGTCGTCGCGGGGATCACCCTCGCCTCGTCCGCCTCCGTGGCCCATGACCTCTATGCCTCGCTCAGGCGTCCGGGCTCCAAGCAGTACAGCGAGGTCGCAGTGGCCCGGGTTGCCGCAGCCGGGATCGGGGTGGCCGCCATCGGGATCGGCCTGGTCGCCCAGGACCTGAATGTGGCGTTCCTGGTGGGGCTCGCCTTCGCCGTCGCCGCTTCGGCCAATCTTCCGGTGCTGCTGTACTCCCTGTTCTGGCGCGGATTCACCACACGGGGAGCAGTCTGGTCGGTCTACGGCGGGCTGATCCCGGCCGTGCTGCTCGTGCTCCTCTCCCCGGTGGTCTCCGGCAGCCCCACCTCTCTCTTCCCCGGCGTCGACTTCCAGCTCTTCCCCCTGGAGAACCCCGGCCTGGTCTCCATTCCTCTGGGCTTCCTGGCCGGCTGGATCGGAACGGTCACGTCCACCGAGCCACCCGACGCCGCCAAGCATGCGGAAACCGAGGTGCGTGCGCTGACCGGGGCCGGAGCGGTATAGCCACGCGCTCGCATCGTGCGGCCCGGGGGCTCAGGCCTGCCCGCCGGTGGACCAGGTGTAGCGGTGTTCCGGGCGGCCCGTCTCGCCGTACCGCAGCGTCAGCCTCACCCTGCCGGTCCTTTCCAGCAGCTTCAGATAGCGCTGGGCGGTCTGTCGGCTCATGCCGGCGCTTTCCGCGATCTCCTGTGCGGAGAGCGGCCCTTCGGCGCTGCGGAGCGCCTGCCTGACGAGTTCCGCAGTCGTCGGTGAGTGGCCCTTGGGCAGGTCGGGTTCGCCCGCTGCCCACAGGGCGCCGAAGAGCCTGTCCACCTTGCCCTGCTCGGCCTTGCCGCCGCGTTCAAGGGTGTGGCGCAGCGCCGCGTAGGCCTCCAGCTTGGTACGCAGCCCCGCGTAGGTGAACGGCTTCACCAGGTACTGCAGTGCGCCGTGCCGCATGGCCTCCTGAACGGTGGCGACATCGCGCGCCCGCGGTCACCATGATCACATCGGTGTGGTGGCCGAGCCTGCGCAGTTCCCGCACCATCGCCAGACCACTGCGGCTGGGCATGTGGTGGTCCAGCAGGACCAGGTCCACGCGCTGTTCCTCGATCGTGGCGAGGGCTTCGGGCGGCGGAGTGCGCCTGGGCGGTCACCCGGAACCCCGGCACCCTGGCGACATAGGCCGCGTTGACTTTGGCGACCCGGATGTCGTCGTCCACGACCAGGATCTCGATCACGGGGTCTCTCCCCCGGTGCCGGTTTTCGGTTCAGTCGGTTCCCGGTGTGTCACGTCCGGTTCCGTCATGTGCCCTTCTGCCATGTCCAGGCCTTCCATGTCCGGCCCTGTCATGTCTGGGCCTGTTCCGTCGGGGCCTGTCACGTCCGGGCCTGTTGCATCCGCGCCCGTCACGTCCGGGTCGGCGAGGGCTTCCGGTAGTACGACGGCGAACTCGGCGCCACGGTCCGCTGCCTCGCCGACAGTGACACCGCCCCCTTGCCGTTCCGCCAGCCGTCGTACCAGCGCGAGGCCCAGGCCGCGCTTGCCGTGCGCGGGGAGTTCCTTCGTCGACCACCCCTCCGTGAAGATCGCCTCGCGATGCCCGGAGGGGACCCCGGGGCCGTTGTCGCGGACCCGCAGCACCACCGTACGACCCTCGGCGCGCAGGCCCACCTCGATCAGCGGGCCATCCGTTCCGGCCGTCGAGTCCAGCGCGTTGTCCACCAGATTCCCGACGACGGTGACCAGCCCACGAGGGTCCACGAGGCAGTCCGGGAGCTGGGTTCCGGGGCGATGCGCAGGGCGACGCCGCGTTCCGCCGCGACCGTGGCCTTCCCGACCAGGAACGCGGCCAGCAGCGGGTCACGGACCTTCTCGGTGACCTGCTCGGCCGTCGCCCGGTGGACACCGACGATCTCGGTGACGTACTCCAGAGCGTCCTCGCGCATGTCCCTTTCCAGCAGCCCCAGGAGGGTGTGTATCCGGTTGGCGTGTTCGTGGTCCTGGGCCCGCAGGGCGTCGATCAGACCATGGGGGGGAGTCGAGCTCACGGCCGAGGTGTTCGAGCTCGGTGCGGTCGCGGAGGGTGGCGACGGTGCCGTCGTCGTCTGTCGGCATCCGGTTGGCGAGCAGGACCCTGGTACCCCTCACCGTCAGCAGATCGTCGCCGACCACGCGGCCGGCCAGGACATCGGCGGTCCGTCCCTCGCCGAGCACGGAGTCGAGCGGGCGTCCGGCAGCATCGGGGCGGAGCCCGAGCACCGCTGGGCCTCGTCGTTCAGCAGCCGGATGCGGCCCGTCCGGTCGAGCGCGACGACCCCTTCCCGGATGCCGTGCAGCATCGCCTCACGCTCCGTCAGCAGCGCGGAGATGTCTGAGAACGCGAGATCGTAGGTCTGCCGCTGGAGGCGCCGGGAGATCAGACAGGCGGCTCTACCGTCTTGATCGGGTTGATCGAGCCATTCGTAGGGTTGGGTCGCCCAGGGGTGCTGGGTGTGGCTATCAGGCGGCTGCCGTCTCGTGGCTTTCCTCGCTTCGCCGCCCGGCACCCCACGACGACTCGGCCGCCGATTAGGAAGTGCGAACAAGTCGCTGAGTAGAGCAATGCCGGCGAGGTCGTCCGTGGCACGAACAGTACGAACATGCACGTCAGGAGCACGATGAGCCGGATATGGGCGGGGATCGACAGCGGCAAGGGCCATCACCACGGGCTCGCTTTGGACGCCGACGGCAAGACACTGCTGTCGCGGCGGGTGGCCAACGACGAGCCCGAGCTGCTGAAGCTGATCGGTGACGTCCTGGACCTGGCCGACGGCCGTCAGGTCACGTGGGCCATCGACATGACCGGCGGGGAACCCGCGCTGCTGCTGGCCCTGCTGGTCAGCCACGGCCAGGAGGTCCTCTACATCCCCGGCCGCCTGGTCAACCGGGCATCCGACGGATACCGCGGCGAGGGCAAGACCGACGCCCGCGACGCCTACGTCATCGCCGACCAGGCCAGGATGCGCCGCGACCTGCGGCCCATCCGCCCCGGCGACGAAGCTGCCATCGAACTGCGGCTGCTGACCGGTCGCCGCGGCGACCTTGTCGAGGACCGCACCCGCTCGGTGAACCGCCTGCGCGGCACGCTGCTGGGCATGTTCCCTGCCCTGGAACGGGCCCTGGACGTGACCCACACTGGCCCGCTCAAGCTGCTGACGGGCTACCAGACCCCGGCCGCGATCCGCCGCGTCGGCGTCACGCGGCTGACCAAGTGGCTGGCCAACCGTAAGGTCCGCAACGCCAGAGCCCTCGCCGAAGCAGCCGTCGAGGCAGCCGAGCGCCAGCACACCTGCGTCCCCGGGGAGAAGACCATCGCGAAGCTGGTCCACACCCTGGCCGAGGAGGTGATGGCCCTCAACGAGCAGATTTCCGAGATGGACAAGCTCATCGAGGGCCGGTTTCGCGAGCACGAACTCGCTGACATAGTCCAGAGCGTCCCGGGCATCGGCACCGTGCTCGGTGCGGAGTTCCTTGCCGCCGTCGGCGGCAGTCTGGACGGCTTCGACTCCCCGGACGCCCTGGCGGCCTTCGCCGGCGTCGCTCCCGCACCCCGCGACTCGGGCAAGGTCAGCGGCAACCTCCACCGACCTGCCGTCTATCACCGAAGACTTCAGCGCGTCTTCTACACCTCCGCGCTCGTCAGCGTCCGGTACGACCCGAACTCGCGGGCGTTTTACGACCGCAAACGCGCCGAGGGGAAGAAGCATGTCCAAGCTGTGCTCGCCCTCGCCCGCCGACGCGTCAACGTTCTGTGGGCCCTGATCCGTGACCGACGGTGCTATCAAGTCGCACCTCCAGTGACTACGGCTGCTTGACAACAGCATTAGGAAGCGAGGGCCCCGACGGAGAGCGCCCTAGACACGCTGCGGCCAGCCGAGCCGACGCACTCTCCTGACGGTGAGCGGGTGGGGCGCTCATCGTAGGAACGGTAGAGGGCATTCCGGTGCTTTCCGAAATTCCCCCTCCCTTGCTGGTTTCTGCTCGACCAGGGCGTCATCGGCGTCTGGGCAGCAGCTGCTTCGGCGATCCGCTCGGGTGCGGAGCCGTGCGCGCCGTCGTGCCGTTCTCCATGCGGTGCGGGAACCGTTCGTGCCGTCCGACGGACTGTTCTTCGAGCCGGCATCGGTGGCGCGGGGCGCGCCACCGAGCAGTCGCTTCGCTCTGTTGCGCGCCGGCCATCAGCGTTCCGTGCTGTGCGGACCACTGGGAGACCGGGGCGGGACATCTGTGGCGGTGGGCAGCGGCTGAGGGGGCCGGGGGCCTGTGTACCGGCCGCTGGGCCGCATACGCAACGGCCGCTCCCCGTACTCCTCCAGCGCGTGCGCGATCCAGCCGGCCGTGCGAGACACGGCGAACACGGTCTCGCCCGCATCCGCGGCCATGCCGCAGGAGACCGAGAGCACGGCGAGCGCAAGATCGACATTGGCGTGCAGGGGCGCATGGCGGGCGGTCGTCGTGACCACCTCGTACGCCGCGGCGAGCGCCGGAGCCGCTTGCGGGACGTCCGCGAGCAGGGCGAACAGGGTCTGGGCCCGAGGGTCCTCGGAGAGGTAGAGGCGATGACCGAGTCCCGGCACCCTGCGTCCGGTACGGAGATGATCCGCGACCACCGGGACCGCGCTGCCCCGCTCCAGGACCTCGGTCAGCATCCGGTGTGCCAGGCCGCTCGCCGCGCCGTGCAGCGGTCCCTCCAGAACCCCGAGGCCCGCGGAGACCACCGCGTACGGATGGGCATGGGCGGACGCCGCGACCCTGGCGGCCAGCGTCGACGCCGCGAGATCGTGGTCGATCAGCAGGGTGAGGGCGGTGTTCAGTGCGGTGATCGACGGCTCGTCGGCCGGTCGGGTGGTGAGTTTCGACCACAGCCGCCGTGCCAGTTGGGCCCCGGTTCCGTCCGCCACCCCCTCGGACGCGTCACGATTCGAACGCCCGCCCGTGGCCAGGGGCAGGGCTTCCACCAGGGTCGGGATCAGGCTCCGCGCGCCGGCGAGCACCGCTTCGCGGGAGAGGTCGAAGCGGAGCGGGTCGGCCGTCGCCGCGGCGATCGCGGCCACCCGCAGCCGGTCCGTCGAGCCACTGTGCGCGGGCAGCGACTCGACTGCCCGGTGCGCCGCGGACAGCGCTTCGGCGGGTGCCGTGAAGCGGATGCCGGGCCGCAGCTCGCCGGTCCAGAGCCATTCGACGACCTCTTCGTAGGCGTACTGCCCGGCCAGTTCCGTCGCGTCGACACCGCGGAAGTAGTAGTGGTCACCCTCGATCAGGGTGATGCCGGTGCGGAAGACCAGATCGCCGGTGGCGGGGGAGGGCTCGCGTCGGCCCGTACGCCGGGCCAGCGCATCGACCTCCGCGGCGTCGAACGTGCTGCCGCGTCCGCCGGGAGCGCGTCTGCTGCTGAGCTGCCCGCGGCTGACGTACGCGTACACCGTCTCGGGTTTCACACCGAGCCGTTCGGCCGTCTCGCGGGTGCTGAGCCGCTGCGGAGCGGACGCGGCCGGGACGTCGCCGGGCGCTGCTTGATCCTTCATGTCGTCAACCGTATCCATATTGATTCAATCAACATTGACATGATTGAAGTCAATCATAGATGGTCAAATCAATATTGATGTTCGCTGGGACGTACACGGAGGAAGAGATGCAGACCATCACTGACGGAACCCCGCTCGACGTACCCCGAGGGCTTGCTGGCGTCGTCGTCACCGATACGACCCTCGGGGACGTCCGCGGGCGCGAGGGCTTCTACCACTACCGGCAGTACTCGGCGATCGAACTCGCACAGACCCGCAGCTTCGAGGACGTCTGGTACCTGATGTCCGAGGGAGAACTGCCCGATGCCGCAGCCCGCGCCGAATTCGCCGCCCGCACCGCCGCGCTGCGGCGGCTGCCCGCGGAAGTGCGGGAGGCCCTGCCCGCCATAGCCCGAGCGGGAGCCGCCTCCGGACCCCTGGCCGGTCTGCGTACCGCCCTCTCGCTCCTCGGCGCCTCGGCCGGCTTCCGGCCGGTGTACGACATCGACGCAGACCGGCGCCGCGGTGACGCCCTGACCGCCTGCGCCACCGTCCGCACCGTGCTGACGGCCCTGCACCGGCTCGGCCGGGGCCTCGAACCGGTCGAGCCGCGTGACGACCTGCCGTACGCGGCCAACTACCTGTACATGCTGACCGGTTCCGTGCCGGATGCCGCACGCGTCAGAGCCGTGGAGCAGTATCTGATCTCCACGGTCGACCACGGCTTCAACGCCTCGACCTTCACCGGCCGGGTGGTCGCCTCCACCGGCGCCGACGTCGCAGCCTGTCTGGTGGCGGCCGTCGGCGCGCTCTCCGGACCACTGCACGGCGGAGCGCCCAGTCGCGCCCTCGACACCCTGGACGCCATCGGCACCCCCGACCGCATCGACGGCTGGATCCGCCAACGGGTACGCGCCGGCGAGCGGATCATGGGATTCGGCCACCCCGTCTACCGCACCGAGGACCCCCGCTCGCGCATGCTCCGGGGCATCGCCCAGGGCTTCGGCGGCCCGCTCGTCGACTTCGCCGTCGAGGTCGAGCGGCAGGTCGAGGCGATCCTTGCCGAGCTCAAGCCGGGCCGTGAGCTGCACACCAACGTCGAGTTCTACGCCGGAGTCGTCATGGAGCTGTGCGGGCTGCCGCGCGAGATGTTCACGCCGACGTTCTGCGCGGCGCGGGTGGTCGGCTGGAGCGCCAATATCCTGGAGCAGGCGGAGGACTCGAAGATCATCCGCCCGGCGGCCCGATACGTCGGTACGCCCCCGCCGCAGCCGGTCCCGGCGCCCTGACGTCCCCGAGGAAGGTCCCCGTTGAACCCGTCGTCCCCGCCCCGCAAGCAGCAGATCCCGGTCATCGTCCTTGCGGGGTTCCTGGGATCCGGCAAGACGACGCTGCTCAACCACCTGCTCCACAACCGTGCCGGGAACCGGATCGGCGTGATCGTCAACGATTTCGGCGCCATCGAGATCGACGCCATGACGGTCTCCGGGCAGGTCGGCTCGACGGTCTCGCTGGGCAACGGATGCCTCTGCTGCGCGGTCGACGCGAGCGAGCTCGACACCTTCCTTGAGACACTGACCAGGCCCGGCGCCCGCCTCGACGTGATCGCCATCGAGGCCAGCGGACTGGCGGAGCCGCAGGAAGTCGTACGCATGATCCTTGCCAGCGACAACCCGCACATTGTGTACGGGGGGCTGGTGGAAGTCGTCGACGCCGCGGAGTTCGATGCCACCCGGCTGCGCCATCCGGAGATCGACCGCCATCTCGCAGTCGCCGATCTTGTCGTCCTGAACAAGACGGACCGGGTCGGAAGCGAGGAACAGGCCCGTATCCGCGACGTCATCGCGGCGACAGGTGCCCCGGCCGCCGGTGAAGGGGCGGGTGGCGGCGCGGCCGCCGTCATCTGTGCCACGTACGGCCGCATCGATCCCGAGCTGCTCTTCGACCCGGCGCTGCGGCCGGACTGCGAGGAGAGGGCACGCCAGCTCACCTTCGAGGATCTGCTGCTGGCGGAGCGGGCCGAGGAGGAGACGGACGGGCACGGGCATCATCTGCACACCGCCTACGAGAGCCTCTCCTTCACCGCGGCTGTCCCCATGAATCCCCGTCGGCTGATGGAGTTTCTCGACTCCAGGCCCCAGGGCCTCTACCGGATCAAGGGGTTCGTCGACTTCGGCATGGGCGACCGCGGCAACAAGTACGCCCTGCACGCGGTCGGCAGGTTCCTGCGGTTCGATCCGCAGCCCTGGACGCGCGACGAACCGCGCCTCACCCAGCTGGTGCTGATCGGCTCAGGCATCGACCCCGAGGCCCTGCACAAGGAGCTGGCCGACTGCCGCGAGAGCACGGCACCGACACCCGACGCGACGCAGGACGCCGCACATGAGCAAAGCATGTGGGGCGTCCTGCGGTACGTACAACGGCCCGACGACGAAGCCTAGCGATACCGGACCCGTCTCCGGCCCGACTCCTACACCGGGCCCGCGATCACCGCGACCGGCTTGACCAGCGGCGTCCCCGAACCATCGCGCCTCGGGTCCGGCTCCGGCAGCTCGGTCGGCGCGCCGTTCCTCTGCGCGGCGCGGGCCGGCGTCGCGCCCGCCCAGCCGAACACCAGAACATCCTCGCCCTTGAGGAACCGCTGACAACGCACCCCACCGGTGGCCCGGCCCTTGCGCGGATACTGGTCGAACGGGGTGAGCTTGCACGTCAGCACGGAGTCGTCCAGCGTGCCGTGCGAACCGGCCACCGTGAAGACCACCGCGTCCGCCGCCGGATCCACCGCCGTGAACGAGATCACCACCGCGTCGGCGACGAGCTTGATCCCCGCCATGCCTCCTGCCGGCCTTCCCTGCGGCCGCACCTGTGCCGCCGGGTAGCGCAGCAACTGCGCGTCGGACGTGATGAAGACCAGATCCTCCTCGCCCGTGCGCAGCTCGGCCGCGCCGACGATCCGGTCACCGTCCTTGAGGGTGATGACCTCCAACTCGTCCTTGTTGGCCGGGTAGTCCGGCACCACCCGCTTGACGACTCCCTGCAGGGTGCCGATCGCCAGGCCGGGGGAGGCCTCGTCGAGGGTGGTGAGGCAGACGACCTCCTCGTCGCTCTCCAGCGTGAGGAACTCCGACACCATCGCACCGCCCGAAAGGTTGGGTGCGGCGTGGGTATCCGGCAACTGGGGCAGATCGATCACCGTGAGCCGCAGCAGCCGTCCCGTCGACGTCACCACACCCACATCGCCGCGGGCCGTCGCCGGCACCGCCGAAACGATCACATCGTGCTTGGCGCGCTTGGCGTCCTCGGCGAAGACGATCGGATCGTCATGGGCGGTACGGGCCAGCAGTCCGGTCGAGGACAGCAGCACCCGGCACGGGTCGTCCGCCACCTCCAGCGACACCGAGGCGACCTGCGAACCGGCCGACTCCAGCAGCACCGTACGCCGGTCGGTACCGAACTTCTTCGCGACCGCGGCCAGTTCGGAGGAGACGAGCTTGCGCAGCTCGCTGTCCGAATCGAGGATGGCGGTCAGCTTGTCGATCTCGTCGTTGAGCCGGTCCCGCTCGCTCTCCAGCTCGATCCGGTCGAACCGGGTCAGACGGCGCAGCGGGGTGTCCAGGATGTACTGCGTCTGGGTCTCGCTCAGCGAGAAGCGCTCGATGAGCCGCTCCTTGGCCTGAGCCGAGTTGTCACTGGACCGGATGAGCCGGATGACCTCGTCGATGTCGATCAGCGCGACGAGCAGGCCCTCGACCAGATGCAGCCGGTCACGGCGCTTGCCACGGCGGAACTCGCTGCGCCGGCGCACCACGTCGAAGCGGTGGTCGAGGTAGACCTCAAGCAGCTCTTTGAGCCCCAGCGTGAGCGGCTGACCGTCGACCAGCGCCACATTGTTGATGCCGAAGGAGTCCTCCATCGGCGTCAGCTTGTACAGCTGCTCCAGCACGGCCTCCGGAACGAAGCCGTTCTTCACCTCGATGACCAGGCGCAGGCCGTGCTCGCGGTCGGTCAGGTCCTTCACGTCCGCGATGCCCTGGAGCTTCTTGGACGAGACCAGGTCCTTGATCTTGGCGATCACCTTCTCCGGCCCGACGGCGAAGGGCAGTTCGGTCACGACCAGGCCCTTGCGGCGCGCCGTCACGTTCTCCACCGAGACGGTCGAGCGGATCTTGAACGTGCCCCGCCCGCCGGCGTAGGCATCCTTGATCCCGCCCAGGCCCACGATCCGGCCACCGGTCGGCAGATCGGGGCCGGGGACGAACCGCATCAGGGTCTCCAGGTCCGCACCCGGATGCTTGATGAGATGACGGGCGGCGGCGATGACCTCGCCCAGGTTGTGCGGCGGCATATTGGTCGCCATGCCTACGGCGATCCCGGACGACCCGTTGACCAGGAGGTTCGGGTACGCGGCCGGGAGAACGGTCGGCTCCTGCTCCTGGCCGTCGTAATTCGACTGGAAAGCGACGGTGTCCTCGTCGATCGACTCCGTCATCAGTGACGTCGCGTCGGCCATCCGGCACTCGGTGTACCGCATGGCGGCCGGCGGGTCGTCGTTTCCGAGCGAGCCGAAGTTGCCGTGGCCGTCCACCAGGGGGAGCCGCATGGAGAACGGCTGTGCCAGACGGACCAACGCATCGTAGATCGACGAGTCGCCGTGCGGGTGCAACTTGCCCATGACCTCGCCCACGACACGGGCGCACTTCACGAAGCCGCGGTCGGGGCGCAGGCCCATCTCGTTCATCTGGTACACGATGCGGCGGTGCACCGGCTTCATGCCGTCACGGGCGTCCGGCAGGGCCCGTGAGTAGATCACCGAGTACGCGTACTCAAGGAAGGAGCCCTGCATTTCGTCGACGACGTCGATGTCGAGGATCTTCTCCTCGAAGTCGTCCGGCGGCGGGGTCTTCGTGCTGCGGCGGGCCATCGCTGCTGCGACTCCTTCACGGATTCTGTTCGGGCAACCTCAGGTTCTGACGCCGACCATTGTGGACCGCCGCACTGACATCGCCGACCTCGACCCGTCCCAAGAGCCGCTCCGGACCCCTGCCGGGGTGGTTTCACGACCCGTCGGGAGGGGGCACGACCCTCTTTCCCGCGAACTTCCGCGGTATGGGAACTTCGTCAGGTGTCTGTGCGCTTGCTTACAGTGGCAGGTCTCGCAGGAAATCCAGTATCGCGATCGAAGGGACGTACATGCCCATGGGTCACACGGCCACAGCCCGGGCCGGCTCCGGCGGCTTGACAGCGACCGAGCACCGTCTGGCCAACGGCCTGCGCGTGGTGCTCTCCGAGGACCATCTGACCCCGGTCGCCGCGGTCTGCCTCTGGTACGACGTCGGTTCGCGCCACGAGGTCAAGGGTCGCACCGGTCTGGCTCACCTCTTCGAGCACCTGATGTTCCAGGGCTCCGGCCAGGTCAAGGGGAACGGGCACTTCGAGCTGGTGCAGGGGGCCGGCGGTTCGCTCAACGGGACCACCAGCTTCGAGCGCACCAACTACTTCGAGACGATGCCCATGCACCAGCTGGAGCTGGCCCTCTGGCTGGAAGCCGACCGCATGGGCTCGCTGCTCGCCGCGCTCGACGAGGAGTCCATGGAGAATCAGCGGGACGTCGTCAAGAACGAGCGGCGCCAGCGCTACGACAACGTTCCCTACGGCACGGCGTTCGAGAAGCTGACGGCCCTGGCCTATCCCGAGGGCCACCCGTACCACCACACGCCGATCGGCTCGATGGCCGACCTGGACGCGGCGACCCTTGAGGACGCGCGCGCCTTCTTCCGGACGTACTACGCGCCCAACAACGCGGTGCTCTCGGTCGTCGGCGACATCGATCCTGAGCAGACGCTGGCCTGGATCGAGAAGTACTTCGGCTCCATCCCGTCCCACGACGGCAAGCAGCCGCCGCGCGACGGTACGCTCCCCGAGACCATCGGCGAGCAGCTGCGCGAAGAGGTGCACGAGGAGGTCCCGGCGCGCGCGCTGATGGCCGCCTACCGGCTGCCGCACGACGGCACCCGTGAGTGCGACGCGGCGGATCTCGCGCTGACCGTGCTCGGCGGCGGCGAGTCGTCGCGGCTGCACAACCGTCTGGTGCGCCGTGACCGTACGGCCGTGGCGGCCGGATTCGGGCTGCTGCGACTGGCCGGCGCCCCCTCGCTCGGCTGGTTGGACGTCAAGACGTCCGGCGGTGTCGAGGTGCCGCAGATCGAGGCCGCGGTCGACGAGGAGCTGGCCCGGTTCGCGGCCGAGGGCCCCACGCCCGAGGAAATGGAGCGCGCACAGGCCCAGTTGGAGCGGGAGTGGCTGGACCGGCTCGGTACGGTCGCGGGCCGCGCCGACGAACTCTGCCGGTTCGCCGTGCTGTTCGGTGACCCGCAGCTCGCCCTGACCGCGGTACAGCGGGTGCTCGACGTCACCGCGGAAGAGGTCCAGGCCGTCGCCAAGGCCCAGCTGCGCCCTGACAACCGGGCGGTGCTGGTCTACGAGCCGGTCGAATCGGCCGAGCCCGCGGACGCGGCGGACACTGATGAGACCGACGCCGACGACACCGACGCGCACGAAGGGGCGGACAAGTGACCGACGCTGCCGCGACTGGAGTTTCGATGCAGTACCACCCGCAGCCGACGCCCGGCGTCGCACGGCCCTGGGCCTTCCCCGCGCCGGAGCGCGGCGCCCTGCCCAACGGCCTCATGGTGCTGCGCTGCCACCGCCCCGGCCAGCAGGTCGTGGCGGTCGAGATCTTCCTCGACGCCCCTCTGGACGCGGAGCCCGAGGGCCTCGACGGCGTGGCCACGATCATGTCGCGGGGACTGTCCGAGGGCACCGACAAGCACACCGCCGAGGAGTTCGCCGCCGAACTGGAGCGCTGCGGCGCCACCCTCGACGCGCACGCGGACCACCCCGGAGTCCGGGTCTCCCTGGAGGTCCCGGCCTCCCGGCTGGCCAAGGCGCTCGCGCTGGTCGCCGAGGCGCTGCGGTCGCCCGCCTTCGCCGACAGCGAGATCGAACGGCTGGTGCGCAACCGGCTCGACGAGATCCCGCACGAGCAGGCCAATCCGGCCCGGCGAGCCGCGAAGCAGCTCTCCAAAGAGCTCTTCCCGGCCACGGCGCGGATGTCGCGCCCGCGCCAGGGCACCGAGGAGACGGTGGAGCGGATCGACTCGGCGGCCGTGCGTGCCTTCTTCGACGCCCATGTCAGGCCGTCCGCGGCGACCGCCGTGGTCGTCGGCGACCTCACCGGCATCGACCTCGACGCCCTGCTCGCCGACACCCTCGGCGACTGGTCGGGCGACGCCGCCGAGCCCCGTCCGGTCCCGCCGATCACCGCCGACGACACCGGCCGAGTGGTGATCGTCGACCGTCCCGGCGCGGTGCAGACGCAGCTGCTGATCGGCCGGATCGGCGCCGACCGGCACGACAGCGTGTGGCCGGCCCAGGTGCTGGGCACGTACTGCCTGGGCGGCACGCTCACCTCCCGGCTGGACCGTGTGCTGCGCGAGGAGAAGGGCTACACCTACGGCGTGCGGGCCTTTGCCCAGGTGCTGCGGTCGTCGGCCCCGGACTCCGCCTCGGGCGCGACCGGCGCCGCGATGCTCGCCATCAGCGGATCGGTGGACACGGAGTCCACCGGGCCGGCGCTGGAGGACCTGTGGACGGTCCTGCGGACCCTGGCGGCCGAGGGGCTGACCGATGAAGAGCTCGAGACGGCCGTGCAGAATCTCGTGGGCGTCGCACCGCTGAAGTTCGAGACGGCGGCCTCCGTCGCGGGCACTCTGGCAGATCAGGTCGAGCAGCACCTCCCGGACGACTACCAGGCACAGCTGTACGCCCGGCTCGCGGAGACCGGCACGGTCGAGGCGACTGCGGCGGTGGTCAACGCCTTCCCGGGAGACCGGCTCGTCACGGTCCTCGTCGGTGACGCCGCGCGGATCGAGGAGCCGGTCCGCGCACTGGGCATCGGAGAGGTGTCGGTGGTCGCCGGCTGACCGTCGTCGTACCCCGTTGCGGATGCCGGACGGCCGACCCGGTGCGGGTGCGACCGGCCGGCCGCCCGGTCGCGTGTGACAGATCACCGGTCGACTGTCACGTTCGATCGGACACCGGCGGAGCTCCCGGTCGCACGGGTCGGCACGGCGGAGCAGGTCGCACCGGCTGAGTGCCGGTCGCACCAGTAGGTCCACCGATTCGCCATCGGTGTGCATACCGGGACAAAAGGGAGGCTTCTGTGCGTCACGTGTCGCCAGGGTCTCCCTTTTGTTCGTTCTGGCGGGGAGGTTGCCTGTCTGCCCTGTGGGATGCGCTACAAAACGGCCTGTCCGTTTGGTGAATGAAAGTGACGCCGCTTAGCGTCGGCTGGGCTGTCCGCCACTCGTATGCCGCAACCGTGACGTACCGGGCAGTCATCGCCGAGTCCCCATCAGGCGCGAGCCTGGGGAGCCGGGGACCCACGCAGTCCCTGGGGTGAATCGGATGCCTGTACCTCGGTGAGGCCGGGGCGTCCGTAGGAGACCTTCCTGTTCCGAACCCGTCAGCTAACCCGGTAGGCGAGAAGGAAGGAAAGGATCCGCCACTCCATGGCTTTCACCCGTGCCACCGGGAAGCATCGTGCCCCGAGCCGACTGACCCGCAGGAGCGCGAAGATCGCCGGCACCGCGGCTCTGGCGACCACCGGAGTCATCGGCGGCATGGCCGCCCCGGCCCTCGCTGCGGACGCGGGGACTCCCTCCGTCAGCGAGACCGGTCTGAACCAGATCATCGCGATCGAGGGTGCACTGGCCGACCAGGTCGCCGCCCAGGCCGACGAGCAGAAGCGTCAGGCCGATGTCGCGGCCAGGGCGAAGGCGGAGGCCCAGCGCAGGGCCGAGGCCAAGAAGAAGGCCGCAGAGGCGAAGGCCGAGGCGGAGCGTGAGGCAGAGGCGCGTGCCGAGAAGGTGCGCGCCGCCCGGTCCGCCGAGCGCACCCGTCTGGGCTCCTACCAGCTCCCGGTCGCCGGCTCGTACGTCACCACCGGCTACAAGTCCAGCGGCTCGCTCTGGTCCTCCGGCAGACACTCGGGCATCGACTTCCACGCCGCGTCCGGCAGCTCCGTCGTCGCCGTCGGCGCGGGAACGGTCGTCGAGGCCGGCTGGGGCGGCGCGTACGGCAACAACATCGTGCTCCGGATGACGGACGGTACGTACACGCAGTACGGCCACCTCTCCTCGATCGGCGTCTCCGTCGGCCAGAGCGTCGGTGCCGGTCAGCGGATCGGCCTCTCCGGCTCGACCGGCAACTCCACCGGACCGCACCTCCACTTCGAGGCCAGGACCACGCCCTCGTACGGCTCCGACATGGACCCCGTCGCGTACCTGCGCGCTCACGGCGTCAACGTCTGACCGGCGACCGTCCTCAGCGCCCCTTCGAAGGCCCCGGCGTCACGCCGGGGCCTTCGTCGCGCCCGGCGGTCGGACGCGCCCCCCCGCGCCCGACCGCCGAATCGACCGCCGCACCGCCCGTGGTGCCGACGGCCGGCCGCCCCGCGACCAAAAGATATTCATGAATTTCCACCCGGCATCGGAAATGACGCCGCATTGCAATAGAGTCGCAGAACAGACGTCGGTCGGCCGCGTTTCGCGGGGATTAAGGCGGAGGTTCGGACATGCGTATTCCGGCGCATTCGGTATGCACGGCAATCCGTGACGACATCGTCTCCGGTGTCTTCGAACGCGGCAGCCGGCTCACCGAGGAGTTGCTGGCGCGCCGCTACGGGGTCTCCCGTGTCCCGGTGCGGGAAGCGCTGCGCACCCTGGAGTCCGAGGGGTTCGTGGTCACCCGCCGGCACGCGGGCGCCTGTGTCGCCGAGCCCACCGAGCAGGAGGCCGCCGACCTCCTGGAGGTCCGGGCGCTGCTGGAGCCGCTGGGTGCCGCGCGCGCCGCGCAGCGCCGCACCGAGGCGCATCTCAAGGTGCTGCGCGGTCTGGTCAGGCTCGGTCAGGAGCGGGCCAGGCGGGGCGAGGGGGAGGACCTGCGCTCACTGGGTGGCTGGTTCCACGAGACGTTGGCACAGGCCTCGGACAGTTCCAGCCTGATCGCGACGCTCACCCAGCTGCGCCACAAGATCACCTGGATGTACGTGGTCGATCAGCCTGCCCACCCGGTGGATTCCTGGGCGGAGCATGGAGCCATCGTGGACGCGGTGGCGCGCGGTGACGCGGGACGGGCGAGGACGCTGGCCACCCAGCACGCCGAACGGGCCACGACCGTGCACCGGCTGCGCCGCGCCGACCGGCCGGGCCGTCAGCCGACCGCCTCCCGCGCGGGTCGGGTGAGGAGTTCGCAACATTCCGTAAACACTCCCGGTGTTCGGAATCAATAATCACGCCGTATACAAAGGGTGGTAATTCCGTTCGGGATTCTTTGGGCTGCCCGAATTCTCTTCGCCGGCCGCTGCCCGGAAATGCATGGAGCCGCGGCCCCGAATAAGGCTGCCGCGGCTCTCTCGCAGGAAATGGTTCAGACGGTCTCCGGAAGCTCGTCGAGCCCTTCGGCGACCAGTTTCGCCAGGCGGTCCAGGGCGGCTTCGGAGTCATCGGCCTCGGACGCCAGCACGATCTCCTCGCCGCCGTGCGCGCCGAGGCCGAGCACCGCGAGCATGGAAGCGGCGTTCACCGGGTTGCCATCGGCCTTGGAGATGGTCACGGGGACGCCGGAAGCCGTGGCGGCACGGACAAAGATGGATGCGGGACGGGCGTGCAGGCCCTCGGCCCAACCGACGTTGACGCGGCGCTCAGCCATGGTTCTGCCCTTCAGGAATCAATGGTTGTCTAGACCAGTCTCTCATGTGGTGCGCGATGCTCCGGCCGATCGGTAGCACGCCCAAATCCTGCGCCGTACCGCCGATCGGCCCCCTCAGACTGCCCCGGCCCCAGGACCTACGCGACCGCTGACGGAGCCGTAGTCTTGGCCCATGCAGCCCTCGCCGGAGCAGAGTCCGCATCATGCGTATCCCGACCACTGGGAAGCGGACGTCGTCCTCCGGGACGGGGCAACTGCGCGGATCAGGCCCATCACCACGGACGACGCCGAACGGCTGGTCAGCTTCTACGAGCAGGTCTCCGACGAGTCGAAGTACTACCGTTTCTTCGCTCCGTACCCGCGTCTGTCCGACCGTGATGTGCACCGCTTCACCCATCACGACTACGTCGACCGGGTGGGCCTCGCGGTCACGGTCGGCGGTGAGTTCATCGCGACCGTCCGCTACGACCGGATCGACGGGCGGGGCAGGCCCGCCTCCGCGCCCGCCGACGAGGCCGAGGTCGCTTTCCTCGTCCAGGACGCGCATCAGGGCCGGGGCGTGGCCTCGGCGCTCCTCGAACACATCGCGGCCGTCGCCCGCGAGCGGGGCATCCGCCGCTTCGCGGCCGAGGTGCTGCCCGCCAACAACAAGATGATCAAGGTGTTCCGGGACGCCGGTTACACCCAGCAGCGCAGCTTCGAGGACGGTTCCGTCCATCTCACCCTGGACCTCGAACCGACCGAGGAGTCGCTCGCCGTCCAGCGCGGCCGTGAGCAGCGCGCCGAGGCCCGTTCCGTGCAACGACTGCTCGCCCCCGGATCCGTCGCCGTCATCGGCGTCGGCCGCACTCCCGGCGGGGTCGGCCGCACGGTCCTGCGGAACCTCCTCGGTGCCGGCTTCACCGGCCGCGCCTACGCCGTGAACCGCGCCTTCCCCGCCGACCGGGGCATGATCGACGGCGTCCCCGCACACCGTTCCGTCGGCGAGATCGGCGAACCGGTCGACCTCGCGGTCGTCGCCGTCCCCGCCGACCGGGTACCGGAGGCCGTGGCCGACTGCGGCGAGCACGGTGTCCAGGGCCTGGTCGTCGTCTCCGCCGGATACGCCGAATGGGGCGCCGAAGGCAGGGAACGACAGCGGGAACTCGTCCGCCAGGCCCGCTCGTACGGGATGCGGATCATCGGCCCGAACGCCTTCGGCGTCATCAACAACGCCGAGACCGTCCGGCTGAACGCCTCCCTCGCCCCCGATCCGCCCGCGCCCGGACGTATCGGCCTGTTCACCCAGTCCGGAGCGATCGGCATCGCGCTGCTCTCCGGGCTCTACCGGCGCGGCGCCGGCCTCTCCACCTTCATCTCCGCGGGCAATCGTGCCGACATCTCGGGCAACGACTTCCTCCAGTACTGGTACGAGGACCCGGACACCGATGTCGCCCTGCTGTATCTCGAATCGATCGGCAATCCCCGCAAGTTCACCCGGCTCGCACGGCGCACCGCGGCCGTGAAGCCGGTGGTCGTGGTGAAGGGCGCCCGGCACAGCGGCTCCACTCCGCCCGGCCACGCGGTGCCGGTCAGCCGGATCCCCGACGCGACGGTCTCGGCGCTCATGCGGCAGGCGGGCGTGATCCGCGTCGACACGGTGACGGAGATGGTCGACGCGGGCCTCCTCCTCGCCGACCAGCCCCTCCCCGCGGGGCCACGGGTCGCGATCCTCGGCAACTCCGAGTCGCTCGGTCTGCTCACGTACGACGCCTGCCTGGCCGAGGGGTTGCGACCGCGCCCGCCCCGTGACCTCACCACCGCCGCCACCCCGCAGGACTTCCGGGACGCCCTGGCCGAGGCACTCGCCGACGAGGGCTGCGACGCGGTCGTCGTGACGGCGATCCCGTGGGTGGGAGAGGACGGCGAGGCGGAATCGGGCGGCGGAGAGGTGCTGGCGACCGCGCTGCACGCGGCCGCGGCGGCCGGCCCCGCCAAGCCGGTGGCCGTCGTCCATGTGGAGATCGGCGGCCTGGCGGAGGCTCTCGCCGCGGCCACCAGCACGGTCGCGCTGCCGCGCCCTTCGGCGCCGCCCCTCGGCGCCCTCACCTCCACACACGCCGGAGCCACCGCCTTCCCGCAGGGAACCGCCACCGCCCCCACGCCTGCCCCTGCGGCATCCGGCCCCGAACTCGGGCCCGTCGGCCCCGCGGCACCGGATTCCGCCGCCACCGGAGCGGACGACGGGGACGGCCCCGGATCCGGCCCCCGTAGCGGCCGGATCCCCGCCTACCCCGCCGCCGAGCGGGCCGTGCGGGCCCTGGCCGAAGCGGTGAGGTACGCGCAGTGGCGACGGCAGGCCGCCGTGCCGGGCAAGGTGCCCGAGTTCCTCGACGACACCATCGACGAGCCGGGTGCCGCCGACCTGATCCACGCCCTCCTCGGCTCCGACCCCGACCCGCGGGGCCGGCCGCTCGCGCCCGACGAGGCGCGGGATCTCCTGGGCCGCTACGGCATCACCGTGCGACCGACCCTCCAGGCCCCCGACCCGGAAACCGCCGTCGCCGCGGCGGCTCGGCTCGGCTACCCCGTGGCGCTCAAGACCACCGCCCCCCATCTGCGCCACCGGGCCGATCTCGGCGGTGTCCGGCTGGACCTCGCCAACGAGAGCGCCCTGCGCCGGGCGTACGGCGAACTGACCGAGCTGCTCGGCAAGCCCGCCGAACTCCAGCCCGTCGTCCAGGCCATGGCGCCGCGCGGCGTCGACACCGTCGTCCGGGCCGCGATCGACCCGGCGGCGGGCGCCGTCCTCTCCTTCGGACTCGCGGGCGCGCCCTCCGAACTCCTCGGCGACACTGCCCACCGCCTCGTTCCGGCCACCGACCGCGACGCCGCCGAGCTGATCCGGTCCATCCGGGCCGCCCCGGTGCTGTTCGGCTGGCGTGGCGCGGCGCCCGTGGACACCGCGGCGCTCGAAGAACTGCTGCTGCGGGTGTCCAGGCTGGTCGACGACCACCCCGAGGTGGTCTCCGTGGCCCTGGAGCCGGTCGTGGTCGCCACCCAGGGACTGGCCGTTCTCGGTGCGAGCGTCCGGCTCTCGCCGCCCCCGGCCCGCACCGACCTCGGCCCCCGTCGGCTCCCCAACTACTGAGCGGAGGGGCAGGCTTCGGCATCCGTCGCCGGACGGGCGCGAAAGCACGGTTTCCCTCGCCGCTCCGGGCCAGGCCGGCCCTGCCGCACACCGTCCCCGGCAGCCGTCCGTCCCCCGTAGGATGGTGCTCATGGCTAAGACCGGTACGACGACCCAGGGGCTGCGCACGGCGATCGAGCGCAGTGGCTACTACCCGGCCCTCGTGGCCGAGGCGGTGGAGGCGGCCGTGGGCGGTGAGCCGGTCGCTTCGTACCTTGTGCACCAGGAGACCACCTTCGACTCCAACGAGGTGCGGCGCCATGTCACGGTCCTGGTCCTGACGGACAACCGATTCATCGTCAGCCACACCGACGAGCAGAACGCGGACACCAGCTCCCCGACGCCGTACGCCACCACCTCCACGGAGTCGGTCAAGCTCGACCGGATCTCGTCGGTCGTGGTCAGCCGCGTCGTGGCCAACCCGGAGAAGTACGTACCGGGCACGCTGCCCCGCGAGGTCGTCCTCACCATCGGCTGGGGCGCCGTCTCCCGCATCGACCTGGAGCCGGCCGCGTGCGGCGACCCCAACTGCGAGGCCGACCACGGTTACACCGGCAGCTCCACCGCCGACGATCTGAGCCTGCGGGTCAGCGAGGCCGGTGACGGTCCGGACACCGTGCGCCAGACCCTTGCCTTCGCGCAGTCGCTCTCCGAGGCCACGGCCGCGACCGCGGCGACCGGCCGCTGATGGCCCAGCCGGCCTGGCAGGACCCCGTTCTGCTCCCCGTCGACACCGCCCCGGTCCCGGAGTACGGCAGCGGCTCGCTCTGCGATCTGCTGCCCACGCTCGTCGCCGGACAGGGCGTACCGGGCTTCACCGCGGCGATCCCCGAACTCACCCCGGCCGACCGGAACTGCGTGTTCCTGATCGACGGTCTCGGCTGGGAACAGATCAAGGCCCACCCGGACGAGGCACCGTTTCTGCACTCCCTGCTCCCCACCTCGCGCGGCGGCTCCGGCCGTCCGGTCACGGCGGGCTTCCCGGCCACCACCGCGACGTCGCTGGCCTCGGTCGGCACCGGACTTCCGCCCGGCGAGCACGGCCTGCCCGGGTACACCGCGCGCAATCCGGAGACCGGCGAGCTGATGAACCAGCTCCGCTGGAAGCCCTGGACCTCGCCGAAGGCCTGGCAGCCTTACCCCACCGTATTCTCGCTCGCCGAGGCCGCGGGGGTGTGCACCGCCCAGGTCTCCGCACCCGTCTTCGAGCAGACCCCGCTCACCAAGATCGCACTCAGCGGGGGCTCGTTCCTCGGCCGGCTGTCCGGCGAGGAGCGGATGGACGTCGCCGCCGAACGGCTCGCCGCCGGTGACCGCTCACTCGTCTACACCTATTACAGCGAGGTCGACGGCAAGGGACACCGCTTCGGCGTGGACTCCGACGCCTGGCGGGGACAGCTGATGTACGCGGACGGCCTGGCCCAGCGACTGGCCGAACAGCTCCCGCCCCGCTCGGCGCTGTACATCACGGCCGATCACGGCATGATCGACATCCCCTTCGACGAGCGGTCCCGGATCGACTTCGACGAGGACTGGGAGCTGCGTGCGGGTGTCGCCCTGCTCGGTGGCGAGGGCCGGGCACGGCATGTGTACGCGGTCCCGGGGGCCGAGAACGACGTACTGACCGTCTGGCGGGAAGTGCTCGGGGAGCAGTTCTGGGTGGCGAGCCGGGACGAGGCGATCGCGGCCGGCTGGTTCGGCCCGAAGGTCGATGAACGTGTCCACGGCAGGATCGGCGATGTCGTCGCGGCGGCCCACGACGACGTGGTGATCACCGCCTCGGTCAATGAGCCGCACGAGTCCGCGATGGTCGGCATGCACGGCTCCATGACCCCCGTCGAGCAGCTCGTGCCGCTGCTCGAAGTACGCTCGTAAGCGCGTTTTTCCCACCGCAGGTCCGCCACCACCGTTTTCCCGGTCCTGCCTCGCCCGCCCGAAAGGTCCTCAGCCACTCATGCCCGAGCTTGTGTTCTTCTCCGGAACGATGGACTGCGGAAAGAGCACGCTGGCGCTGCAGATCGGCCACAACCGTTCGGCGCGTGGCCTGCAAGGCGTGATCTTCACTCGTGACGACCGGGCGGGAGAGGGCAAGCTCTCCTCGCGCCTGGGCCTCGTCACCGAGGCCGTCGAGGCCGATGAGGGCATGGACCTGTACGCGTACCTCGTCGACCGCATAAGCCGGGGCGGCCGGGCGGACTACGTGATCGTGGACGAGGCGCAGTTCCTGGCCCCCGTCCAGATCGACCAGCTCGCCCGTGTCGTCGACGACCTCGACATGGACGTCTTCGCGTTCGGTATCACCACGGACTTCCGGACCAAGCTGTTCCCCGGATCGCAGCGACTGATCGAACTGGCCGACCGGGTCGAGACGCTCCAGGTCGAAGCGCTCTGCTGGTGCGGCGCTCGGGCCACGCACAACGCGCGAACGGTCGGCGGCGAGATGGTCGTCGAGGGCGCCCAGGTGGTGGTGGGGGACGTCAATCACCAGGCGGGCGAGGTCGGTTACGAGGTGTTGTGCCGCCGTCACCACCAGCGCAGGACGACCAGCGCGGGCGCCCGCGCGGGCGCGCTCTCGCCGGATGTGCTGCCCGTCTCCTCCGCCTGAACCGTCCCCTCCGGCGTCGGGTACGGATGCTTAGGATGACGCTGTGAACACGGTGAGCGGAAAAGAGGCCGAGTCCGAACCGGGCCCGCTGGGTAAGGTGCAGCCGAGGCAGCTGATCGTGACGGTCTACGGGCTGTACGCGCGCGACACCGACGGCTGGATGTCCGTGGCCTCGCTGATCCAGCTGCTCGCCGACCTCGGTGTCGAGGGCCCCACCGTGCGCTCCTCGGTCTCCCGGCTGAAGCGTGCCGGACTGCTCGACGCGGAATCGGTCTCCGGAGCCGCCGGATACCGGATCTCGCCCGAGACCGAACGCATTCTGCGCGGCGGTGATCCGCGCATCTTCGCGGCCCGCAGGGCCACGGTGGACGAGGGCTGGGTGCTGGTGGTCTTCTCCGTACCCGAGTCCGAACGGGCCAAGCGGCACACCCTGCGCACCCAGCTGACCCGGCTCGGCTTCGGTTCCGTGTCGGCCGGGGTGTGGATCGCACCGGGGCATGTGCACGACGAGGCGGAGGACATGCTGGCTCGGCACGGCCTGCGTTCGTACGCCGACCTGTTCCGGGCCGACTACCTCTCCGTGGCCGGGCACGAGGACGAGGGCGGCGGAGCGGACCTGGCCGCGAAGGTCCGCTCCTGGTGGGACACCGTCCGCCTGCAGCGGCTGTACGTCGAATTCGTCGCGGCGCACCGTCCAGCGGCCGAGCAGATCGCGAGCGGCGGACCGGTGACGGACCGCGAGGCGTTCACGACGTACATCAGAGTGCTCACCGACTGGCGTCGGCTCGTCTACCTCGACCCGGGCGTGGCGCGTGAACTGCTGCCCGCGGAGTGGTGCGGAACCGAAGCGTCCGAACTCTTCGACGAGATGCACGCCCGACTGGCCGGACCCGCGCACCGCCATGTCGAACGGGTCCGCACCGGCTGACCGCCCCGCGGCCCGACGGCTCAGCGGGCCGCCGACCGCACGATCGTGAACACCGCGCCCTCCGGGTCCGCCACGGTCGCCACCCGGCCGGTCGACCCCTGGCGGGGCGGCTGCAAGATGTATCCGCCGAGGTCCGCCACACGGTGGGCGGCCTCGTCGGTGTCGTCGACCTCGAAGTAGGTCATCCAGTGCGGCCCGCGGTCGCGCGGCAGGGCGTGGCCGACGCCGTGCAGCGAGGCCACCGGACGGCCGTGCAGATGCAGGGTCTGGTAGTCGAAATCGGCCGAGACCACGGCCTCCGCCTCGTAGCCGAAGACCGTCTGGTAGAACTTGCAGACCGTTGACGTCTCGCGGGTCATCAGCTCGTTCCAGACCGGGGTGCCGTGGGCGCCCGCGAGTGCCGTACCCATGTGAGCGGCGGCCTGCCAGATTCCGAAGACCGCGCCACTGGGATCGGAGGCGATGGCGAGCCGGCCCGCTTCACCCGCGTCGAGCGGTCCGACGGCCACCGTGCCGCCGCAGGAGCGGATCATCTCCGCCGTGACATCGGCGTTGTCGGTGGCCAGATAGGTCGTCCAGGCGACCGGCAGATGGCGTTCGGGCGGTAGTTGTCCGATGCCCGCGACCACTTTCCCGTCGATCAGCGCGCGGACGTACGGACCCAGCTGGTCCGGTCCGGGCACGAACTCCCAGCCGAACAGGGCGGCGTAGAAGTCCTGGGTCGTGCTCAGTCCGTGCACGATCAGACTCACCCAGCAAGGTGTTCCAGGCGTGCGCCGGGCGGCAGCCTCGGTCATCGTCACTCTCTCCTCGGACCATCGTGGTGGCCGTACGGGGGGAACGGGGCCGGTGTGCCGCCGTGCGGTACAGGATGTGTATGCCCCGTGCAGATGCTTGCACCACCCGGCGCACAATGTGCCCCGGCCGCGCCGCACTTTCCGGGATCTCGCCTGAGGGAGACCGGTTTTGGGCGGTACGTTCGCTTTGACCGTATGACGAGTGGGGCGGCTCCTGCGCGAGGATGGCACCCATGAAGCCCATCATCACCGCATCCGAATACCTGAGCGAGTCGGCGGGGCCACGTCCGCCGGTGCTCCTGGACGTACGTTGGCAGCTGGGCGGCCCGCACGGCCGACCCGATTACGAGGCCGGGCACATCCCCGGCGCGGTCTTTGTCGATCTGGACGCGGAACTCGCCGGTCCGGCGGGCGTCGGCGGCCGTCATCCGCTGCCCGATCCGGAGGAGTTCGGCGCGGTGATGCGCCGGGCCGGTGTCTCCCGGGACGCCCCGGTGGTCGTGTACGACGGCGGCCAGGGCTGGGCGGCGGCGCGCGCCTGGTGGCTGCTGCGCTGGACGGGGCACGAGGACGTCCGGGTCCTGGACGGCGGCCTTGCGGCCTGGAAGGGAGAGCTCCAGAAGGAGACCCCGATCCCCGCCGAGGGCGACTTCCGGCCGGTCCCCGGTGCGCTGGCGCTGCTGGACGCGGACGGAGCGGCGGCGCTGGCTCGTACCGGACTGCTGCTCGACGCGCGGGCCGCCGAGCGCTACCGGGGCGACGTGGAGCCGATCGACCGGGTGGGCGGGCACATCCCGGGTGCGGTCTCGGCCCCGACCTCCGAGAACGCACGGGACGACGGTCGATTCCTGCCCGCCCGGTCGCTGGCGGACCGTTTCGAGGGGCTCGGCGCCGACCGGGCGCCGGAGGTCGGCGTCTACTGCGGCTCCGGCGTGTCCGGCGCTCATGAGGTGCTGGCCCTGGCCATCGCCGGGATCTCCGCAGCGCTGTACGCGGGTTCCTGGTCCGAGTGGTCCGCAGACGAGTCCCGCCCGGTCGCCACGGGCCCCGACCCCCAGTAACGGAATCCGCGCCGCGCGGATCGACCGGCACCGCCACAGGGCGCCCCGGCCTCGCCCGGCCGGGGCGCAGGACGCACATCCGTCGCGAGGCTCGCGTAAGGCACCAGGGGCGCGTGAGGCACGAGGGCCCGTACGCAGCGGCGTACGGGCCCTCGTCATGCTGCGGTTACCCCGTTCAGTCCTGCTTCTTGCGGCGCGTACCGAAGACGATCTCGTCCCAGCTCGGCACGGCGGCACGGCGGCCCGGCCGGACGCCGTCCGCCTCGGCCTGGCGGTCCGTCGTCCCGGTCAGCCGGTCGCGGTGACCCGCCACTGCCCGCGGCATCAGCACATCCGCATAGGCGGAACCGGCGCCGACGGAGGCCGCGGCGGCAGGCGGCTCATCGGCCTCCGGCTCCTGCGCGGGTTCGATGGCCGGAGGCTCGGACGGTGCGGGCCGCTCAGGTACCACCATGTCGCCACGGAAGCTCGGTACAGCCTCCAGCAGGCTGGTCAGCGAGTCGCGCTCGCCGGCCGAGATACCGCCGATGTGTTCCTCGGGCTCCGGCACGGGGGCCGGGGCCGTCGGGCGCTCCATCTGGCGGTCCAGGGCGCGGTCGAGCGGCCTGTCGCGGGGCAGCCGGGCGATCCGGGGCACGAACGGGAAGCTCGGCTCGGGCGCGGCGACGTCGTCGGTCTCGCCGATCAGCGAACGGGCCTCGTCGTCCACGGCCTGGACCAGCCGGCGCGGCGCGTCGTACGTCCAGCTCGCCGAGTGCGGCTCGCCTGCGACCCGGTAGACCAGGAGGACCTCCCAGGTGCCGTCGTCGCGGCGCCAGGAATCCCACTGGACGGTCTCCTTGTCGGCGCCGCGCAGCAGCAGCCGCTCCTGCACCGCCTCGCCGAGCTGGGGGCCGGTGTTCTCGCCGGGACGGCGCACAGGAGTCTTCCGGGCCCGCTCGGCCATGAAGGCGCGCTCCGCGAGCACAGGGCCCTCGAAGCGGCGGACACGGTCTACCGGGATGCCGGCGAACTGAGCGACCTCCTCCGCGGAGGCACCGGCTCGTATCCGGGCCTGGATGTCGCGGGGGCGGAGGTGGCTCTCCACCTCGATCTCGATCTGGCCGAGCCGCGCGCGGTCGTTGCGCACGGCGGCTCGCAGCCGCTCGTCGATCGGAAGCGTGTACTCCGTGCTGTCCGCAGCCTTGAGCACCAGTCGTGTGCCGTCGTTGGAGACGGCCACGACACGCAGTTCGGGCATGGGGACCTCCCGGGTGGTGCCTGCCGACGTCACGTGCGTCGCTGCTTCCGCTAGTCGAGTGTGGCCTGCCCGGGTGCAGCCTGCCACAACATTGCCGTGTTGCCCGGCGTGTCGGGCGTGAGCCCTTGATCGCCGGTATGACACGGTGACCTATTGTGCAACACAATGTGACCGCTGGTCACCTCGTGTAGTCAGTCCCCGTGCGATGCCGTGGCGCCGCCGGATCGAGTGCCTCCTTCGGCCCCCTCCCGAAGATCCCGGACACCCACGTGGGTGTCCGGCCCCAGGGCTCGCCACAGTACTCCATTCGGGCCATGTGGGTGGACCGCCGCGCCGCCGAAGTTCTCCTGAGGTGCGGGAGTTGAGCCACCCAGCCCGATGCGGATGACCTCCACTCGTGTCCTGCTTCACAGAATCCCCCGAAGCGGAACTATTCACTTCGCTCAAATGTCCCTTCCTGTTGCATGGTGGGAGAGATGTCAATCAAGGGCTGGAAATGGTGCAGAAGCCGGAAAGTGACATAGAACCCAAAGAAAGGCGTATAGATCTGAGCCTGCCGCAGGTGGCGGGCAGCGCGGTGGCAGCGGTCGCGGCAGCGGTGGCGGCCTCCCAGCTGGGCGTGTACGGAACGATCCTCGGCGCGGGCGTCATGAGCGTCGTCGCCACCTGTGGCGGTTCGGTCTTCCAGCACTTCTTCCGCCGCACGGGGGAGCAGATCCGCGAGGTCACGGTGCAGGTGAAGCACCCGGGCCGGGAAGTGACCGTGCGGACGAGGGAGACGGTCGACGCGCGCGGGGCGCAGGGGGAGCGGCGGCCACCGGCCGGAACCCACGACGCCACCACGGTGATGCCCGCCGTGGACGCCACGACCGCGCTGCGTGAGGTCGACGCCACGACCGTGCTGCGCAGTGTGCCGGTGGACCCGGACCGTACGCGGCTGGTGCGGCGGTTCGACGGGGCACGGTCGACGACGGCGGGCCGTCCGGACCAGGACGAGGAGTTCTCCGAAGCCACCACCCACGGCACCCGGCTGCGAGGCTGGAAGCGGCCGGCGCTCGGGGCGGTCGTCGTCTTCGCCGTGACGATGGCCGGCATCACCACGTTCGAACTGGTCTCCGGCAATGACCTGAGCGGCGGCCACGGAACCACCGTCGGCTCCGTCGTACGCGGTGGGGAACGGGGCTCGGGGTCGAACGACCCGGCACCGTCGACCAGCGACGAACCCGCCCGGGGGCAGGCCCCGGGGCAGGAGAGCGGTGCGACGCCCGGCACGGGCCCACAGGACGGGCAGAGCGGGAACTCCGACTCCGGTCAGCGCGACCGTTCCTCGGCCGATCCGACGCCCAGCCCCACGCAGTCCGACAAGTCCGGAAGCGTGACCGGCCCGTCCCCGGCGGCCACGCCCTCCCCGTCGGCGCCCGGCAACAGCGGCAGCACCGGTCCGAACTCCCCGGGTGCGGGCGACGCCCCCGCGCAGGGCGACAGCGCCACCTCGGGCACGGGCACCGGGCAGTGAACGGTCGCGGTGCTCAGTCGCCCAGTACCCGGCGCAGATAGTCGTTGCCGAAGAGCCGGTCCGGGTCCAGCCGGTCGCGCACGGCGGTGAACTCGCCGAACCGCGGGTACACCCCGGCGAGGTACTCGGCATCGCGGGTGTTGACCTTGCCCCAGTGCGGGCGGCCGGCGTGAGCGGTCATGATCCGCTCGACCGCCGTGAAGTACGCCTGGTAGCGCGTGCCCTTGTAGAGATGGACGGCGATGTACGCGCTCTCCCGGCCCGAGGCCGTGGAGAGCGCGATGTCGTCGGCGGGAGCCGTACGGACCTCCACCGGGAAGCTGATCCGCAGGGGCGAACGCTCGACCATGGCCTTGACCTCGCGCAGCGCCTCCATGGCGGCCTCGCGCGGCAGCGCGTACTCCATCTCCACGAAGCGCACCCGGCGCGGACTGGTGAAGACCTTGTAAGGGATGTCGGTGTACGTACGGGCCGACAGGGCGCGGCTGGAGATCTTGGCGATCGAGGGGATGGTGGCCGGGACCGCCCGGCCGAACGAACAGGCCACCTGGAAGATCCCGTTGGAGAGGAGCTCGTCCTCGATCCAGCCGCTGACCTTCCCGGGCGGGGCGGCGGGGCCCGCGCTGCGGTTGTTGCGCTTGGTATTGCAGTTGCCGGTGTGCGGGAACCAGTAGAACTCGAAGTGCTCGTTCTCGGCGACCAGTTCGTCGAAATCGGCCGTGACCCGGTCGAAGCCCATCGGTTCCTCGCGGGCCGTCAGCAGGAAGACGGGCTCCACGGCGAAGGTGATCGCCGTGACGACGCCCAGGGCGCCCAGCCCGATCCGGGCGACGGCGAAGATGTCGGCGTTCTCCTTCTCGGAACAGGTCAGCACCGTGCCGTCGGCCGTGACGAGTTCGAGGGCGCGGATCTGCGCGGATATGGACGCCGAGTCACGACCGGTGCCGTGGGTTCCCGTGGAGGTGGCCCCGGCGACCGTCTGCTCCATGATGTCGCCCATGTTGGTGAGCGACAGGCCCTCCCTGGCCAGAGCGGTGTTCAGCCGCTTCAGCGGGGTGCCGGCCTCGACGGTCACCGTCATCGCCTCGCGGTCGATCTTCCGGATGCCGGTGAGCAGGTCCGGGCGGATGAGCACGCCGTCGGTGGCCGCCGTGGCGGTGAAGGAGTGACCGGTGCCGACCGGCTTCACCCTCAGCCCGTCCTCGGACGCCCGGCGCAGTGCCTCGGCGAGTTCCGGCACGGAGGCGGGGGACACGGCCCGTACCGGACGGGCGTTGACGTTCCCGGCCCAGTTACGCCACGCGCTCGTCGTCGTCCGTGCGTCGGTGTCGGTCATCTGTCCCGCGCCCTTCCGTAGGAACCGGCCCACTGAGCCGGCGATACCCCAGGAACGCCACCGCGGCCGCGAGCGCTCCCGCCACGGCGGGCACCGCGTACCCCGCCTCGGCCCCGGACGCGTCGACCACCCAGCCGGCGGCCGAGGAGCCGAGCGCCACGCCGACGGCGAGCCCGGTGCTGGTCCAGGTCATGCCCTCGGTCAGTTTGGTGCGCGGTACGTGCTGTTCGACGAGGGCCATGGTGGTCACCATCGTCGGTGCGATGGCGAGGCCCGCGACAAAGAGCGCCACGGCCAGAAACGGGAGGCTCCCGGCCAGTTGGAGGGGGATCATACTCACGGCCATCGCGCACACACCCACCAGCCACCGGGTGGAAGCCGGCCCCTTGAGGCGAAGCAGGCCGAAAACAGCTCCGGCCAGGCAGGACCCCAGCGCGTACACGGCCAGCACGAGGCTCGCCGCCGCCTTGTGGCCCCGCTCCTCGGCGAAGGCCACCGTCACCACGTCGACGGCCCCGAAGATCGCCCCCGTCGCCACGAACGTCACCACCAGCACCCTCAGCCCCGTGGAGCGCAGCGCGGAGCCGTCGGTGTGCTGCTCGTGCGGATGCGGCACCGGCTCGGTGGCGCGCTGCGCGGTCAGCCAGAAGACGCCGACCAGCAGGAAGCCGGCCGCGAGCAGCGGTCCCGCCTCCGGGAACCAGGCGGTGGACAGACCGATCGAGATGATCGGCCCGAAGATGAAGCACACCTCGTCGACGATCGACTCCCACGAGTAGGCGGTGTGCAACTGCTGTGGCGATCCGCGGTAGATGTCCGCCCAGCGGGCCCGGATCATCGAGCCCACGCTGGGGACGGAGCCGGCGCCCGCCGCGAAGACGAAGAGCGTCCAGTCCGGCAGCCGCTGCTGCGCGCAGATCAGGAGCCCGGCCACCGCCGCCAGCGCGACCAGGGTCACGGGACGCAGCACGCGGCGCTGCCCGTGCCGGTCGACCAGCCGGGAGATCTGCGGTCCGACCACCGCCGCCGACATCGCCAGCGTCGCGGAGAGCGCGCCCGCGAGCCCGTAACGGCCGGTGAGCTGGGAAACCATGGTCACCACGCCGATGCCCATCATGGACAGCGGCATCCGGCCTAGGAATCCGGCCGCCGAGAACCCCTTGGTGCCGGGGGCGGCGAATATCGCGCGGTAGGGACTGGGCAAGGAGGGCTCCGGAACAGCGTGATCGCACGCGCCAGTAATACGTGAATATGGCCGGTACAGCTTACGGTCGCGACGGGCGCCCCGACACCGGGGTTGGCCGGGATCCGACGTCGGTGGCAGCGCTGTCCGAGGCGGGTGGCAGGATCGGTGCCATGTCCGATCTGTGCGATCCCGCTCCCTACGACGCCCTCCTGCTCCTCTCCTTCGGCGGCCCCGAAGGCCGGGACGACGTGGTCCCGTTCCTGGCGAACGTGACCCGTGGCCGCGGCATCCCCGAGGAGCGGCTGAAAGAGGTCGGCAAGCACTACTTCCTGTTCGGCGGCGTCAGCCCGATCAACGCCCAGAACAGAGCCCTGCTGGACGCCCTGCGCAAGGACTTCGCGGAGCACGGACTCGATCTGCCAGTGTACTGGGGCAACCGCAACTGGGCCCCGTACCTCACCGACACCCTGCGCCGGATGGTCACCGACGGACACCGCCGCATCGCCGTCCTCGCCACCAGCGCCTACGCCTCCTACTCGGGCTGTCGCCAGTACCGCGAGAACCTGGCCGCGTCGCTGGCCGCCCTGGAGGCCGAGGGCCTGCCGGTGCCCCGGGTCGACAAGCTCCGGCACTACTTCAACCACCCCGGGTTCGTACAGCCCATGGTGGACGGCGTCCTCGCCTCGCTGGCCGACCTCCCTGAGGACGTACGGGGCGGGGCGCACCTCGCCTTCACCACACACTCCATCCCCGTCTCCGCCGCCGACACCTCCGGCCCGGTGGAGGCGCACGGCGACGGCGGCGCCTATGTCGCCGAGCACCTCGACGTCGCCCGGCTGATCGTCGACGCGGTGCGCGCGGAGACCGGCGTGGCGTACCCCTGGCAGCTCGTCTACCAGTCCCGCAGCGGCGCCCCGCACATCCCGTGGCTGGAGCCCGACATCTGCGACCACGTGGAGACCCTGCACGGCGAGGGCGTCCCCGCCGTGGTGATGGCCCCCATCGGCTTCGTCTCGGACCACATGGAGGTGCTCTACGACCTCGACACGGAGGCCACCGCGAAGGCCGCCGAGCTGGGACTCCCGGTGCGCAGGTCCGCGACCGTGGGCGCCGACCCGCGGTTCGCCGCCGCCGTGCGGGAGCTGGTTCTGGAGCGCGCCGCCGCCGAACAGGGACACGGCGCGCGGCCGTGCGCGCTGGGCACGCTCGGCCCGAGCCACGACGTCTGCCCGGTCGGCTGCTGCCCGGCGCGGACCCTCAAGCCCGCCGCCGCGGGCGCCGACAGCCCGTACGCGTGACAACCCCCTGCCGCACGTCAGAGCCCCCTGGAGCGCCGTGACCGACCCGAACCCCTCCGAACTGCTCGACCTCGCCCTGGAGGCCGCCCGCCGCGCCGGCGCGCTGCTGCGCGACGGCCGTCCGGCCGATCTGGGAGTGGCAGCGACCAAGTCCAGCCCCATCGATGTCGTCACCGAGATGGACATCGCCGCCGAGAAGCTGATCACGGGATTCCTCGCCGAGCGCCGCCCCCGGGACGGCTTCCTCGGTGAGGAAGGGGCCAGCGCGGCGGGCAGCAGCGGTATCCGCTGGGTCATCGATCCGCTCGACGGCACCGTGAACTACCTGTACGGACTGCCGACATGGGCCGTCTCCATCGCCGCCGAACGGGACGGCGAACGGATCGTGGGCGTGGTGGAGGTCCCGATGCGCCGCGAGACGTATCAAGCGGTGCTCGGCGGCGGCGCGTACGCGAAGGGCGGTGCGTACGGTGACGGCACCGCGCTGCGCTGCCGGCCCGCGCCGCCGCTCGACCAGGCGCTCGTCTCGACCGGCTTCAACTACGTCGGCCTCGTCCGGACGCACCAGGCGGACGTGGCCCAGAAGCTGATCCCGCGACTGCGTGACATCCGGCGCAGCGGCTCCGCCGCCGTGGACCTCTGCGATGTCGCGTCCGGCCGCCTCGACGGCTACTACGAGCGCGGGCTCCACCCGTGGGACCTCGCCGCCGGTGACCTCATCGCGCGGGAGGCGGGGGCCTGCACCGGTGGCCGTCCTGGGCTGCCCGCCGACGGTGACCTGACGGTGGCCGCGACGCCGGGTGTCTTCGCGCCGCTGCAGAGCCTCCTGGAGGAGTTCGGAGCCTGGCACGACTGAAACCGGTCGACCGGAGCCTTCCGGCACGCGAGAAGGGCCCCTGACGCCGGACAATGGCATCAGGGGCCCTTCTCGCGCGGCTCAGACGCTGGTGGCGCCGATTTCGACGCCGTGCTCGGCGGCGAGGCGGTGCAGGTCGTCCAGCTCGCCCTGCTCGACATCCGCGAGGAAGTCGTCGCCCGTCTCGCGCGCTTTCGTGAGGTCGGATTCGGTGGCCTTGATTCGTTGCAGCAGACCTGCGGTGAAAGCATCCATAATGCGCCCCCTCATCGTGGGTCGGTGGCACGGGGGTGTGCCCGGGTTTCCCTCCGCGCGGAGGCGGTAGGGCGGGTGATCACGCACTCTCCGGGGACGGAGTGGCCAGTGGTACGCCACATTCAAGGCGTGATCGCGGGTGTGAATGCGTCCTCCCCAGCCTCAAGCTCAGAGAAACCTCAACTGGCCGGGAAATCCGGCGCATTCCCTGGAGCCCGGGGTCGGCCAGCGCCGTCTTACCGCCGGTTTATGCGCGTTGCGGGCAGGATGGAGCAGCACAGAGCATCACCGATGAGCGGCCCGCATCACGGACCGTGAGCACATCGGGACGTTCTGACATTTCCGTCTGATTTTTCTAAGGAAGGACAGCGCCGTGCGCGTACTCGTCGTGGAGGACGAGCAGCTGCTCGCCGATGCGGTGGCCACCGGATTGCGCCGTGAGGCCATGGCCGTCGATGTCGTGTACGACGGCGCCGCGGCCCTGGAGCGCATCGAGGTCAACGACTACGACGTCGTGGTGCTGGACCGGGACCTCCCCCTGGTGCACGGCGACGACGTCTGTCGCCGGATCGTCGAGCTGGGCATGCCCACCCGGGTGCTCATGCTCACCGCGTCCGGCGACGTCAGCGACCGGGTGGCGGGCCTGGAGCTGGGCGCCGACGACTATCTGCCCAAGCCGTTCGCCTTCAGCGAGCTCACGGCACGGGTGCGGGCCCTGGGCCGGCGTACGACGGTGGCGCTGCCGCCCGTCCTGGAGCGCGCGGGCATCAAGCTGGACCCCAACCGGCGCGAGGTGTTCCGGGGTGAGGCCGAGATCCAGCTCGCGCCGAAGGAGTTCGCCGTGCTGGAGGTCCTGATGCGCAGCGAGGGCGCGGTCGTCTCGGCCGAGCAACTGCTGGAGAAGGCCTGGGACGAGCACACCGACCCGTTCACCAATGTCGTCCGGGTGACGGTCATGACGCTGCGCCGCAAACTCGGCGAGCCGCCTGTGATCGTCACCGTCCCCGGCTCCGGCTACCGGATCTGACGGCCGATGCCCTCCGTCCCCGCGCCGCCGACGGCGCCTCCGAAGCCCACCTGGGAGCCCAAACAGCAGGAGCCGCCCTACTGGCTGCGGCCGACCATCCGGATACGGCTCACGCTGCTGTATGGCGGCATGTTCCTGATCGCGGGCATTCTGCTGCTGTCGATCATCTACATGCTGGCCGCGCAGGCCCTGCACGTGGGCAGCGAGCTGCCGTTCAAGATCGTGAGCGGTCAGGTCACCAGTGACGTGTGCAACTTCAACGAAAAATCGACGCCGGACGCCTTCAACGCGGCGATGAACTCCTGCGTCAACCATCAGCGCCAGCAGGCGCTGGACACCCTGCTGAACCGGTCGCTGCTGGCCCTGGTCGGCCTCAGTGTCATCGCCTTCGCCTTCGGCTACGCCATGGCGGGCCGGGTGCTCTCCCCGCTGGGCCGGATCACCCGCACCGCCCGCCGGGTGGCCGGAACGGATCTGTCCCGCCGGATCGAGCTGGACGGCCCGGACGACGAGCTGAAGGAGCTCGCCGACACCTTCGACGAGATGCTGGACCGCCTGGAGCGGGCCTTCACCGCCCAGCAGCGGTTCGTCGGGAACGCGTCGCACGAGCTGCGGACCCCGCTCGCGATCAACCGGACGCTGCTGGAGGTCCATCTCTCCGATCCGCAGGCCCCGCCCGAGCTGAAACAGCTCGGCAAGACCCTGCTGGCCACCAACGAGCGCAGTGAGCAGCTGGTCGAGGGACTGCTGCTGCTCGCCCGCAGTGACAACCAGATCGTCGAGCGCAAACCGGTCGACCTCTCCGAGGTGGCCTCGCGCGCGATCGATCAGACGCGCGGCGAGGCGGAGGAGCGAGGTGTGGAGATCCGTGGCGAGCTGGCCCCCGCCGTGATCCAGGGCAACGGCGTCCTGCTGGAGCGGATCGCGCTGAACCTCGTACAGAACGCCGTGCGCTACAACATCCCCGAGCAGGGCTGGGTGGAGGTCACCACCGAGCTGCAGACGGGCCACGCCGTGCTGGTGGTCTCGAACACGGGCCCCGTGGTGCCCGCGTACGAGATCGACAACCTCTTCGAGCCCTTCAGACGGCTGCGTACGGAGCGAACGGGCAGCGACAAGGGTGTGGGGCTCGGACTCTCGATCGCGCGGTCCGTGGCGCGCGCTCACGGCGGCCGTATCGTCGCGGAACCCCGCGAGGGGGGTGGTCTTGTGATGCGTGTCTCACTGCCGGTCTGAGAGGCTGGGCGGAGCGATCCGCGCTCGCAGAAGTTTGTTCGCTTTGAGCGGAATTTTCGGGACCTGAACCCGGAGTGGCCGTGTGTGATCGATCACAGGAGCGAATATCGGGACGTCAACGCTCCGTGATCAGGGCAGTCACCGGAAAACCCGCAAAAGTCGGGGTTTTCGGGGCTCGATATCACGGGAAGTAAACGGGGTGGCGCCCGTGGAGCACGACACCGGGACCGTGTACGGTCCCCATCGCCACCCAAGCCGATCACTCCCGAGCGGTCCTTTTGGGTGTCGATTGAGTAACAGACCTTGATGTGAGGCAAAATCTCCGCCTCGGGTCGGGCACAAGTCCGGCCTCTCACGCGTTACGTGCGCTGAGACACCGCAGACACCCAGAGGGGGAGAGCGACATGGCAACGGATTACGACACCCCACGCAAGACCGATGACGACGTCGACCAGGACAGTCTTGAAGAGCTGAAGGCCCGGCGGAGCGACAAGACGGCGTCCGCCGTCGACGTCGACGAGTTCGACGCGGCCGAAGGGCTGGAGCTGCCCGGCGCAGACCTGTCCAACGAAGAACTGGCCGTGAGGGTCCTGCCCAAGCAAGCCGACGAGTTCACGTGCATGAGCTGCTTCCTCGTGCACCACAGGAGCCAGTTGGCACGCGAGAAGAACGGCCAGCCGATCTGCCGCGACTGCGACTAGTGCCCCTCCCGGCAAGCTTTGCCCCGTCGCGCCGCCCAGCGCGCACGCTCGCCGCGTTGGCCAAAAGCCCTGGTAGCTCCGCTACAAGGACTTCCGACCGCCTTGCGATCGCACGCACTGGACGACGCTCCTTCCGGGCAAACATTGCCGGTCGCGGCACTAGGTCGAACAGGCCGTGGCAGGCGACACACCGTTCCGGAAGCGACGCTTGCGGCGCAAGAGGTCGTCGGAGGCGAATCAGGGCGGTACAGGCCCGGTGGAAGGCGTTGCAGCGCCTGCCGAGCGGTCCGCCCTGCCACCCTCCGCGGGTGTGCGGGACGACGAGCGGGGCCGGTCGGCCTCGCTCGAAGTGGTCACGGCAGTCGAGGGAGTCGACACGGCCGATGGGGCCGGACAGGTCGACAGGACGGAGCCCGTGACCGGGGCAGGCCGTCTGGGTTCAGTGAAACGGGGAGTACGCAAGGGCGGGGAGAGCGTCAGGGCCGCGATCGGTCATATCGCCGACCTGATCATCGAAACGGCTCCCCGTGTCCCTGTGCGTGACCTCGCCACCCTGCGCAAGCAGTTCCCGGGCCTGGGGCCCGAGGAGCTCGCCGACAAGCTCATCGCGGGGGCGAGCAAGGCCACCGCCACCGTCGGCGCCGGTATCGGCGCGGCGGCCATGATGCCCGTTCCGCCCGCCATGCTCGCCGAGCTGACGGCGGAGATCACCGGTGTGGCCGCGATAGAGATGAAGCTCGTCGCCGAGCTGCACGAGGTCTACGGGCTGCGCCCGCCGGGCGGGCTCACCCAGCGTTCCACCGCCTATCTGACGTCCTGGACTGAGGAGCGCGGTATCGATGTCGCCCATCCCACGACGGTCAACGCGGCGCTGGGCGGCCAGATGAAGCGCGAGCTGCGCCAGCAGATCATGAAGCGCACGGTGCGCGACCTGCCGAATCTCGTCCCGTTCATGATCGGCGCCGCCGTCGGCGCGATGATGAACCGGCGTGACACCAGAAAGCTCGCCGAGCGGGTCAGGAAGGACCTGCGCAAACGCCAGATCCCCTGGGACCGGCTTCCGGAGCTGCCACCGATGGTTCCGGGCGCCCCGCGCAAGGGGCTGCGGGGCGAGCTGGGGAGTTAGGACCCGCTCCGGCGGGTCGGAGGCCTGCTGGATGCCGGCGGAGCCCCTGGAGGGCCTGTGAAGGGCTCCTCGCGAGCCCATGGAAGAACGAAGTCGGCCCGGATCCCGAAGAACCCGGCACCAGGGCACTCGACCGGGGCGCTACGACAACGCCGCGAGCGCGCGCCGGGCTCGTGGGCAGGCGGAGATTTCCGGACGCGTCTCTCCGGCCCGTACCGCCTGCCCGTACCGCAACGCCCTGCCCATACCGCCCTGCCGTACCGTCATGTGCCTTTCAGGCCCGTACCGCGCTGAGCGCGGCGACCAGTGCCTGCGGCTCGCGGGTCGACAGATAGACGTACGGCGTCGGGTCCTGCGGGTCGGTGACCTCCACCCGCACCGCCGTCGGGATGTAGCTGCGCAGCAGCATGAACGCGCGGGTGTCCGCCTTGTACGAGCGCCACGCACGCGCCTCCTCCTCGTCCAGCACTTCGGCCTCGCCGAGCGCCGACACCGGAATGCGCGCGTCACCGGCCACCAGGGCGCCCGCGACGACCCGGATCCTGGCCGAACCGTAGGAGCTGACCGCGACCGCCGAAAGGGCCGTGCCGCCCACCAGGCCGGCCAGCAGCGGCAGGCCGCCGAGCGGCAACAGCATCAGGGCACAGGCGATGCCGACCAGGAAGGCGATGAGCCACCACGAGCGGGGCGCGGTCAGTCGTTCGTCGAAAGGCGGGGTGGAAGGCTGCATGAACCCAAGCTTGGCACGGCGCGACCCGCAGGTGGCCGCGCGGGTAAGGTCTGCGCCTGTGAGTGGAACATCTGCGGCTCTGAAGCCCCCGGCCGACGCGGTGAAACCGGTCCGGCACCCCGAAGCCCCGGCCCCCGGCGAACTCCTCGGCGCGCACTACGAACACTGTTTCGGCTGCGGCGAGGGGCAGCCGCACGGGCTGCACCTCCAGGCACGGGCCGCCGAGGGTGTCAGCGTCACCGCGGAGTTCACCGTGAAGGCCGCCCATCAGGGCGCCCCGGGCCTGGCGCACGGTGGCATTCTGGCCACCGCGCTGGACGAGACGCTCGGCTCGCTGAACTGGCTGCTGCGGGTGATCGCGGTGACCGGGCGGCTGGAGACCGACTTCGTCGCCCCGGTTCCGGTGGACACCGTGCTGTACCTCGACGCCGAGATCACCGCGGTGCACGGCCGGAAGATCTACTCCCGGGCCACGGGCCGGATCGGGGGCCCGGAGGGGCCCGTGGCGGTCCGTGCCGAGGCCCTCTTCATCGAGGTGAAGATCGACCACTTCATCGACAACGGCCGCCCGGCCGAGATCCAGGCAGCGATGGCCGACCCGGACCAGGTCAGGCGCGCCCGCGCGTTCGAGGTGAACCCCTGATGCGCCATCCCGTGGACGTGCTGATCCGCCGGGTCGACCCGGACGTGCCGATTCCGGCCTATGGGCACCCCGGCGACGCCGGGGTCGATCTGGTGACCACCGAGGCCGTCGAACTGGCTCCGGGCGAGCGGGCGGTGCTCCCCACCGGGGTGTCGATCGCGCTGCCCGACGGGTACGCGGCGTTCGTGCACCCGCGGTCCGGCCTCGCCGCACGCTGCGGAGTCGCTCTCGTCAATGCCCCGGGGACGGTTGATGCCGGGTACCGTGGAGAGATCAAGGTGATCGTCATCAATCTCGACCCGCGGGAGCCCGTATGGTTCGAGCGGTTCGACCGGATTGCCCAACTGGTCGTACAGCAGGTCGAGAAGGTGCGCTTCCACGAAGTGGCGGAGCTCCCCGGCTCGGCTCGCGGCGAGGGAGGTTTCGGATCCACCGGAGGGCACGCGTCCGGTGATGTTGATGGCGTCAGGGGCGGAATTACCCAGGGCGGGAACAGCTACGCTTCGGTCGTACCCGACCGGGAAGGACAGTGACGTGTTCGGACGTCGCAAGAAGAGTGGTTCCGCCGAGGACGCGGCGGACGAAGCGCGCGAGGCCGAGCAGGTCGTCGACGAGCTCGATGACGCCGATGGGGCCGACAGCGGCTCGCGTCGGGTGAATCTCCCGCCGGCGCCGCGGCCGGACGGGCCGTGGGACATCACCGAGGTCTCCCAGCCCGGCGAGGGCCGGGTCGACCTGGGTGGCGTGTTCGTGCCCGGCGTCGAGGGCATGGAGCTGCGGGTCGAGGTGGCCGGCGACGCGATCGTGGCCGCGACCGTGGTGATGCACGACAGCGCCATTCAGCTGCAGGCCTTCGCCGCGCCCAAGAAAGAGGGCATCTGGGGCGAGGTCCGCGAGGAGATCGCCTCCGGCATCACTCAGCAGGGTGGGATCATCGACGAGGTCGAGGGTCCGCTGGGCTGGGAGCTGCGCGCCCAGGTCCCCGTACAGCTCCCCGACGGGACGAACGGGGTGCAGCTGGTGCGCTTCGTCGGCGTCGACGGGCCGCGCTGGTTCCTGCGCGGAGTGATCTCCGGCCAGGGTGCCGTGCAGCCGGAGGCCGCGGGGCTGCTGGAGACGATCTTCCGGGACACCGTGGTCGTCCGTGGCGAGGGCCCGATGGCGCCGCGCGATCCGATCGTCCTCAAGCTTCCCAATGACGCCCAGATGGTGCCCGAGGGCGTCCAGCAGGAGAACCAGGAGAACTCGAAGTTCTCCGGTGGCATGGGCCAGCTCCAGCGCGGCCCCGAGATCACCGAAGTGCGCTGAGCGGATACGGGCTGCCGCCCGGCACAGCTGAAGGCCGGTGGGCCGCACCCCCTCGAAAGGGGGTGCGGCCCACCGGCCTTTGTGCGTCCGGGGCCGCGTCCGGGGCCGTCTCCGGGGCCGTGTCCAGGGGCCTGCTGTCGTGGCGGCTTCGGGGCGCACAAAGGGGCGTGTATGGGGCGCGTATAGGGCACGTATGTGCGCCGTCAAAGGCCCGCCCCTCCCCGTAAGGAAGCCATCAACGCAAGGCCTGGACGGCCGGGACGCGGGGTTTGCTCAGGAGGTCAGAGATTCCGTACCTCATCTAGGAGCACACGATGGCCGATGTGGCCTTCGTCGTCACCACGATCGCGGTGTTCGCGTTGGTGGCTCTCGTCGCCAAGGGGGTGGCCAAGCTGTGACCGCCGAAAACATCGTCGGCCTCGTCGTGGCCGTCGCCCTGCTGGGCTATCTCATCCTCGCCCTTCTGTACCCGGAGAGGTTCTGAGCCCGATATGAGCCCCGTCCTCGCTGGTGTGCTCCAGGTTCTCGCGCTCGTCGCGGCGCTGGCGCTGGCATACCGTCCGCTCGGTGACTACATGGCCGGCGTCTACTCCTCGCAGAAGCACCTACGCGTCGAGAAGTGGATGTACAAGGCCGTAGGCGTCAATCCCGACGCACAGATGCGCTGGCCCGCGTACCTGCGCGGGGTCCTCGCCTTCTCCGCGGTGAGTGTCCTCTTCCTCTATCTGCTGCAGCGGCTCCAGGGCGCGTTGCCCGGTTCGCTCGGCTTCGCCTCGATCGATCCCGACCAGGCGTTCAACACGGCGGCGTCGTTCGTCGCGAACACCAACTGGCAGTCGTACTACGGCGAGCAGGCCATGGGCCATGTCGTCCAGACCGGCGGCCTCGCGGTGCAGAACTTCGTCTCGGCCGCCGTCGGCATCGCCGTCGCGGTGGCGCTGGTACGGGGCTTCGCCCGCTCCCGCACCGGTGAGCTGGGCAATTTCTGGTCCGACCTGGTGCGCGGCACCGTCCGGATCCTGATCCCGATCGCCGTGGTCGGCGCGCTGGTGCTGGTCGCCTGCGGAGCCATCCAGAACTTCTCCGGCATCCATGAGGTCGGCCAGTTCATGGGCGGTTCGCAGCAGTGGAACGGCGGAGCGGTGGCCTCGCAGGAGGTCATCAAGGAGCTGGGTACGAACGGCGGCGGCTACTTCAACGCCAACTCGTCCCATCCGTTCGAGAATCCCAACGGCCTGTCCAACCTCTTCGAGATCTTCCTGATCCTGGTCATTCCGTTCGCGCTCACGCGGACGTTCGGACGGATGGTCGGCTCGCTGAAGCAGGGCTACGCGATCCTCGCGGCGATGGGTGTCATCTGGCTGGGCTTCACCACCCTGATGATGTGGACCGAGTTCAGCCACCACGGGCCCGCGTTCGACATCGCGGGCGGGGCCATGGAAGGCAAGGAGACCCGGTTCGGGATCGCCGGCTCGTCGATCTTCGCCGTGGCCACGACGCTCACCTCCACGGGTGCGGTCAACTCCTTCCACTCCTCGTACACGGGCTTCGGCGGGGGCATCACGATGCTGGGCATGCAGCTCGGCGAGATCGCTCCCGGCGGGGTCGGATCCGGCCTCTACGGCATGCTGATCATGGCGATCATCGCGGTGTTCATCGCGGGCCTGATGGTCGGCCGTACGCCCGAGTACCTCGGCAAGAAGATCGGCACCCGGCAGATCAAGCTCGCGGCCTGCTACATCCTGATCACCCCGGCGCTGGTGCTCTGCTTCACCGCCGCGGCACTGGTCCTGCCCACCCCGCCGCACTCCATGCTGAACTCCGGTGCGCATGGATTCTCCGAGGTGCTGTACGCGTACACCTCGGGTGCGAACAACAACGGTTCGGCCTTCGCCGGGCTGAACGCGGACACGCAGTGGTTCAACACGACCATCGGTCTCGCGATGCTGCTGGGCCGCTTCCTGCCGATGGTGTTCGTGCTCGCGCTGGCCGGCTCGCTCGCCGAGCAGAAGCCCGTACCGGCGACCGTGGGAACCCTGGGCACGCACAAGCCGCTGTTCAGCGGGCTGCTGGTCGGGACGATCCTGATCATCACCGGGCTGACCTACTTCCCGGCCCTGGCGCTGGGGCCGCTGGCCGAAGGGCTGGCGTCATGACCACTCGTACGAAGCAAGAGGACTCGATGTCCACTGTCACCCCCACCCGGGCACCCCACCAGGACGCGCCCACGGGTCACCACAGCGAAGGACGCGTCGGCGGAGGCCTGTTCGACCCCGGACAATTGCTCAAGTCCTTCCCCGACGCCGTACGCAAGCTCGACCCCCGGGTGATGGTCAAGTCCCCGGTGATGTTCGTGGTGCTGATCGGTTCGGTGTTCACCACCGTGCTGGCGTGCCTGAACCCCGGCGACTGGTTCGGCTGGGCGATCGCGGTCTGGCTGTGGCTGACCACGATCTTCGCCAACCTGGCGGAGGCGGTTGCCGAAGGGCGCGGCAAGGCGCAGGCCGACACGTTGCGCAGGGCCAAGACCGACACGGTCGCCCGGCGGATCATCGGCACCAACGAGGAACGGGTCCCCGGCACCGAACTGCGCGTCGGCGATCTGGTGATCTGTGAGGCCGGTGACATCATCCCCGGTGACGGGGACGTCGTCGACGGTGTCGCGAGCGTCGACGAGTCCGCGATCACGGGTGAATCGGCGCCGGTCATCCGGGAGTCCGGCGGCGACCGCTCCGCCGTCACCGGTGGTACGAAGGTGCTCTCCGACCGGATCGTCGTCAAGATCACCACCAAGCCCGGAGAAACGTTCATCGACCGGATGATCGCCCTGGTCGAGGGCGCGGCCCGGCAGAAGACGCCCAACGAGATCGCGCTGAACATCCTGCTCGCGTCCCTCACCATCGTCTTCCTGCTCGCCGTCGTCACCCTCCAGCCGTTCGCGATCTACGCGGGCCAGAAGCAGTCGATGATCGTGCTGACCGCGCTGCTGGTCTGCCTGATCCCGACGACCATCGGAGCGCTGCTCTCCGCGATCGGGATCGCCGGGATGGACCGGCTGGTGCAGCGCAACGTGCTCGCGATGTCGGGGCGTGCCGTCGAGGCCGCCGGCGATGTCTCGACCCTGCTGCTCGACAAGACCGGCACCATCACGCTCGGCAACCGGCAGGCCGCCGAGTTCGTCCCCGTCAAGGGCACGACCGAGGCCGAACTGGCGGACGCCGCCCAGCTCTCCTCACTGGCCGACGAGACGCCCGAGGGCCGCTCGATCGTCGTGCTCGCCAAGGAGAAGTACGGGCTGCGCGAGCGCCACCAGGGCGAACTGCGGCAGGCCGAATGGGTCGCGTTCACCGCCCAGACGCGGATGTCGGGCGTGGACGTCGACGGACGCAGGGTCCGCAAGGGCGCGAGCGGTTCCGTCGTCGCCTGGGTCAAGGAGCGCGGCGGCAGCGTCTCGCCGGAGGTACGGACGCTCACCGAGCGGATCTCCGAGGCAGGCGGCACACCGCTGCTGGTGGCTCTGGAGGACGGGCAGGGTGCCCGGGTCCTGGGCGTCATCCACCTCAAGGACGTCGTCAAGGAAGGGATGCGGGAGCGGTTCGACGAGCTGCGCCGGATGGGCATCAAGACGGTCATGATCACGGGCGACAACCCGCTGACCGCGAGGGCCATCGCCGAGGAGGCCGGGGTCGACGACTTCCTCGCGGAGGCCACGCCCGAGGACAAGATGGCCCTCATCAAGCGGGAGCAGGCGGGCGGCAAGCTCGTCGCGATGACGGGCGACGGGACCAACGACGCGCCCGCGCTGGCCCAGGCGGACGTCGGCGTGGCGATGAACACCGGCACCTCGGCCGCCAAGGAGGCCGGGAACATGGTGGACCTGGACTCCAACCCCACCAAGCTGATCGAGATCGTCGAGATCGGCAAGCAACTGCTCATCACCCGGGGCGCGCTGACGACGTTCTCGATCGCCAACGACGTCGCGAAGTACTTCGCGATCATCCCGGCGATGTTCGCGGTGGTCTATCCCGGCCTGGACACGCTCAACATCATGCGGCTGTCCTCGCCGGAGTCCGCGATCCTCTCGGCGGTCGTGTTCAACGCGCTGATCATCATCGCACTGGTGCCGCTCGCCCTGAAGGGCGTGCGCTACCGGCCCAGCAGCGCCGACTCGATGCTCCGGCGCAACATCGGGATCTACGGCCTGGGCGGCCTGGTCGCCCCGTTCATCGGCATCAAGATCATCGACCTGATCATCTCCCACATCCCCGGGATCGGCTGACCTGCCATGAACAACTCCGTAGCAAACACCGTCCGGTTGCTCTGGGCCGGGCTGCGTGCCCTGCTCGTCCTCACTGTCGTGTGCGGCGTGCTCTACCCGCTCGCCGTGACGGGTGTCGCTCAGGGCATCTTCCCCGACAAGGCCAACGGCTCCGAGATCACCGCGAACGGCAAGGTCGTCGGCTCCGAACTCATCGGCCAGCGCTATGACCTGCCGCTGAAGAAGGGACAGCAGACCGCGGCTTTGGACCTCAAGTGGTTCCAGCCGCGCCCCTCCAACGGCCTCGGCACCAACAGCGTCAACACCCAGTACAAGCTGATCCTCTCCGGCGCGACCAACCGCTCCGGCGACAGCAAGGAACTGATCGACGCGGTGACAGCCGCCAAGGCCGCAGTCGTCAAGGACAATTCCGTCCCCGGCCACCCCGTCAGCCCCGCCGACGTGCCGGCCGACGCCGTCACCTCCTCGGGCTCCGGTCTCGATCCGGCCATCTCCCCGGCGTACGCACAGCTCCAGGTGCGCCGCGTCGCCGAGCGGAACCATCTCCGCGTCGCGCAGGTGGAGAAGCTTGTCGAGCAGCACACGGACGGCCGGATTCTCGGCTTCGTGGGGGAACCGAGGGCCAACGTCCTCCAGCTCAACATCGCTCTCAAGCAGCTGGTGAGCGGAGCTTGAGAGCGCCGGGGCCGGCCGCCGCGGCCGGCCCCGGACCATCGGCCGCACGCCGCACGCCGCACGCCGCACGCCGCACGCCGGTTCAGCCCGTCGGCGAGCCCAGGCTTCCCGGGTAGAGGTACTTCGCCGGCGGGATCACCGTGCCGTCGACCCACGCCCCGAAGAAGCCCTTGAGGTGCTTCCCCGATACCTCGGCCGCCAGCGCCTCGAACTGCCGGAACGAGGCGTTTCCGTACGCGTGGTCGCGGGTCCAGGTCCTGAGCGTCCGGAAGAACGCCTCGTCACCGACCGTGCGCCGCAGGGCGTGCAGCATCAGCGACCCCTTGAAGTACAGCGCGGAATCCAACTCCTTCCCCGGGCCCGGGTCGTAGAGCCTGGTGGACCAGAACGACGGGTCGTCGCGGTAGTCCTCGATCTCGGAACGGTAGTAGTCCTGATCCAGGTCGGCGCCCTTGTGCTCCTCCCACAACTGCCCGGCGTACTGGGCGAAGCACTCCGCGGCGCAGCCGTCCCGCCAGTCCTTGAACGAGACGCTGTCACCGAACCACTGGTGGGTGTTCTCATGGACCACCGAGGCGTCGAAGAGCATGCCGCCGCCGTACGTGGGCCGGCTCTGCGTCTCCAGAGCCAGCGGGCCACCCGTGGGTTCCTTCGTGGCCCCGACGACGATGGCGCCCGCCGAGGAGAACGGGTACGGGCCGAACTTCGCGGTCAGGAAGTCCAGGATGTCCGTCTGCTCGGCCTCCGCGTCCGGGTCGACGACGGCGTCCGGGCTGTAAGCCGTGATGACCGGGGTTCCGGCGGCCGTCTTCCCCCGGTGGACGGTGAACCTGTCGATCGCGACCGTGCTGAGGTACGTCGCCAGCGGCTTGTCCTCGAACCAGCGGAAGGTCTTCCTGCCGTCCTTCACGGTGACCGGGCCCGGCAGCCCGTTGCCGACGGCCGTCCAGCCGTCGGGCACCGTCGCGGTGAGGGCGAAGGTGGCCTTGTCGGACGGGTGGTCGTTGGCGGGATACCAGGAGGTCGCCGCGTGCGGTTCGCCCGCCACGTACGCGCCGCCGGTCTTCAGGGTGTGCCAGCCCTCGGCGTCGGGCTTGCCCGCGTACTTCACCCGGACCGCAAAGGTCGCGCCCCGCGCGACCGGGCGGACCGGGGTGATGACCAGCTCATGGGCCCCGGACCTGGAGAACGCCTTCACCGGGGTGCTGTCCACGGTGACCGATGCCACGGTGAAGCCCTTGAGGTCCAGGCTGAACCGGTCCAGGCCGGTCAGGGCGCGGGCGGTGACGGTGGTGTCGCCGTCCAGGTGGTCGGTGCGCGCCGGGTCGTAGGCGATACGGACGTCGTAGTGGGAGACGTCGTAGCCGGAGTTGCCGTCGTCAGGGAAGTACGGGTCACCGACGCCCGGACCGCCGATGGCGGCCGAGGCGGGGAGGACGGTCAGTACGGTGCCGCTCACGACCGCGGCCACGAGGGCGGCAGCGGTTCTGCGGCGTCGGTTCAGCAGTCTGCGCATGTCTCGTTCCTGGGGATGGGGGTCAGTGTCGGGGAGCGGTGGCGGCGAGCTTCCACAGCACGCCGATGAGGGCATCGGTGCTGGTCGTCTCCGTCTTCGGGTCCACGTTGGCGAGGTTGTCGCACGCCTCGTGGATGCAGTCCGAGATACCGGTGCTGAAGCCGGACGACGGGATGCCGACGTTTCCGAACGACTCGTGGTCCGAACCGCCGACGCCGATGTCGAACGTGGGGATGTTCCGTTCGGCGAACCACGCCTCGAAAGCCTGCTGGGCCTCGGTCTCGCCGTGCTCGTCGTCGTGGACCACGAGCCACTGCTGGGTGTTCTTGCTGCCCGCCTGGTCGAAGTTGAGATAGACGTCGATCCTGCGGCGCTCGGCCCCGGAGAGTTTGCCGACGTAGTCCGCCGAGCCGATCAGCCCCAGCTCCTCCGCGCCCCACCAGGCGAACCGAAGGTGCCGCTCGGGCCTGAGCCGGGACTTGGCCACCTGAAGGGCGGTGGCCAGGACCGCGGTCGAGCCCGAGCCGTTGTCGTTGATTCCCGGGCCCTCCTCGACGCTGTCGAGGTGGGCGCCGGTCAGCAGCACGTGATCCGGGTCGCCGCCCGGCCAGTCGGCGATCAGATTGTTGCCCATGGTGCCGTCGTGGGTGAAGGGGACGAGTTTCGTGCGGAAGCCCGCCCGGTCGAGGGCGTTCTTCACATACGTCACCGAGTCGGCGTACCCCTGCGTGCCGTGCGCGCGGTTGCCGCCGTTGCGGTCGGCGATCCGCTGCAGGGCACGCAGATGGGGCAGCACCTGCCGCTCGGAGACGGTGGGGGCGGTGGGCGGCTGTGTTCTTGCGGTGGCGGTTGCGGCGGGGACCGCGGACATGGTCAGGGATATCCCGAGGACTCCGGCCGCCAGCCGGGGAAGGCTCCTGCGTGACGTCATGCGCACCCTTTCAAGGACGGGGCACTCGCCCCGATGGACCTCGGCAAGGCTGGTCGGCCGCTGTCAGAGAGTTGTCGGAAAGTTGTGGGGAAGCGGTAGCGCCCCGACGAAGAGGGCCGACCGGACTGACCGGACCGATTGGACCGATCGGGCCGACGATGCGTCATATGTGCGCGCGGGCAGGGGTGTCCAACTTGTCCGGATCATTGCGGCGTCGGTGGCGTTTGCCCATACTGGCCCGATCATCCGAGGGATGGGAGTGACCAGGGGGACTGGTGGGGAATCAGTGAGGGCGGACGCCTGCGCTGTTGCGCTGCGTCAGGCACCACGGTCTGGTGCTCTGCGCGGCAGGGCTCGCGGTGCTGCTCGCGGCCACTGTGCTGGCGGCGCTGGCCGCGCTCACCGAGCGCGCGGTCGAGGGCGGGGCGCAGCGTAGGCTCGCCGCGGACTCCGGAGCCGTCGTCCAGGTCGGAGGCCGGCACACGCCAGGCAAGGACGCGGCGTACGACCGTACGGACAAGGCCGTGCGCGCCGCGATGGGCCGTGTCTTCGCCGACGTACCGCAGCACACCTGGGCCGCTCACCGGGCGCCGGCGGCGATGTCCGGCGGCTACCCCGTCAGCGGCGCCGACGGCCGTACGGCCGAGGACCTGGCCGTCTCGGTCGTCGCGCTCCAGGACCAGTCGCGCCATGCCCGGCTGCTTTCCGGCCGTTGGCCGCGCGGTGCCACCGCGGGCGGTGCCACGGAGGCGGCGCTGCCCAGGGTCCTCGCCGCCCGGCTCCAGCTGCGCCCCGGCAACAGGTTCACCGTCGATGCCAACGGCAGAGGCCGGGTCTCCCTGCGACTGAGCGGGATCTACGCCCCCCAGGACCGGTCACCCGCCCTCTGGGAGGCCCTCGCCGGGGCCTACGGAAGCACCGAGAACATGGTCCTGCTCGCCCCCGACGCCTTCACCGCGGACTCCCCGCTGGCCGCGGACTCCACCGACCTGTGGCTCGGCACACCGGTCGCCTCCGGTCTCGGACTGGACGGCATCGACGCACTCGCCGGACGGCTCGACACCTTCAGCGGCAGCGACACCCGCCGTTCCGTCTTCCACGGCGGGCCGGTCCCCGGCTCCGAACTCGCCGTGGTCGACGGGCTCGCGAACGCCCTGCGCGCACTCGACACCCCCGTCGCCGTCGCCCGCGCCGGCCTGTACATCCCGGCCACGCTGCTCGCGGCGCTCGCCGCCGCCGCGCTCGTGCTCACCGCGCGTCAGCTCGCCGAACACCGCGCGCCGGAAGAGGCGTTGCTCACCGCACGTGGAGCGGGCGCACCAGGAATCACTGCCGCGGCCGCCGCCCAGTGGGCGGCCGTGGCACTCCCGGCGGGCTGCGTCGCACCGTTCCTCGCCGGACCGCTGCTGCGATTGCTGGACCGGGGCGGGCTCGTCCCCGGAGGTGTCCCCGACGAGCCGTCGGCGCTCCCTCTCGCCTGGGCCGCCGCGCTGCTCGCCGTCGCCGTGCACGGCGCCGCGCTGCTGGTGCCCACCGTGCGGGCGGTACGCGACCGGCGTACCGTCTCCCGGCTGCGGCAGCGCCTGAGCCGGTACTCCGGGGCGCAGCGCACCGGAATCGACGCCGCCCTGGCCGTCGTTGCCGTGATCGGCTGGCTGCAGCTGCGGCAGTACCGGTCCCCGCTATCGGCGGGCGACAGCGGCAGCGGGGTCGATCCGGTGCTCGTCCTGGCCCCCGTCACGATGACCGTCGCGGCCGTCCTGCTGGTGCTGCGACTGCTGCCGCTGACCGGCCGACTCATCGACCCGATGGCCCGCCGCGGCACCGGACTCGTACTCCCGCTCGGCGGTTGGCAGATCGGCCGCAGGGCCTCCCGGCACGCCGGACCGACCCGGGTCGTCGCCTTGGCGCTGGCCGTCGGAGCGCTCAGCGCGACGGCGCTGGCAATCCTCGACCGGGGCGGCCACGACCAGGCCGTGTTCGCCGTCGGCTCGGACCTGAGGATCACCGCCGGGCCCGAGGACGCCGGAGGAGTGCCTGCGGGGGAGCGGAGGGAGGCCTACCGGAAGCTGCCGGGGGTCGAGGCGCTCACCCCCGTGCTGGAGGCGCCCGGCTACGTCGCGGATCAGCCCGTCGCGGTCACCGGGATCAACACCGCACGCGGACCCGTGCCCACCCTGCGCCCCGACCTCTCCGACCGGCCGCTCGCCGAACTCCTGCGCCCGCTCGGACGCACCGTCCCACGCCATGGACTGCTGCTCGCCGGGACGCCCCGCACCCTCCCGCTGAGGGTGGCGCTGGGCGCCGACGGCCCCGGCACTCCCGTGCCGATCACCCTCACCATCACCTTCGAGGACGGCGACGGACTCGCCCACGAGAGCTCCGTGCCGCTGCGTACCACGGGCACCCGGACCCGTACGGTCCGCCTGCCCGTGCCCGCGCGCACCGGGCCGCTGCGGATCCTCCGGGTCGGCCTGAACATGCGGGGCGAAACGGTTCGGCGCACCTACCGTCTGACGATCGACCGGATTCCGGGCGCGACCGCCCCCGCGTCCCTGAAGGACGTCACCGGAACCGACGTGTCCGACCCGGGCACCGTGGGCTGCCCCGGCGCCGAACCCGATCCGTCCGCCGCGGCCCCCGGCACCGGGCCCGTGCTGTGCGGCAACCGGCCGCGGGCCGCAGCACTCGTCGACGCGGTGCTGCGCGGCCCCGACGTCACATCGGTCTCGCCCCTGTGGGACATCCGGCTGGCGGTCGGCACGGCGTGGCACACCCCCGATGTGCCCGCTCTGGCCGATGCGGCGCTGCTCGACCGGGGAACGGTCAAGATCGGGGACACCGTGGACGTGACGCCGCCGGACGGGGGAGCCCTGTCCTTCAAGGTGGTCGGCCGGATCGCGGGCGTCCCCGGGGCCGACCGGGACTTTCCGCGCCTCCTCGTCGACTCCCGGGCGCTGACCGGTCTGCTCGCCGCCGAGGGCCGGCTGCCCGAGGCCGAGACCGGCTGGCTGGCCTCGGTGCGGGGGCACGAGGCGAGCGCCGCGCTACGGGCGGTGGACGCGGATCCGCGGCTCGGCGTCGCGACGCACGTGCCCCATGAACGCGCCCGGCTCGCCGACGACCCGCTGCGGCACGGCGCACGCGGCGCGCTCACGCTCTGTCTGCTGCTGGCCCCGGCCTTCGCGGTGATCGCCTTCACGCTGCACACCGTGCTCTCGGCGAGGGCCCGGCGCCGGGAGTTCGCGCTGCTGCGGGCCATCGGCGTACGGCGCGGTCAGCTCGCGGCGTACCTCTGGACCGAACAGCTGGGCCTGTCCGCCGTCGCCGGGCTGCTGGGCACCCTGCTCGGCACGGTGCTCGCGGCCGCGATCCTGCCGGTGGTCACGGTGACCACCGACGGACAGCAGGTCTTCCCGGTCCTGCTGACGTCCGTGCCCTGGGCACGGGTGGCGATGACCGGGGCGGCCACGACCGTGCTGATCTGCGGGGTGGTCGGCTGCGCCGCCCTGTTCCTGGCGCGGGTGGACCTGGCACGGGTACTGCGGGCGGGGGACGACGGATGACCGACCGGGTACCGGGGAGAGCCGCGTGGAAGGGCACGTTCACCGGCCGGGCGCCGGGGAGTGACGCGTCGAATGGCACGTTCGCCGACCGTGCGGCCGGGAGTGACGCGCCCAACGGCACATTCGCGGGCCGGGCGCCGGAGGCTGACGCCTCCCCCGGCACGTTCGCCGACCGTGCACCCAGGGGAGCCGCGTGGAAAGGTACGCTCACCGGCCGGCTCCGTGCGCTGCGCTCCTGGCGGCCCGATGTGCTGACGGTCCGGGAAGCGCGGGCCGACGCCGTCCTGCTGGTCTCTCTCGCGGCACTCGTCGCCCTGCTCACGGCCGCGGCCGCCGCCGCGCCGCCGCTCATGGGCCGGCTCGCCGGACGGGCCCTGCTCGACCGGGTGGCCGCCGTGCAGGAGGACGGGCCGGGCCTCCAGTTCAGTTCGGCCCTGGAGATCTCCCGCGCCGGGAGGACCGGGCCGGCCACGTTCGGGCGGGATCTCGACGACGCGGGCCGGTACATCATGAGCGCCGCGCCCGCCGTGCTCGCCGACCGCCTGGTCCCCCGCTCCGCCCGGGTGGAGCTCCGCCGGGCAGGCCGCGCCCGCCGTGCTGACCGGCCTGCCGACGGGCCTCGTGGCGGCCTGGACCGTCGCACCCCGGGGCGCGAGCGGCCCCGCGTACGGCACGGCGGTGGTCGTCGCGGTACTCGCCTGGCTGGTGCTGCCCGCACTGACCTGGAACGCGGTACGGGACACAGCGCCGCGACAGCCCACCGACGGCCAAGACGGGGCGCGCGCCGGCGCGCGCCGGATCACCGCCGAGGCCACCGTGCTGCTGCTCGCCGTCGCCGGTGTCCTGGCCCTGCGGACCCGGGGCATGCTGGACGCCACCGATCCCCAACTCGCCGCCGTACCGGCGCTGCTGGGGCTGGCGACCGTCCTGCTGCTGGTGCGCTGCTATCCGCCGCCCGTACGGTTCCTGGCCCGCCGGTCCGCGCGCCGCCGAGGCGCCGTCCCGATGATCGCGCTCGCCCGCGCGGCCGAGGACGCCCCCGCGCGCGCCCTCGCACTCCTCGTCCTGGTCATCACCCTCGCCACCGCCGTCTTCGGCAGCCTCGTCGCCGGGACGATCAGCGAAGGACGCCGCACCGCCGCCGACCGGCACGTCGGTGCCGACGCCTCCTACGTCGGCGCCCAGGTCGACCCGGAGACCGCGCGGAAGCTGTCCCTGGCCCCGGGGGTCCGTCACCGGCTCACCGTCTCCCGCACCTCGGCGGCGCTCATCGGCGCCGACGACGGCGGCAACCACGGCCGGGCCGACCTGGTCTCCCTCGACGCCGCCGCGCTCGGCGCCGCGGTGCCCCGTTCCCTGGCAGCGACCGCACTGTCCCGTGCCCCGCGCGCCGGACGCGGAGCCGTGCCGGTGCTCACCGGACCCGGGCTGCCCGTCGGCACGACGTACACCGGCACCCTGCGCGGCCGGACCCTCACCTTCACCGTCGTCGGCGTGCTCAGCGACGGCGCTGCCCACGACCCGGCGCTCGGCCCGGTCCTCGAAAACCGCCACAGCCGGGTGCTGCTCGCCGACACGGCGGCGCTCACCGGATTGCGCGCCCAGGACCAGGAGGAGAGGGCCCTCCTGCTGTACGGCTCCGCCGTCGACGCGGACACGCTGCGCGGTATCGCCCCACGCGCCACGACCAAGGACAGCGTGGGCGATCTGCGGATCCGCTCCCAGGTGGCCGCCCGGGACCGGGACGACGGTGTGCTCGGCGCCCTGTCCACCGCGTACACGGTCTGCACCCTGCTCACGGGCCTGCTGGCCTTCGTCGCGCTCGTGCTCGACCTGCTGCACTCCGCACCCGAACGCGGCCGCACCGCGGCGAAGCTCCGCACGCTGGGCCTCGGCGCCCGCGGCCTCTCAGGGCTGCAGATCCTGCAGCTGCTGCCGATGGCACTGGCCGCCGCGGCCGGCGGGGCGGTTCTCGGTGCCGCGCTTCCGGCGCTGCTCGGACCGGCCCTGAAACTGCGGGACTTCACCGGTGGCCCCGCCGAACCGGCCCTGCACGCCGACTACGCGCCGGTAGCCCTGCTGGGCGCCGGATTCGCCGTACTGATCGCGGCGGCCGTAGCCGCGGAGACCTGGCTGGCCCGCCGTCGCGGGCTGGGGACGGTCCTCAGGGTGGGGGAGACGGGGGAGAGCGACGCGTGACGGATCAGGTGGATGAGGGGGACGAGACGGACGAGGCGATGAAGGCGGGCGAGATGGACAAGACGCACGAGGCACCCGAGATCTCTGAAGCAGCCGGGACGGTCCAGACGTACGAAGGGAGGAGCGCCGCATGACGGACCTCCGCCAGCTGGGGGCGCGGGCCAGGGCGGCCGCCACGCCCGCCGCCGACGAGGGCCTGGTCGTCTGTGACAACGTCGTGCGCGTCTACCGCACCGAGGACGTCGAGGTGCAGGCGCTCCAGGGCCTCGACCTCGTCGTACGGGAGGGCGAGTGCATGGCGCTCGTCGGAGCCTCGGGCTCCGGCAAGTCGACCCTGCTCGCCATCCTGTCCGGCCTCGACACCCCCACCGCGGGATCGGCCAGGGTCGCCGGGCGCGACCTGATGTCCATGCGCCGCCGCGAACGCCTCGACTACCGCCGGCGCACCGTCGGCTTCGTCCGGCAGCAGACCGGACGCAACCTGCTGCCGTATCTGACCGCCGTGGAGAACGTCACCCTGCCGATGAAGTACACCGGCGTCCTGCGTGGCCAGCGCGAGGCACGTGCCACCGAACTCCTCGGCGTCCTCGGCATCGCGCACTGCCGCGATCGCAGGCCCGCCGAACTGAGCGGCGGCGAACAGCAGCGCGTCGCCGTCGCGGTGGCCACCGCCAACAGCCCCCGGGTGCTGCTCGCCGACGAACCGACCGGCGAACTGGACACGGCGAGCGCCGAGGACGTCTTCGCCGCCCTGCGCCGCGCCAACGACGAACTCGGTGCGACCGTCCTGGTCGTCACCCACGACCCGATGGTCTCCGGCCAGGTGCGTCGTACCGTACGCATCCGCGACGGCCGGACCGCCACGGAGACGCTGCGCGAGGACGGCCCGGACGGCGGCGCGGAGGAATTCGCCGTACTCGACCGGGTCGGGCGACTGCAGCTGCCCGACGAGTATGTGCGACGGTACGGGCTCCGCCACCGGGTACGGCTCACCGCCGAGGGCGACCACGTCGGCGTATGGCCGGACGCCTGAGAGACCCCCGGCCATTGCCCCGGCCCTGTGCCTGATGCACATACTGGCGGCCGACGAGACGATCACGTACGGGGAAACATGTGCGGGGGAGAAACATGACCGACAACACCGGCCGGACGAGCACCGGAGGGCAGCGCGGTGCGGCGGTTGCCGAGGACGCGGCGCGCGGACCCATGGTCCGGGTCGAGGACCTGCGCCGCTCGTACGGCACCGGCGCCGCGGTCGTGCACGCGTTGCGCGGGGTCTCCTTCGAGGTGCCACGCGGCGAGCTCGTCGCGCTCAAGGGGCGCTCGGGCTCCGGCAAGACCACACTCCTCAACCTGGTCGGTGGGCTCGACGGCCCGGACGGCGGCCGGATCACCGTCGACGGAACGAACCTCGCCGAGCTCGGTGAGAACGGGCTGCTGGAGCTGCGCCGGGACCGGATCGGCTTCATCTTCCAGTCCTTCGGCCTGATCCCGATCCTGACGGCCGCGGAGAATGTCGGCGTACCCCTGCGACTGTGCAGGACGGACCCGCGCGAGCGCGAGGAGCGGGTGGCCCTGCTGCTCTCCATGGTCGGCCTCGCCGACCATGCGGCCCAGCGCCCCGGAGAGCTCTCCGGCGGTCAGCAACAGCGCGTCGCGATCGCCCGCGCGCTCGCCAACCGCCCCGCGCTGCTGATCGCGGACGAGCCGACGGGACAGCTCGACGCGGAGACCGGGCTCGCGGTGATGGAGCTGCTGAGGGCAGTGGTACGGAGTGAGGGCGTCACCGCGCTGGTGGCGACGCACGACGCCCAGCTGCTGGGCCTGGCGGACCGGGTGCTGGAGCTGAGCGACGGGCACATCGTCGAGCACGGGTGAGCTCCTCCAAGGGCCGAGTGCGTCGTCGGGCTGGGGTCAGGGGGCTTGAGCCGCCGGGTCCGACATGGCCGGCATGGGCACCGGCCCGGCAGACCGCCGCCGGACGGGACGTCCGGGCCGGGTCCGAAAGGCCTCGGACGCATCACGGACCTGGCCGGGACGCCCCGGTCCTGGTCCGGCCGTCGGCCCGGCCCGGCAGACCGGGGCCGGCCCGAGCGCCCGACGGATGCCCGGACCCACTGCCCTGCGGCGCCCCCGACCGCCCGGACCCACCGGCCGGCGGTGCCCCTGACCTGCCGAGGGCCGGACCCCGCCCGAGCATCCCGTACACGATCCGGGCGTCAGAATCCTGTCAATTCGGCTCCCACCCCTGCCTCTCATTCGATTTGTCGAGAATCTACGGGGTAGCTTCGAACCGGCCGCCGCATCTGCGGGAGCCGGTTCAGAGAAGACAATGGGGCCATGGCACGCGGCAAGCTTCGGATCTACCTGGGTGCGGCACCCGGCGTCGGCAAGACGTACGCGATGCTCTCCGAGGCCCACAGGCGCGTCGAACGGGGCACCGACTGCGTCGTCGCCTTCGTTGAGCACCACGACCGCCCGCGCACCGAGGTCATGCTCCACGGCCTGGAGCAGATCCGGCGCCGTGAGATCGAGTACCGCTCCGCCGTCTTCACCGAGATGGACGTCGACGCGGTTCTGGAGCGCGCCCCGGCCGTCGCCCTGGTGGACGAACTCGCGCACACCAATGTGCCGGGCTCCCGCAACGCCAAGCGCTGGCAGGACGTGGAAGAGCTCCTCCAGGCCGGAATAGACGTGATCTCCACCGTCAACATCCAGCACCTGGAGTCGCTCGGCGACGTAGTCGAGGCCATAACCGGCGTACGCCAGCGCGAGACCGTCCCCGACGAGGTCGTCCGCAGGGCCGACCAGCTCGAACTCGTCGACATGTCGCCCCAGGCACTGCGCCGCCGGATGGCCCACGGCAACATCTACAAGCCGGACCGGATCGACGCGTCCCTGTCCAACTACTTCCGCCCCGGCAACCTGACCGCCCTGCGCGAGCTGGCGCTCCTCTGGGTCGCCGACCGGGTCGACGAATACCTTCAGCAGTACCGCGGCGAGCACAACATCCGCACCACCTGGCAGGCCCGTGAACGCATCGTCGTCGGACTCACCGGCGGCCCCGAGGGCCGTACGCTCATCCGCCGCGCGTCCCGGATGGCCGCCAAGGGCTCCGGCAGCGAGATCCTCGCCGTCTACATCGCCCGCAGCGACGGACTGACCTCCGCCTCGCCCAAGGAACTCACCGTCCAGCGCACCCTGGTGGAGGACCTCGGCGGCACGTTCCACCATGTCATCGGCGACGACATACCGTCGGCGCTCCTCGAATTCGCCCGTGGGGTGAACGCCACGCAGATCGTCCTCGGCTCCAGCCGCCGCAAGACCTGGCAGTACATCTACGGACCGGGCGTGGGCGCCACGGTCGCCCGCGAGTCCGGCCCCGACCTCGACGTCCACATCGTCACCCACGAAGAGGTGGCCAAGGGCCGGGGGCTGCCCATCGCCCGCAGTGCCCGGCTGGGCCGGGTCCGGATCATCTGGGGCTGGCTGGTCGGCGTCGGCGGCCCGGCGCTGCTCTCGCTGCTCCTCACCGGCCTGGAGAACGGACCGGGGCTCGCCAACGACGTCCTGCTCTTCCTCTTCATGACGGTCGCGGCAGCCCTGCTCGGCGGGCTGCTGCCCGCCCTCGCGTCGGCCGCCGTCGGCTCACTGCTGCTGAACTACTGGTTCACTCCGCCCACCCACACCCTGACCGTGCAGGACCCGGAGAACTTCGTCGCCATCCTGATCTTCTTCGCGGTGGCGGTCTCGGTCGCCTCGGTGGTCGATCTCGCGGCCCGCCGCACCCATCAGGCGGCCCGGCTGCGCGCCGAGTCGGAGATCCTCTCCTTCCTGGCCGGCAGCGTGCTGCGTGGCGAGACCACCCTGGACGCGCTCCTGGACCGGGTCCGCGAGACCTTCGGCATGGAGTCCGTCGCCCTGCTGGAGCGGCAGAGCGACGTCGACCCGTGGACCTGCGCCGGAAGCGTCGGCCCGGGGCCGGTGGCCCGTCCGGAGGACGCCGACGTGGACATGCCGGTCGGTGACCACATGGCGCTCGCCCTCTCCGGCCGGGTGCTGCCCGCCGAGGACCGCCGGGTGCTCGGCGCGTTCGCCGCCCAGGCCGCGGTCGTACTGGACCGGCAGCGCCTGGTCGGCGAGGCCGAGAAGGCCCGGCGGCTCGCCGAGGGAAACCGGATCAGGACGGCGCTCCTCGCCGCCGTCAGCCATGATCTGCGCACCCCGCTCGCCGCCATCAAGGCCGCCGTCAGCTCCCTGCGCTCCGACGACGTGGCATGGTCCGACGAGGACGAGGCGGAACTCCTGGAGGGCATCGAGAACGGCGCCGACCGCCTCGACCACCTCGTGGGCAACCTCCTGGACATGTCCCGGCTGCAGACCGGCACCGTCACCCCGCTGATCCGCGAGATCGACCTCGACGAGGTGGTGCCGATGGCACTCGGCGGCGTGCCGGAGGGCAGCGTGGACCTCGACATCCCCGAGACCCTTCCGATGGTCGGGGTCGACCCCGGGCTGCTGGAGAGGGCCGTCGCCAACATCGTCGAGAACGCCGTCAAGTACAGCCCCTACGAAGAACACGTCACGGTGGCCGCCAGCGCGCTCGGTGAACGCGTCGAACTACGGGTCGTCGACCGGGGCCCCGGCATCCCCGACGACGCCAAGGAACGCATCTTCGAGCCCTTCCAGCGCTACGGCGACGCCCCGCGCGGAGCGGGCGTCGGGCTGGGCCTCGCGGTGGCCCGCGGCTTCGTGGAGTCCATGGGCGGCACACTGGACGCCGAGGACACCCCGGGCGGCGGTCTCACCATGGTGCTGACCCTCAAGGCGGCTTCGGGATACGTTCCGGTCAGCCTTGACCTGCCCGCGCGGGTCACGTCATGACTTCGCCGGTCACCTCATGATCTCCGGAACGCCCCGGGAGATCGCCGTACAGCAGAAAGGCAGGGCCCCCATGACCCGGGTGCTTGTGGTCGACGACGAGCCGCAGATCGTACGCGCCCTCGTGATCAACCTGAAGGCGCGCAAGTACGAGGTGGACGCGGCGCCCGACGGCGCCACCGCCCTCCAGCTCGCCGCCGCCCGCCACCCCGATGTCGTCGTCCTCGACCTCGGACTGCCCGACATGGACGGCGTCGAGGTGATCAAGGGGCTGCGCGGCTGGACCAGGGTGCCGATCCTGGTGCTCTCCGCCCGCCACACCTCCGACGAGAAGGTCGAGGCCCTGGACGCCGGCGCCGACGACTACGTGACCAAGCCGTTCGGCATGGACGAGCTGCTGGCTCGGCTGCGCGCCTCCGTCCGCCGCGCGGAACCCGTCGGCCAGCACGGCACCGACGACATGGTGGTCGTCGAGACCGAGGGGTTCACCGTCGACCTGGCGGCGAAGAAGGTCCACCGCGAGGGACGCGACGTGCGGCTCACGCCCACCGAGTGGCATCTGCTGGAGGTCCTGGTCCGCAACAGCGGCCGGCTGGTCAGCCAGAAGCAGCTGCTCCAGGAGGTGTGGGGGCCCTCGTACGGCACCGAGACCAACTACCTGCGGGTCTACATGGCGCAGCTGAGGCGCAAGCTGGAGGCCGACCCCTCGCACCCCCGGCACTTCGTCACCGAGCCGGGGATGGGCTACCGCTTCGAGCGCGGTTGAACGGCAGCCGGGCACGCCGGGCGTCGGCGCGTCGGGCGAGGGCGGTCGAGCCTGCGTCGGCAGGCGCGTGTTGCGGGCCTGGTCCGTTGCGCGTCGCTCGCCCCCGCTCCTCGACGTTGCTCGCCCCTGCCTCCGTGACATCGCCCCTCCGTAGCGTTGCTCGCCCCTGCTCCGTAACTCTGACGAGAACTCTGAAACCCTGACGAGTAACCCGTTCGAGTGAGACCCGGGACACCCGCTCGGAACGCAGGAGACCGGTACCCTTCGGTTATGAGTGCTGTTCCTCGATTCGAGAAGCCAGGCAAGGCGGAGAAGCCGTCCAGCCGCTTCCGGCGGATGCTCGACCGGCTGTCCAGCTCCCAGGAGGACCTGGAGTCCGAGGAGCTGCAGGAGGACTCGCAGGCTTCGGGATGCACGCGTATCTCCGAATGCACCGATCGGCAGATCGTGAAGGTGACTGGTACCTTGCGGACCGTCACCCTGCGGCCGCGCGCCGGAGTGCCGGCCCTGGAGGCGGAGCTCTTCGACGGCACCGCGCCGCTGGACGTGGTCTGGCTGGGCCGGCGCTCCATCGCGGGCATAGAACCGGGCCGCAAGCTCATCGCCTCGGGCCGGATCGCCATGAGTCATGGACGCCGGGTGCTGTTCAATCCCACATACGAACTCCGACCGCTCGGCAAGGAGTAGCCGGTGACGTCTCTCGACAAGCCGACGTCCGACACGGACCGCACCACCCGCACCGACCAGCAGGAGGCCGACGCGAAGGCGGTCACCGAGGCAGCGCTCTTCGAGGCGTTCGGCGGTGTCCGGGGGATGGTGGAGACAGTCCTTCCCGGGCTGCTCTTCGTCACGATCTTCACGATCAACAAGGATCTGCACATCTCGGCCATCGCGGCCCTGGTGGTGTCTCTGCTCCTCGTCGCCGTACGGCTGATCCGCAGGGACACCGTGAAGCACGCCTTCAGCGGTGTCTTCGGTGTGGCGTTCGGCGTGGCCTTCGCCATGATGACCGGCAATGCCAAGGACTTCTATCTGCCGGGCATGCTCTACACGCTCGGCTTGGCCCTCGCCTATCTGATCACCACCCTCGCAGGGGTGCCGCTGATCGGTCTGATCCTGGGGCCGGTGTTCAAGGAGAACCTCTCCTGGCGCACCAGGAACCCCGGCCGCAGGCAGGCATACGCCAAGGCGAGCTATGCCTGGGGGCTGATCCTGCTCGCCAAGTGCGCGATCCTCTTCCCGCTGTACTGGTGGGCCGACACGACCCAGTTCGGCTGGGTCCTGGTTGCCCTGAAGATCCCGCCTTTCCTGCTCGCGGTCTATCTGACCTGGGTCTTCCTCGCCAAGGCGCCGCCGCCCATCGATGTCTTCGCCGAGATGGAGGCACAGGAGCAGGCCGAGAAGGCGGAAGCGGCCGCCGCCGCGACGCGCCACCAGGAGTACTGAACCGGCCGGAGCGGAAAGCGAGGGGCCCGGAACCGCGCGAATCGGTTCCGGGCCCCTCGCTTTCCGCTCCGGGCCCTGTGTCGGCCCCGCGCCTTGTGTCGGCTCTCCGCCGGTCAGTCGTCCGAGTCGCCCCGGCACACCGACAGCAGATCCTCCAACTGCTCCTCGCGCGCCTGCGCGGCCACGAACAGCAGCTCGTCGCCGGCCTCCAACGTCTCCTCGGTGCTCGGCGTCAGCACGCGCTGCCCGCGGATGATGGTGACCAACGAGGTGTCCTCGGGCCAGGCCACATCGCCGACCTGGGTGCCGGCCAGCGCCGACTCCGGGGGCAGCGTCAGCTCGACCAGGTTGGCGTCGCCGTGACTGAAGCGCAGCAGCCGGACCAGATCGCCGACGCTCACCGCCTCCTCGACCAGGGCCGACATCAGCCGCGGTGTGGAGACGGCCACATCGACGCCCCAGGCCTCGTTGAACAGCCACTCGTTCTTCGGGTTGTTGACCCGGGCGACGACCCTCGGCACGCCGTACTCGGTCTTGGCAAGCAGCGAGACGACCAGGTTCACCTTGTCGTCGCCGGTCGCGGCGATCACGACGTTGCAGCGTTGAAGTGCCGCCTCGTCGAGGGAGGTGATCTCGCAGGCGTCCGCCAGCAGCCACTCGGCCATCGGCACCCGTTCCACCGAAATGGCTGTCGGTGCCTTGTCGACGAGCAGCACCTCGTGCCCGTTCTCCAGCAACTCGCCCGCGATGGAACGTCCCACCGCACCGGCGCCGGCAATCGCGACACGCATCAGTGACCGCCCTCCTCAGGGCCCTCGGCGAAGGCTGCCTCGACCTTCGCGATCTCGTCCGTACGCATCATCACGTGGACCAGGTCGCCCTCCTGCAGCACGGTCTGCGACGTGGGCAGTATGGCTTCACCCAACCGGGTGAGGAACGCCACGCGGACGCCCGTCTCCTCCTGCAGCGTGCTGATCTTGTGGCCGATCCAGGACGGTGTGGTGTGCACCTCCGCGAGCTGCACACCGCCACTCGGATCCCGCCACATCGGCTCGGCCCCCGAGGGGAGCAGCCGCCGCAGCATCTGGTCCGCGGTCCAGCGCACGGTGGCGACCGTGGGGATACCGAGACGCTGGTAGACCTCGGCGCGCCGGGGGTCGTAGATCCGCGCCGCGACGTTCTCGATGCCGAACATCTCGCGGGCGACCCGGGCGGCGATGATGTTCGAGTTGTCGCCGCTGCTCACCGCGGCGAACGCGCCGGCCTCCTCGATCCCCGCCTCACGGAGGGTGTCCTGGTCGAAGCCGACACCGGTGACGCGCCGCCCACCGAATCCGGACCCGAGGCGCCGGAACGCCGTGGGGTCCTGATCGACGACGGCGACCGTGTGCCCCTGCTGCTCCAGAGTCTGCGCGAGAGCGGCTCCGACTCGCCCGCAGCCCATGATGACGATGTGCACCTTGCGCCTTACCTCGCACTCCTGGTCGTCCGGCTGACCTGCGAAAACACCCTGCTCACACTTCTTTCTCAGCTTGCCGGGCAAACAACGGGGCAACGGTGTGTCCCGTTGCCCAGGATGAGCTTATGCGGCCGGGATTGCGAAGCCTCATCCGAGTGCGCTTTCGCCGCGCCCGTGCGACGGGGATGGACACCGCCCAGTGTCCGCGCGATTGCGGACGGGTACCCGGCCGTGTCCGCCGAGCGTGTCATGGGCGCGCGGACCCTTGAGCGCGAGTGACACAGACATCTAACATGTCAGTTCATGGAGACCCTGCGCCCCGTCCGACGGACCTTGCTGCGGGACACTGCGTACGAGGCGATCCGTGACGCCATCGTCCGTGGCGACATCCCGCCCGGTGCCCCTGTCCGTGACGCCGAGCTCGCCGAACGCCTCGGACTGTCCCGGGCCCCGGTCCGCGACGCGCTGTCCCGGCTTTCCGGCGAGGGGCTCGTCGAGTCCAAGCCGCAGAGCTACACCCGAGTGACCCGCCTGGTGCCGCGCGATGTCCGGGATGCGGCGGCTGTCGTACGGGCCATGCAGGAGCTGGCCGCGAGGACCGCCGTACCTCGTCTCACGGATGCGGACGTCACCGCGATGCGAGAGGCGAACGAACTCTTCAGGGACGCGACCCGCCGCAGCGACGTGGCGGACGCGCTGCGCGCCGACGACCGGCTCCACGACGTCCTCGTCGCGGCCTGCGGCAACCGTGCCGTGGCCGCCACGGTTGAGCGCTACACCCCTTTGATCCGGCGGCTGGAATGGCGGCAGTTCGGCACGGCGAGCGCGGCACACGGCTCGGCTGAGCTGCACGACCGGCTGATCGAGGCGTGCGCGGGGCGTGATGCCGAGGCGGCGTCCCGAGTCACCGCGGAGATCTGGCGGGCTCTCGAAGAACTGGCAGACGAACCGCCCGACGAACGACTCGATGCGGCGGCCCGGGGACGGTCTGTCGAGGCGGCCCACGGGCAGCCCCGATAGGCCGACGGGCCGTCCGGTCAGGTTGACGACCGGCCGAGGGTCCGAGCGCCGGGCGGATCCCCCGCGCACCCGAGGACAAGCCGACACCCGGCCCCGTCGACAATCGCCGCCGCGCCGACTACGAGCACGAATCCCACCGCTATCACGCCGGGCACGAGCACGAATCCCACCGTAACCGCGCCGGGCACGAGCACGAACCAACACAACCCAACCGCTGCCGCGCCGGGCGCGAGCACGAGCCCCACCGCACCGCGCCGAGCACGAACCCGTCCAACCCGACCGAGGGAGCTTCCATGACGCCCGCCACCCCGACCCCGCCCGCCACCCCGTCCCCCGTCTCTCCCACCTCCTCCTCGACCTCTCCCTCTCTTCTCTCCTCGCATCTCTCCTCGCACCACCGCTACCCCCTCCTCTTCGGTCCCTCTCCCGTACACCGTCTCGACCGGCTCACCGACCACCTCGGCGGCGCCGCCGTCTGGGCCAAGCGGGAGGACTGCAACTCCGGCATCGCCTACGGCGGCAACAAGACCCGCAAGCTCGAATACCTCGTCGCCGACGCACTGGCGAAGGGCTGCGACACGCTTGTCTCCATCGGCGGGGTCCAGTCCAACCACACCCGCCAGGTCGCGGCGGTAGCCGCCCGCGCCGGCCTCAAGTGCGTACTCATCCAGGAGAGCTGGGTCGAGTGGCCTGACGCCGTCTACGACAAGGTCGGCAACATTCTGATCAGCCGCCTGGCCGGTGCCGACGTCCGCCTGGTGCGCGCCGGTTTCGGCATCGGCGTCAAGGAGAGCTGGGAGCGGGCGCTGCGCGAGGTCGAGGAGGGCGGCGGCAGGCCGTACGCCATTCCAGCCGGCGCGTCCGACCACCCCCTCGGCGGGCTCGGCTTCGCCCATTGGGCCTACGAGGTCGCCGAGCAGGAACGCGCACTCGGTGTGTTCTTCGACACCGTGGTCGTCTGCTCGGTGACCGGTTCCACTCAGGCAGGCATGGTCGCCGGCTTCGCCGCGCTCGAAGAGGCGGGCGCTCGTCCGCGGCGCGTGCTGGGCATCGACGCCTCCGCCGAACCCGCCCGTACGCGTGAGCAGATCGCCCGGATCGCGGCCGGCACCGCACGGCTCATCGGGGTGCGGCGTGAGCTGACCGTGGACGACATCGAGCTGGACGAGCGCTACCACGCGGGCACGTACGGCATCCCCGACGAGACCACCCTCGACGCGATGCGGCTCGCCGCACGTACCGAAGGAATGATCACCGACCCCGTCTACGAGGGGAAATCGATGGCCGGAATGATCGACCTCGTGGCGCGCGGTGACATCGCCCGCGATTCCACCGTTCTTTATGCCCACCTCGGCGGACAGCCGGCGCTCAATGGGTATAGCGCTCTGTTCGCGGACGCCTGAGCGCAAGGATTTCGTTAAGGATTTCGTGGCTTTTTCCGCCGAGCGCAGGAGATTGCGAGGCCATGGGGGTGGTGGGTCTGCGGCTTCCATACGGAACGCTTACGATCCTCTGCGTGTCCAAACTGACCGACCTGCCCAAACGGATTCTGATCGGACGGGCGCTGCGCAGCGACAAGCTCGGAGAAACGCTCCTTCCGAAGCGCATCGCACTTCCTGTCTTCGCATCCGACCCGCTGTCCTCGGTGGCGTACGCGCCCGGAGAAGTTCTCCTGGTGCTCTCCGTCGCGGGCGTGTCGGCGTACCACTTCAGCCCCTGGATCGCGCTCGCCGTCGTGGTGCTGATGTTCACGGTCGTCGCCTCCTACCGACAGAACGTGCACGCCTACCCGAGCGGTGGTGGTGACTACGAGGTCGCCACCACCAACCTCGGGCCCAAGGCCGGGCTGACCGTGGCCAGCGCGCTGCTGGTCGACTACGTCCTGACCGTCGCGGTGTCGATCGCCTCAGGGGTGGAGAACCTCGGGTCCGCGATCCCGTTCGTCGTCGAGCACAAGACGGCGTGCGCGATCGCGGCCATCGTGCTGCTGACACTGATGAATCTGCGCGGCGTCAAGGAGTCCGGGAAGCTCTTCGCCATTCCCACGTATCTCTTCGTGGCCGGCGTCTTCATCATGATCATCTGGGGTGCGTTCCGGGGCCTGGTCCTCGGCGACACCATGCACGCCCCGACCTCCGGCTACGTGATCAAGGCCGAGCACCAGGGGCTGGGCGGCTTCGCGCTCGTCTTCCTGCTGCTGCGGGCCTTCTCCTCCGGCTGTGCCGCCCTGACCGGTGTCGAGGCGATCAGCAACGGCGTGCCCGCCTTCCGCAAGCCGAAGAGCAAGAACGCCGCGACCACGCTCGCGATGATGGGCCTGCTGGCCGTCACCATGTTCTGCGGCATCATCGCCCTGGCCATGTCCACCGGTGTGAAGATGGCGGAGAATCCGGCCGAGGACCTGATCAACCACGGTGTGCCGGTCGGCCCCGGCTTCGTCCAGAACCCGGTGATCTCGCAGGTCGCGGCCGCCGTCTTCGGCGAGGGGACGTTCTTCTTCGTCGTACTGGCCGGAGCCACTGCCCTCGTGCTCTTCCTGGCCGCCAACACCGCGTACAACGGCTTCCCGCTGCTCGGCTCGATCCTGGCCCAGGACCGCTACCTGCCGCGCCAGCTTCACACCCGCGGTGACCGGCTCGCCTTCTCCAACGGCATCGTGCTGCTCGCGGGCGCGGCGATCCTGCTCGTCTGGATCTACGGAGCGGACTCGACCCGGCTGATCCAGCTCTACATCGTCGGCGTCTTCGTCTCCTTCACCCTCAGCCAGACCGGCATGGTCAGGCACTGGAACCGCCACCTGGCGACGGAGAAGGACCCGGTCAAGCGCCGTCACATGGTCCGCTCCCGCGCGATCAACACCTTCGGCGCCTTCTTCACCGGACTGGTGCTCGTCGTGGTGCTCGCCACCAAGTTCACCCACGGCGCCTGGGTCGCCCTGCTCGGCATGGTGATCTTCTACGGGACGATGACCGCGATCCGCAGGCACTACGACCGGGTCGCCGAGGAGATCGCCGCGGAGGAGACCCCGGCCGACGAGACGATGCGCCCCTCCCGGGTCCACTCGATCGTCCTGGTCTCCAAGCTCCACCGGCCCACGCTGCGCGCCCTCGCCTATGCCAAGCTGATCCGCTCCGACCGTCTGGAGGCGCTCTCCATCAGCGTCGATCCGGCCGAGACCAAAGCACTCAGGGAGGACTGGGAGCGGCGCGGCATCGACATCCCGCTGAAGATCCTCGACTCCCCGTACCGCGAGGTGACCCGCCCGGTCATCGATTACGTGAAGGGCCTGCGCCGGGACAGCCCGCGCGACGTCGTGAGCGTGTACATCCCGGAGTACGTGGTCGGCCACTGGTACGAGCACCTCCTCCACAACCAGAGCGCGCTGCGCCTCAAGGGGCGGCTGCTGTTCACCCCGGGCGTGATGGTGACCTCCGTGCCGTACCAGCTGGAGTCCTCCGAGGCCGCGAAGAAGCGCGCCAGGAAACGCGCCGAGTGGAACGCGCCGGGCTCGGTGCGCCGCGGACCCGTGGAGCGCAGGCCCAAGGAACCCGTCAACAGGGGCTGACCCGCGGGCAGGGCCTTTCCCACCGGCGGGGCCGCCCCGCGAACGACGGCTGCCCCGCCGACAAGGGACTGGCCCCGCCGACTGCCGACTGCCTGCCGCCGGCAAGAGCCCACCGCGCCCGGCCGCTCGTGGTCAACGGCCGGACGACACCCACGTAGACTCGTAGGTTGTTGTCCGGCCGTTTGTCCTTTGATCTCTGGAGCCACCCCCTCATGCAGAACGAACCCACGTCGTCGCTGGTCGGGGAGGAGTACGAGGTCGAGGTCGGGCCCGTCGCACACGGCGGCCACTGCATCGCCCGCACCTCTGAGGGGCGGGTCCTCTTCGTACGGCACACGCTGCCCGGCGAGAAGATCATCGCCAAGGTCACGGAAGGCGAGAGCGACTCCCGCTTCCTGCGCGCCGACGCGGTACGGATCATCGAGGCGTCCAAGGACCGCGTCGAGGCTCCCTGCCCGTACGCGGGACCGGGCAAGTGCGGCGGCTGCGACTGGCAGCACGCCAAGCCCGGCGCCCAGCGCAGGCTCAAGGGCGAAGTGATCGCCGAACAGCTCCAGCGCCTCGCGGGTCTCACCCCGGAGGAGGCGGGCTGGGACGGCACCGTCATGCCGGCCGAGGGCGACAAGCTTCCGGCGGGCGAGGTACCGGCCTGGCGTACCCGCGTCCAGTACGCCATCGACGAGGACGGCCATGTCGGCCTGCGCAAGCACCGCTCGCACGACGTGGAGCCCATCGAGCGCTGCCTGATCGCGGCCCCCGGTGTCACCGAGCTCGGCATCGAGAAGCGGGAGTGGCCCGGTATGGCCTCGGTGGAGGCCATCGCCGCGACCGGCTCCCACGACCGGCAAGTCATTCTCACCCCGCGGCCGGGCGGCCGGCTGCCCCTCGTCGAGCTCGACAAGCCCGTCTCGGTGATGCGTGTCGACGAGCGCGACGGTGGCGTCCACCGGGTGCACGGCCGCGCTTTCGTCCGCGAGCGCGCCGACGACCGCACCTACCGCGTCGGCTCGGGCGGCTTCTGGCAGGTCCACCCCCAGGCCGCCAACACCCTCGTCCGCGCCGTCATGCAGGGCCTCCTGCCCCGCAAGGGCGACACCGCCCTCGACCTGTACTGCGGCGTCGGCCTCTTCGCGGGCGCACTCGGCCAGCGCATCGGCGAGAAGGGCGCGGTCCTCGGCATCGAGTCCGGCAAGCGCGCCGTCGAGGACGCCCGTCACAACCTGAAGGACCTGGAACGGGTCCGCATCGAGCACGGCAAGGTCGACCAGATCCTGCCGCGCACCGGCATCACCGAGACCGACCTGATCGTCCTCGACCCCCCGCGCGCCGGCGCCGGCAAGCAGACGGTGAAGCACCTGACCGGCCTCGGCGCCCGCCGCATCGCCTACGTCGCATGCGACCCGGCGGCGCTGGCCCGCGACTTGGCGTACTTCCGTGACGGCGGCTACCGGGTGCGGACGCTGCGGGCGTTCGATCTGTTTCCGATGACGCACCACGTGGAGTGCGTCGCGATCCTTGAACCGGTAGGAAAGGGTGTTTGACCTGCGGCTTTGTGGGTGGGCGAGCCGCTCGACCTGTTTCCGGCTGTGCAGCGGGTCGAGCGGACAGATCGACCCCTGGACGTGGCTTGACCTGCGATTTCATGGCGGAAACGACCACGGCCGCGGTGATTTCAGGGCCTCGTTCGGAGATTCTTGACGCTCGGATGACGCTTGCCCTGAGGCTCTGGCCCAGCCGCATGGCTCTGGTCACTGGGGCGAGCACGAGACGATTTCGGTATCACGGGCCATGGTGGGCTGCTCGGTTCCCCGTGCCCTTGATGTGCTTCGGGTCGGGCAGTCGGTGAGCCGTGCTCGTTTGCGTAGCGGGTTCGTGGCCGTTTGCGTCGGGTGGGCTTGGTGGAGGCGGTAGGTGGGGCGGACGGGGAGGTACTTGTCGACGAAGGCGTCCTGCGCCGCCGTTCTGGCCGGTGATGGCGTCGTAGACGTCGCCGAGGAACTCGAAGGGCATCTTCGGCCTTTGCATGAAGCCGTCGCCGAAGTCCCCCGCCATCCTGCCCGACCCCAGCGGCCTGACCCCGGAAGACCACAACAGCCCGGACGTAATCCTGGGGCTCTGGCGCGTCACCTTCTGCCCGGTTCGTGGCGAATGCGAGCCGAGGGGCTCAGCGGAGCATTGCTCAGGGGCGTTTACGGGCCCATCCCGGCGTGCGTGGAGCTGGGTCGGGTCCGGGTCATGACTGGCTGGCCATTTTTGCTCGTTGCTCCGGGGAAGCGTGCCATGACAGCATTCGGCAGGTGCTCGATAACGGGGATGACATAGCAGAGCCGCCCGTCCGGCGTTCGAAGATCGCAGACTTGGCCGACTGGCCTGCTCCCGAGGTGCGGTCGACACCGGGTGTGGCTCTGGAGCCGGTCCCTGCCATGGCGTCGGAACATGATCCGACGGCGGTGGCCCGGCAGGAGTTTGCTGTGTTGCTGGGTGAGTTCCGGCGTACGGCGGTGTTGGTGCCGCTGGATGAGTTCGGGGATCTGTGGTCGGCGGAGCAGAACGGGGTTCGCTGGATCTGTGCGTTCTCGGATGAGGAGGCGTTGGCCCGGTTCGCGCAAGCCCGGGGGGATGCCGGGCGGGAGTGGGTGTACCGGACCGTGCTGGGTGCGCGGTTGTTGGATGTGATGGTGCCGATGTTGCCGGGGCCTGCGGGGGTGGCGCTGGATGCGGGCGGCGAGGACGGCGGGATGTTGTTTCCGCCGGTTGTGGGGATTGTGCCGGATGCGGTTGCGGTGGATCTCGGGGGAACGCGATGAGCGGGGAGAGTCCTGATCTTCAGGTGCCGCCGGAGGCTTTGGCTGCGATCGCGAAGGGGATCGATCTGGCGCATGCGGAGTTGAAGGATCTCGGGTTCATCGGCCAGGCGTCGACGGGCCGGGGGTTCTCGGATCTCGCTTTGTCGGGGCTGGAGTTGGGGCATGGCGGGCTGACGTCGGAGTTCGAGACGTTCTGCAACCGCTGGGAGTGGGGTGTACGGGCCCTGACGCAGAAGGGGAACGGCTTCGCGCTGGGGGTCGGGTTGTCGGCGGGTTCCTTTGCGGAGCAGGAGCAGTACATCAAGGATTCGTTCAAGGTCGGCGTGAACTCTTTGAACGGGAATCCGCACCTGTCCGAGGACGAGGTCAAGGCCATGAGCTGGGACACGATCAGCAAGCAGTCCGCTTACGACAACCCGGATTACAGCTGGGAGTCGATGGCCGAGGCCCACGACGAGGTGAAGCAGACCTGGAAGGACACCGCCTACGACGTGGAGGACGCCGCGCTCGACTCGATGGAGCGCTCGGGGCTGGTGGACCCGGCGGTGCGGGCGGCGGTGGATGAGCGGCTGAAGGAGCAGCTTGATCCGTCGCAGGAGACGATTCGTCAGGCTGAGCAGCCGCGGTGGGGGGAGAGTCGCTGATGGTGGACTGGGGGAAGCTCGGCGGGGACCTTTACGACGGTGCGGGCAAGCTGGTCGACAAGGGCAAGGAGATCGTCGGCGAGGGGATCGACAAGGGCACCGATTTCGTCGGCTCCGGTCTGGAGAAGGTCGGGGCCCATGAGTGGGCGGACGCGGTCGAGGACTGGGGGGACGAGACCGCGTCCTCGCTCGGGGCGGAGGTTGGTGAGAAACAGCTCGGACAGAGCGAGGAAGCCGACGAGCTGATCCATGGCAGGCCGGAGAAGATCGCCGCGACGGTGAAGAACCTCCGGGACTTCCAGCGGGCGTTCGATCTCGTCGGCGGCGGGATGAAGAAGCTCGACTCGGGCCATTGGAAGGGTGTGGCCGCCGACGCGTTCCGGGAGAAGTTCCAGACGCTGCCGACCGACTGGTTACGTGCGGCGGATGCGTTCGAGGACGCGGCGAAGGCGTTGGAGACGTATGCCGGGACGGTCACGAGTGCGCAGGGCAAGGCCGGTGAGGCGATCGCCCTGTACAAGGAGGGCAAGCAGGACTACGAGACGGCTGCTGCCGCGTTCCGGGAGAAGGCGGCGGCGTACAACGCGGTCCGCAACACCGAGCACCCGCTCCCGCACCCAGGGAAGTTCTCCGATCCAGGCGTGGCCAAGCGGCAGCATGCCCAGGAGATGCTGCAGCACGCCCGGCAGGCGCGTAACGAAGCTGCCGAAGCGGCCAAGAGCGCGATCACCGCTGCGATGGCGCATGCCCCGAAGGAACCCACGGGCCTGGACCGGTTGAAGCAGGAGGTCGTCGACTACGGAGTTGGCCAGGGCTTCGAGCTCGCCCACTTCGGTGGCGGCGTCATCAAAGGCACCGCAGGACTGCTCAACTTCGTCCGCTCGGTCGACCCGACCGACCCCTACAACCTGACGCACCCGGCCGAGTACTACAAGGGGGTCAACATGACGCTCGCCGGCCTGGTCTCCAGTGCTGCCAACCCCGACCGCACGTTGAAGAACGCCTGGGACTCGGCCAAGGGCGACCCCTCCGAATTCATCGGCCGACTCGTTCCCGAGTTGGTCGGTACCAAGGGCGGTGGCCTGATCAAGGGCGGCCTGCGGGCCGGGATGAAGGACCTCCTCAAACGCCCGAAGGGCAAGAACCGGCACGGCCACGAACGGAACCCCGACTCCAACGGGCAGCAGTGCAGCAAGGTCAAGTGCGCCGGAGACCCGATCGACGTCGCGACCGGGCGCATGCTGCTCCCGCAGACGGACATCGTGCTGCCGGGATCGCTGCCCCTTGTCTTCGAGCGCGTCTTCGACTCCTCCTACCGAGCCGGCCGCTGGTTCGGATCCGGCTGGTCGAGCACGGTTGACCAGCGCCTTGAGATCGACGCGGAAGGTGTGGTGTTCAGCTGCGACGAGGGCAGCCTGCTGGCCTACCCTCATCCCGCGCCCGGCGTTCCCGTCATGCCCACGCATGGTCGGCGCTGGCCTCTGGACCGGGTGGACGACGGCTACACCGTTACCGACCCGGAAACCGGCAGGGTCCGGTACTTCGTCGACCATGCGGGCGGGGAACTGGCGCTCCTGGCTCAGATCGACGACCGTAACGGCCGATGGATCGCCTTCGAGTACGACGAGACGGGTGCCCCGACGGCGATCGTGCACCACGGCGGCTACCACCTGAAGCTCAGCACGAATGACGGAAGGGTCACCGCCCTGCACCTGGCGGGCGCCGCGCCGGACGGCACCGATCAGGAGATCCTCCGCTACGGCTACACCGGCGGCCACCTCACCGCTGTCACCAACTCCTCAGGTAAGCCGTTGCGCTTCGGCTGCGACGAACTGGGCCGCATCACGTCGTGGACGGACACCAACGGCAGCCGGTACGAGTACGTCTACGACGAACACGACCGCTGCGTGTACCAGACCGGAACCAACGGTCACCTCGAAGCCCACTTCACTTGGGACGACACCGACCCCGACACCGGCCTGCGCATGACGTCCATGACTGACGGCCTCGGCCACACCAAGCGGTATGTGATCAACGACCGCTCCCAAGTGGTAGCCGAGATTGACGCCTTGGGGGCCGTCACCCGCTTCGAGTACGACCGCTTCCACCGGCTGCTGTCCGTCACGGACCCGCTCGGACACCTCAGCCGCTCCACGTACGACGAGCACGGCTGCCTTACCTCGGTAGTCCGCCCGGACGGGCGGGAACTGACCGCCGACTACAACGCCCTCGGGCTACCGGTGCGCGTGAAGGGCGCAGACGGGACGATCACCCGACAGACCTACGACGAGCGCGGCAACCGCACCTCGGTGACCGATCCGGCTGGCATGACCACCCGCTTCACGTACAACGAGGCCGGACACCTGACGGTCGTGACCGAGCCGCTCGGCCATACCACCCACATGGTCTGCGACCGGGTCGGGCTGCCATCGGCGGTCACCGACCCGCTGGGCGCGGTGACCCGCTACGAACGCGACGCCTTCGGCTGTCCCGTCGCCATCACCGATCCGACCGGTGCCACGATCCACCTGGAATGGACGGTGGAAGGCCGACTGTCCCGCCGTACAGCCCCGGACGGCGCGAGCGAGTCGTGGACGTATGACGGCGAGGGCAACTGCACCAGCCACACCGATCCTATGGGTGGCGTCTTCCGGTTCGAGTACACCCACTTCGATCTGCTCGCCGCCCGCACCGGGGTGGACGGGGTGCGCCACGAGTTCGAGCACGATACCGAGCTGAGGCTGACGAAGGTTGTCAACACTCAGGGCCTGACGTGGAGTTACAAGTACGACGCGGCCGGGCACCTGGTCTCCGAGACCGACTTCGACGGCCGCGCTCTGGCCTACACCCGTGATGCCACGGGCAGACTGGTCTCCCGTACCAACGCCCTGGGCCAGACTGTGCGGCTCGAACGCAACGAGCTGGGCAAGGTGGTCCGCAAGGACGCGGCTGGTGAGGTCACCACCTACGCCTACGACCTGACCGACCAAGTGGCGCAGGCCACCGGACCGAGCGGCAGCACGCTGACGGTACTGCGAGATCGATTCGGCCGGGTGCGCGAGGAGACGGTCGACGGCCGCCTGATGACCTACTGCTACGACGAGTTGGGGCGTCGTACGGGCCGCAGGACACCGTCCAGCGCGGCGACGACCTGGTCATACGACGCAGCTGGACGCCGCACCGGCATGCTGGCCTCCGGCTGGGCCATCGACTTCGCCTACGACGAGGCCGGCCGCGAGCTGACCCGCCGCATCGGTGAGACGCTGACTCTGGAGCACACCTTCGATGCCCTGGGCCGCCTGACCACCCAGGCGGTAGCGGGGGTGGGCGGCAGCCTGGTCCAGCAGCGCGCGTACACCTACCGTGCTGACGGTCACCTCCTCAGCATCCTCGACCACCTCAACGGCTTTCGCCGCTTTGACCTCGACGTGGTCGGCCGGGTGACGGCGGTCCACGCAGCCAACTGGACCGAGACCTACGCCTACGACGAGGCGAACAACCAAACTCAGGCGACCTGGCCGCCGGACCACCCCGGCCAGGAGGCGGTGGGCGCTCGCACCTACATCGGAACCTGCATCACCCGTGCAGGCGATGTCCGCTACGAACACGACGCCCTCGGCCGCATCACCCTCCGGCAGAAGACCCGCCTGTCCCGCAAACCGGACACCTGGCGCTACGAATGGGACGCCGAGGACCGCCTCACCTCGGTTGTCACCCCAGACGGCACCCGCTGGCGCTACACCTACGACCCGCTGGGGCGCCGCACCGCGAAACTGCGCCTGGCGGAGGACGGAGAAACCATCGTCGAACGGGTGGTGTTCACCTGGGACGAAACGACCCTGTGTGAGCAGACCACCACGTCCACCGATCTGCCCCACCCGGTCACCCTCACCTGGGACCACCAGGGCCTGCAGCCCCTGGCTCAGAGAGAACGCATCACCGCCGCCGATGCCCCGCAGGAAGAGATCGACTCGCGCTTCTTCGCCATCGTCACGGATCTGACGGGCACACCCAGCGAACTCCTCGACGACGAGGGCCGGATCGCGTGGCGCACGCGGAGCACCCTCTGGGGCGTGACCACCTGGGCCGCGAGCAGCACCACCTACACTCCGCTACGTTTCCCAGGGCAGTACTACGACCCCGAAACGGGCTTGCACTACAACTACTTCCGTCACTACGACCCCGCGACAGCCCGGTACCTGACCTCGGACCCGCTCGGCCTGGAGCCCTCGCCCAATCCCGTCGCATACGTGCTCAACCCACATGCATGGGTCGATCCGCTCGGTCTGACTCCCTGTCCGCCTCGTATCAAGGACGGCGGCTGGGACCTGAGGAATCATAATCCCCTCGACATCGTTCCTGATGAGGCCGAAATGCGAGTACTCAAACCGGATTCCAACGGTGGCGCACAAAAGGGAGTCGAATACAAGTGGAAAGACCCTGAGACAGGAAATACCGTTCGACTCCGGGTGCACGACAAGGATGGAACCGCCCCGGCGGGCTCGAACGCAGCGAACGGGGACGTCTACCGTATCTCGATCGGCGGCAAATACCAGGACGAGGCAGGGAACTTGTACCATCGGCAAGTCCACAACCCGAACAGTCCGCATCACAATCCGGATGCAGCCAACAGTACACATGTCCCCTGGCCGAGCCAGTACCCACTGCCGTATTGATCCAAATAGGTTGAGTACATGGAATCCCGTGAATTTATCGACATGGCGCGCAAGGTCCTGGATGCAACATCGGGGGTGCGTGAACGTGCGGCCGACGAATGCACCGATCGGTTGAGCGCCTATTCACCTGCTCAGGCTTCCGCGTTGGCAACGCTGCTGTCGGCGGCTGCGGCCTCCGAGAAGGAGAACTCGGCCCTGGAGGCTGAACTCCACGCCATCCTCGAATTGATGTCAACCGGCCATGTCGGCCCTGACCATGTCTCACAACTGCGGGAAATCCGACTCGGGGAGCTGCCACCTGAACTCCGCGAATACGTCACCGACTTGCTTGAAGGCTGAGCAGACTGAGCCTGGATCCGCTGGTCGGTGATGGGCCGTGGGAGGGGCTGACGCAGAGGGATGCCTGCCGAGCTGGGATGATAAGACCGTATGGCGCAAGGAACTCACCACGCCTCACGGTACGTCTCCGCTGAGCCGCTGCGCGTCTGATCTCGAAGGCCAGGCGGTAGACGTCGGGCAGGTCGATCGCAGTGTCGGTGCGCCGCGTCATGGCCCCCAACTCGATGAGTTCCGGGAGCAAGGATGTCGGGTTGTCGACACCACTGGGGGCCGCTGCCCTCGTCTCGTTCTTGTTTTCCAGCTCATTCGAGGCGAGTCGTCCGACGGCGGTGTCGGAAGGCGCGCCTCCGCGTACTGATGGGCCCAGATACCCGCGCTCCGGCTCACGTACAACTGTGTGTCGCCGAACAGCCCCAGGCTGGGGACCTCGGGTTGGCCGGCTCGGCGAACAGGTGCGCAAGCCAGGGCCAGCCGCCGTGGGTGTGGCTGGAGTGCTGCGGGTCGACGCCGCGGCAGACGGCGTCGAGGACGACGATGGGTGGTGGGTCAGGAGGGACGGCGGCGCGGGATGGGCCGAGGTCACCAGGCTCCTTGCCGAAGTCGGGTTCGAGGTCCTCGTCTTCTTCCGCGACATCGTTGACGCCTGCGAGGTCGAAGCGGCCGAGTGGGTGTATTCCAGCGGGCACAGCCCCAGGACCCGTACGTGCGGCGAACCGCTGCGTCACCAGGACATGTCCGTGCGCACCGCCCCCGGCTACTCGCGTCGACTGCTCGACGACTTTGCGGTGCGGGAACGCTTCGACGGTGGGTGGCGCCCGCCGACCGGTGCTTCCGCACGTCTACCGTCCCTGCCCCAGCGGCGTGCGGGTCTGCCGCCGACAGCCGGCGAGCAGGGCTGACCCATCTGGCCGTGACGCTCGTTTGACGCTCCGGGCGCATGGAAGCCGCTCCTCGTGAGCGTGAAACCACGTCTGACCTGCTGGTTCTCTGCATGCCGCTTCCGATGACGTGATTCCGATGACGCATCACGTGGAGTGCGTCGCGATCCTTGAGCCTGCCGCAAAGGGTGTCTGACCTGGGGTTTTGTGGCCCGGGTGGTTCGCTCGACCTGTTTTCCTCCGTGTAACGGGTCGAGCGGACAGCGCCCACCGTAGATGTCCTGACCTGCGGTCTTGTAACAGGGCGCGGTCTCGGCGGCACGAGTGTCGTGGCATCGCTGAGAATTCTTGACGCTCAATTGACGCCCGCTCGAGACGCGCCGCAGCATCGTCCGCCCCGGCGGCCGGCCCACACTCTCGGAGGGCCGTCCGCACGGTGGTCAGGTGGTCACCGTGCGCTCAAGTCGCGACCCTCGCCCGCTGCTCCGGTCGCGCGGGCACCCGCCGAAGAGGCGGCACAGGGGAAGTGCGGGCTTGCATAGACTGACTCCGGTCCGGGGCTGCCCGCAGTCCAGGGCAGTGGCTGCAAGCCATACAGGGGGAGGCGTAGCGCCGTGGAACCACTTAGGGACGACGACCCGAAGTCGATCGGGGGCTTTGCGCTCGTTTGCCGGATCGGGGCCGGCGGTATGGGCCAAGTGTTTCTCGGCGAATCCGCGGCCGGTCATCAGGCCGCTGTGAAGGTCATCAAGGCCTCCGTACTCGACGAGGACACCCGTGCCCGGTTCCTGTCCGAAGTGGACAGCATGCGCACCGTGTACGGGCCGTTCGTCGCGGGCTTCGTGGGCGCCGACGCGGCCGCGGAGCAGCCCTGGCTCGCCGTGGAATATGTCCCCGGCCCGGACCTGCGCACCTACGTCGCCGGGCACGGCCCCCTCCCTCTCGTCGAGACCGCCAGTCTCGGGGCGCTGCTGGCCGAGGGCCTCGGCACGGTTCACGATGCGGGGCTGCTACACCGTGACCTGAAGCCGCAGAACATCCTGCTGTCCGAGTACGGTCCCAAAGTGATCGACTTCGGCCTCGCCGTGCTCGCCGAGCGTCGCACCATGCTGACGGCGACCGGCTTCGTCGTCGGCAGCGTGTTGTGCATGCCGCCGGAGCAGGCCCGGGGCGAGCATCAGCTGGACCGGCCGGCCGACGTCTACGCGCTGGGTGCGGTGCTGTTGTTCGCCGCGACCGGACACTACCCGTACGAAGGGCCGACCTGGCAGGCCGTCGCGCTGAAGATCGAGGACCCCGCGACGCCGCCCGACCTGACCGGCCTGCCCCCGGAACTGGAGGGCCTGGTCACGGACATGCTGGCGCCGGACCCTGCGGCCCGGCCGACGCTGCCGCAGGTCATCGAGAGGCTTGTGCAGGTTATCCATGGTCTGGGCCTGACCGCCCTCCAGGCCAAGCGCCGGCTCGCCGACCTGACCCCCGAGATCGTGGTGCCGCAACTGCCCCCACCCGCTTTCGAACCCGGCAGCGGAGACGCGGCCTACACGCCCACCGTCGTCGACGCGGCAGCGGCCGAGGACGACGAGGAGACCGGCGCACCGGAGCCGACCGGGGCCGAGCGGCTCGGCGTCGGTACAGAGCCCGGCGAAGAACTCGAAGACGCCGTCCCCGCTGTACCGACGGGGGCAGTCCCCGGGCGTGGCGGAGTCCTGCCCCGAGGCCGCGCGGCCACCGCCGTCCGCCCCGCGGCGCCTCTGCGGATCGCCGAGCGGATCCGTGCCGCCTATGCCCGGGAGGCACGCTTCTGAGCTGTGGCGTCGCCCCTCTCGGAAGTACGGCCGACCGCCCTTGCACCACGTGACAGACTTGGCGTCGCTGGGCCGCACGACGCAGGCGACGACGGAGGGACGACGGGTGACCGACCAGGGGGCGAAGCCGAGGGAGACCCGGTTCCCGCCAGGGGCGCAGATCCTCGTACGCGACGAGGAATGGCTGGTCCGCAACACCGCCCCGACCGATCACGACGGCGAGCGGATCGATGCGGTCGGTGTCTCGGAGTTCGTCCGCGACGAGGAGGCCGTCTTCTTCAGCGGGATCGACCGCGTGGACCTGCTCGACCCGGAGAAGACCCGTCTGGTCCCCGACACGTCCTCGTACTTCCGGCGCAGCCGCCTCTTCCTCGAAGCGATTCTGCGCAAGACGCCGCTGCCCCAGTCCGAGCGGGGCCTCGCCCTGGCCGACCGCTTCCTGCTCGACCCGCTCGTCTACCAGCAGCGCCCCGCCGAGCTCGCCCTGTCCCTGCGCAACCTCCGGCCCCGGGTCCTGATCGCCGACGTCGTGGGCCTCGGCAAGACGCTCGAGATCGGCCTGACCCTCGCGGAGCTCATCCGCCGCGGCCGGGGCGAGCGCCTCCTGATCGTGACCCCGCAGAGCATCCTGGAACAGTTCCAGCACGAGCTGTGGACCCGCTTCTCGATCCCGCTCGTGCGGCTCGACTCCCTCGGCATCCAGCGCATCCAGCGCGAGATCCCGGCCGGCCGGAACCCGTTCACGCACTACAAGCGCGTGATCATTTCCGTCGACACGCTCAAGAACATCGGCCAGTACCGGCACCACCTGGAGCGCATCCGCTGGGACGCCGTCGTCATCGACGAGTCGCACAACCTGATCAACCCCGGCAGCCAGCGGCGCGCCCTCGCCGAGATCCTCGCCCCGCGCACGGACGCCCTGCTGCTCGCCAGCGCCACCCCGCACAACGGCGACAAGCGCTCCTTCGCCGACCTGATCTCGCTCCTCGACCCGGCCGCCATCGCCGACCCCGACCACTACGACCCGGCCGAGGATCTCGGCCACCTCTACATCCGGCGGACCAAGATCAGCCCCGAGGTCCGGGACGAGATGGGCACCGAGTGGCCCGACCGCGGCCCCACCGTCTCCCTCCACTGCGCCGCCGGTGAGGCGGAGGAACGGATCTTCGCCGAGATCGCCGAGCACTGGCTCCCCGCCCCACAGGCGAGTACGGAGTTCGGCACGGCCGACCAGGACCGCACCTCGGTCGCCACCGAGCAGCTCTTCGCCTACAACCTGCTCAAGACGTTCCTGTCCTCCCATGTCGCCCTCGGCGAGACGGTCGACAACCGTGTCGCCACGCTCGGCGAGCGGGTCCGCAAGGCCGGGGAGAAGGGGTTGCGGCCCGACCCGGCCATCGCCCCGGAGCAGGCTGCCCTGGCCCGGCTGCGGGAGATCGTCGCGGGCATGGGCGACGGCACCGCACCCGGTGATTCCGCCAAACTCGACGCACTTGTCGAGCAGTTGAAGGACATCGGTGTGGGCCCCCGGTCCGCGACCCGGGCCGTGGTCTTCTCCGAACGCGTCCGCACCCTCACCTGGCTGGCCGAGGTCGTCCCGGCCCGCCTCGGCTTCCCGGTCGGGGCCGACGGCACTGCGAAGGCCGTCACGGTCATGCACGGCGGCCTCAGCGACGACGAGCAGGCCAAGGTCCTGGAGGCGTTCGGCCTGGCCGACAACCCGGTCCGGCTGCTGTTCACAGGCGACGTCGCCTCCGAGGGCGTCAACCTGCACCGACAGTGCCACCACCTGATCCACTACGACATCCCGTGGTCGCTGATCCGCATCGAGCAGCGAAACGGCCGTATCGACCGGTACGGGCAGAAGCACGAGCCCCAGTTCCGTGCCCTGATCCTCACCTCTGCGATCCCCGGTGCCAAGGACGACCGCACGGTCGCCGAGAAGCTGCTCCTGCGGGAGGAGGAGGCGCACAAGCTGGACGGGACGGCCGAGGCCGTGTCCGGTCTCTACCGGGCCGAGGAGGAGGAGCGCCGGCTCATCAGGGAACTGGTCCGCGGCGGCACCGTCGAGGACTTCCTGGAGTCCGCCCCGGCCGAGGACACCGCCCTCGCCGACCTCTTCGGCCAGGTGGGCACGATCACCGAGCAGGAACTGCCCGCACGCGCCGAGCTGATCTCCCTCTTCGAGGGGGACACGGCCGACTTCGTCGACACCGCTCTCGACGAGGTGTACGAGGACCGGGCCCAGGACCTGATCGGCCTGGCGTCCGGCACCGACGCCAAGGGTGGCGCGTACTTCTCGCTCTCCCCGGCCCTGGCCCCCGACCTGCTGCACCGCCTCAAGGCTCTGCCACCCTCCTACCTGAAGGAGCAGCGCGTCGCGGAGCGGATGCTGGTCACCTTCGACCGCACCCTCGCGCAGCGCAAGCTCATCGAGGCCAGGGACAGCAGTACCACCATGTGGCCGGAGGTCTCCTTCCTCACCGACATCCACCCGGTGGTGGAGTGGCTGACGGACAAGGTCCTCGTCGAGTTCGGCCGACAGGAGGCCCCGGTCATCACCACACCTCACGTCGAGGGGCCAGTGTTCCTCGTCCAGGGCATCCACTCCAACGCTCTCGGCCGCCCCACCGTGGTGCGGTGGATGGCCGTGACCGGGCTCGGCGCCGACGGCACCGGGACACCCGAGGTGCGCCCCATGGCGGACGCGCTGCGCGATGCGAAGGTCGGCCCGAGGCTCGCCCGCACCGGCGGACCGCGCGACCCGGAGCGGCTCCAGGCCCTCGTGCCGTCCGCCGTCGCCGCCGCCCGCGCACACCTGGAGACGGGAAGGGCCGCCTGGGAGAAACAGATCAGCGAGCCGCTCGCCACCTACCGCGACCATGTCGCCCAGTGGCGTACGGACTCCCTGCTGCCCGGCATCACCGGCCGCCGCGAACGCCTCGTCGAGGAGACCGCCGACGAACTGGCCCGGCTGCTCGACCAGTTGCACACCACCGGCCGTCCGCTGCTGCGCGTCCTGGCGGTCCTTGACCGCCCCGGCGACCCGGACGCCCCCGGCGCCGGGGACGGCGCGGACCCGATGGCCGAGCCGTTCACTTCCGATCCTCACCCGTCCGACGCCCAGGCGGAGAACTGACGTGACGTACGACTCGCTGGTCAACCACGGCGACTACCTCTCGGCCCACTATCTCGCCGAGGTCCTCCCCAAGGACCTCAAGGCCAAGGACGGCCTCCTCGCCCGGTGGGCAGCCTTCGAGGAGGAGGAACGCCGTCGCCACGCCGACGCCGTCGCCGAGGCCAAGCGTCAGGCGATCGACCCCGCCTCCGTACCCCCGCGTGCCCGCACCCCCCGCGAGGGACTGCGCGCCCTGCGCGGCCCCTACTTCGCGGGCCGCGCCGCCCTCGCCGGGGACGCGGAAGCGCTCGCCGAACCCGATGCGCCCGAGCCCGAGGGTTGGCAGAAGCGGTGCACCGAAGTCCATCTGGACACCCTGCACGCCCTCGGCTACACCGCCGCCCACGAGCAGACCGTCACCGTCCACCGCTCCGACCACGAATACACCGTCCAGGTCGCCCATGCCGAACCCGGCCTGTACGCCGTCTCCTGCGGCTGGACCACCGAACCCGACGCCGCTCTCGACCCGGACGGCGCCGGCCGCCTGCTCCACCCCGTCGCCCTGGAGGCCTCGGCGACACTCGACGACGCCAAGGCCCTCACCGACTTCCTCTTCGCCTGCGACACACCCCCGCGCTATGTCCTGCTGCTCGTCGGCGGCGTCATCGTCCTCGCCGACCGCCTCGCCTGGCACGAGGGCCGCTACCTGGCCGCCGACCTCGATGCGGCACTCAACCGCCGCGACGACCGCCACGGCGGCGAACTCGACACCGTGGCCGCCCTGTTCGGCGCCGACTCGCTGCGCGTCCCCACCGAGGGCGGCACCGCGCCGCTCGCCGCCTTCCTCGACAAGTCCGGCAAGCACGCCGTCGGAGTCTCCACCGAACTGCGCGAGGGCCTGCGCCTGAGCGTCGAGTGGATCGCCAACGAAGTCCTGGACCGCCTGCGCGAACCGCAGAACGGCATCACCCCGGCCGAACTCGACGACCCGGCCCGCCTGGCCAAGGAGCTCAGCCGGGAGTCGCTTCGCTACCTGTACCGGATCCTGTTCCTGCTGTACGCCGAGGCCAGTCCCACCCTCGGCATCCTGCCCTCCGACTACCCCGAGTACGAGCAGGGCTACGGCCTCCAGCGCCTCGGCGACCTCGTCCTGCGCGACCTCGTCGGCGAGCGCTCCCGGCGCGGCTTCCACCTGTACGAGTCGCTGGACCTGCTCTTCGACAAGGTCGAGAACGGCCACCGCCGCTACGGCACCGAACCCGAGGACCTGGTGGCCGAGGCCGCCGCCCGCGAGGCCGCCCGGGCCGAACAGGAGGCGGCCGAACTCCTCGCCGCCGGCACGATCACCCGGGCCGAGCACACCGAACGCGTCCGCGAGGCCGACCGGGCCCGTCGCGCCGCCGCCCGCAGCACCAGCGCGGGACTGCGCTTCGAGGCCCTGCGCTCCGAACTCTTCACCAAGGAGGCCGTCCGCCTCATCTCGGACGACCAGATCGAGAACCCGGCGTACCGGGGCGGCGAGGGCGAGCGCCGTCGCCCGTTCCTGGACACCCGGCTGCGCAACGAGACACTGCACAAGGTGCTGCGCCGCCTGATGCTCACGAAGGGCCGGGGCAGGGAGCGCGGCGGGTTCATCTCCTACGCCCAGCTCGGCATCAACCAGCTCGGCGCGGTGTACGAGGGCCTGATGTCGTACACCGGGTTCATCGCCGAGGAGGAGCTGTACGAGGTCGCCAAGGGCGGCGACCCCTCGGGCGGCAGCTGGATGATCCCCGCCTCCCGCGTCCAGGACTACCGGGACGACGTCTTCGTCCAGCGGACCAACGCCGAGACCGGCCGTCCGGAGCGGGTGGTCCACCCGAAGGACACGTTCGTCTACCGCCTGGCCGGCCGCGACCGCCAGACCTCCGCCTCGTACTACACGCCGAAGTCACTGACCGAGGTCACGGTCGAACTGGCCCTCAAGCACCGCCTGGACCAGCACGACACCACGACGCCGGCCAGGGAACTCCTGGAGTGGAAGATCTGCGAGCCGGCTCTCGGCTCGGGCGCGTTCCTCAACGAGGCCATCGACCAGGTGGCCGCCGAGTACCTGAGGCGGCGCGAACACGAGCTGGGCCGACGCATCGATCCCGAACTGCGGCAGATCGAGCTCCAGAAGGCCAAGGCGTACATCGCCCTGCACAACGCCTACGGAGTCGACCTCAACGCCACGGCGGTGGAGCTGGCCGAGGTCTCGCTGTGGCTCAACTCCATGCACCCGGGCATGCGGGCCCCGTGGTTCGGCCTGCACCTGCGGCGCGGCAACTCGCTCATCGGCGCGGGCCGCAAGGTCTACCAGGCCGACGTCCTGACGGACGGCCAGTGGCTCGCGAAGAAGAACACCCTGCCGCCGACCGACCTGCCGTTCCGGGACGGCCCGCTGCCCGAGGGCGCGGTGCACCAGTTCCTGCTGCCCGCGATCGGCTGGGGCGCGGTCGCCGGCGAGGCGGAGGCGAAGAAGCTCGCGGAGGACGCGGCGAAGGCGCTCGGCAAGTGGCGCAAGGGCGTGCAGAAGGCCCCGAAGGGGCCAAAGCCGTTCCAGGAGCGCGGCGAGGAGACCCACGAGGCACGGCAGAAGCGCTACGACCGGTGGAGTAAAGCTGCGGAGAAGACCGAGCTGGGCCGACTGCAGGGCGTGGCCCGCCGCGCCGAGTTCCTGTGGTCCCTGGTCGCCACCCGGCTGGAACTCTCCGAGCGGACGATCGCCCGCCGCATCGACGTGTGGGGCGCGGACTGGCTGGAGCAGTCGTCGGAGTCGGCGGACAAACAGAAGGTCCTGGACGACCTGACGCGCCACGGAACGCCGTACTGGCGGCTGAAGACCGTGATGGACGCGTGGTGCGCGCTGTGGTTCTGGCCGCTGGACAAGACCGGCGAACTCGACGGCACGGCGCCGGTGTACGGGACGGGGGGCGCGCTCGTCGACGAGTCGTCGGTGGCGGGGCTGATGGGCGGTGCGCGCGCGGTGGTTGTTACTGAGCCGACCGGCCCCGCTCCTGGGGACCAGCTGTGGCAGGCGACCGGGCTGTTCGACGACCCGGACGGCGAGCAGGAGGAACTGGGCGCGGGCGCCGGGCTGGCGACCGGGTCGAAGCGGGGCTCGTCGGGCCGCCGGGCCCAGGTCAAGGACCAGCGGCGCGCGTGCATCCCTCTGGTGACATTCGCCGACTGGCTCGACTTCCTGGAGTCGGTCCTGGGTAAGGAGGACCTGCCCGAGGGCTCGTACCTCGCGGGCATCGAGGACCTGGCCCCGGACGATGCGCTGGAACTGCTGAGCGATGTGGAGGACCGTCTGGAGGGCCTCCTCGGCATGGACACCCCGGCGCGGTTGCCGTTCCGCTACCCGTGGCTGAACACGGTCGAGGACATCGCCGGCACGACGGAGAAGGACATAAAGGCGGAGGACGGCCACGGCTTCTTCCACTGGGAGCTGCACTTCGCGCACGTGTTCCGGGGGGCGGGGGGTGGGTTCGACCTTCAGGTGGGGAACCCGCCTTGGGTGCGGCCGAGGTGGGAGGAAGACACGGTTCTGGCGGAGCTGGAGCCATGGTTCAAGCTTGAAGAGAAGCCGAGTGTCGCGGTCTGGCGCGAGCGCAAGGCGGCGGTGCTGGATCAGGCAGGTGCGTCACGCTATTTCCTCGGGGAACTGGCATCGAACGCGGCTATGGCGGAGTGGCTGGGGTCGCCCGTCACCTACCCGATACTCACGGGGACGCAGCCGGACTTGTACCGGGCCTTTATGTGTCGAGCGTGGGCAAACCTGGGCTCGGAGGGTATGGCTGGACTGGTACACCCGGACACGCATCTCGGGGGAACCAAGGATGGCCGGATTCGTGGGGCGACCTATCCGCGTCTGAGGCTTCACGCCGGGTTCGTGAATGTGGGCAACTGGGCGTTCGAGGCCAGCCGTAATACCGAGTTCGGTGTGCATATCTACGGGACACCGCAGCAGCACATTGGATTTGACAACCTGAGCCGGTTGTACGGGGTGGAGCCGGTTGTAGCGTCCTTGACTCACGACGGGGATGGTGAAGTTCCTGGGATGAAGCATGGCGGGGGATGGGACCTTCGCCCCCATTCGGCACGGGTGATTCGAGTGGATCACGACACCCTGACGGAGTGGCAGAAACTGACTGGGGACACGGATGGGTCTGTTCGGCAAGCTGCGCTGCTCCAGCCTGTTACGACGGAGGAGCAGGGGGCCATCACAGCGCTGTCCGCAGTGGCGAGCAGGATTGGGCAGCAGGAGCCGAGGATAAGCGCCGGGTACCACGAGAAGATGGGCAAAGAAGGCGGGTTCATCGCTTGGGGCACATCACAGCCCGACTCGCTGTCAGGACTGATTCTCCAAGGTCCGCATTTCGGCATCGCTACTCCGATCAGCAAACAGCCGAAGGTGCCGTGCCGAGGCAATCACGACTGGACGAGCTTCGACCTGACAGCCCTTGCCGCGGATGCCGTGCCACGAACGAACTACGTCCGCCCAGAGACGTGCTCGCTCAAGAGGTACGAAGGCGAACAGGACCGCTGGTTGGAGCGATCTCGGCTTAAGGCCGACTGGCAACCGAGCGCCGAGGAGTGGGCAAGTCGCAGCGATGTTCTGACAGAGGACGAGCTGAAATTGGACGAGGGCGAACAGCGCGAGCTGCTGCGTCAGCGGTTGTGGTTCTTCCAGCCCTACACGACGTTCTACCGTCTGGCCTGGCGCGTCATGATCCCGTTCAACACGGAGCGAAGTCTGTTTCCTGCGCTCATCTCGCCGGGCCCGGCACATGTGGACGCCGTCAACTCAATGGCCCTGGCAGACAACCAGGCTACCGCTCTGAACGCGGGCTTCTGGGCGTCACTGTCGTTCGACTACCTACTACGCATTACCGGCCGTTCGCACCTACGCGTTGCCGAGGCCCTGGCAATGCCCTACGCCGACCCCTCTCACCCTCTCGCCGCTCCTTTGCTCTTGCGGACCCTCCGACTCAACTGCCTAACCAAGGCGTATGCGCCACTTTGGGCCGAGCTCCATGATATGACCTGGCCCGGTTATGAGGACTGGGCCGTGAAGTGGCCTCGCCTTGCGCCGCTTGCCGGCGGGATTACGGAGGACTGGGAGTGGGGCACGCCCCTCCGCACCGAGTACGAGCGTCGAGCCGCCCTCGTGGAGATCGACGCCCTGGTGGCGGTGTGGCTCGGTATGAGCGCAGACGAGCTCATCGCCATCCACAAGGCGCGGTACGCGATCCTGGCGGACCGTGAGTCGCACATGTGGTTCGATGCCAGCGGGCGGCAGTTGGCCAAGGACCCGTATGCCCATGGTCACGGCCAGAGCAAGGAGCACTACGAGCACCTTCTTGCCTTCCAGAAGAAGGAGCGGCCCGAGCCCCCCGAGGGCTACACCGCCCCCTTCTACAAGGCCGACCGGGAGAAGGAGATGCGCGCGGCGCACGCGTACTTCTCCGCACGGCTGCAGGAAGCCATCGATAAGGGGAAGTGGACGCCGCCTGCCCGGTGAACGGCAGCGCCCCGCGCCGGACGGGGTCCGGCGCGGGGCGTGAGGGTCAGCCCTGGGCGGCGTACGAGACGAAGTCGCCCCATGCGGCGGGGGAGAGGGCAAGTTCGGGGCTCCACTGGTCCTTGGAGTCCCGGACGTGGATCGCCTGCGTTCCCTTCGCCACCTCGATGCAGGCGTCACCCTGCGAGCCGCTGTAGCTGCTCTTGAACCAGGCCAGTTCGGACGTGCTCATAGCGCTCCTCGCAATCGCTTCAACAAGCCCAGGGAGTCCTTGGGAGGCAGGGCCTGTGAGCGCAGTTTCGCATACCGTTGCTGGAGCAGGCTGATCTCCTTCGCGCTGGCGATCAGCCGCCCGTTCTGCTGTCCCTCGGAATAGGCGAACCACCGGTTCTCCGGCGTCTCGGCCAGCATGATCGGTCCGTCCATCCCCGCGTGCGACGGCTGCCGCAGCGGCATCACCTGAAACTCCACGTTCCAGTTCCGCTCGATCAACTCCAGCAGCCGGTCGAACTGTTGCCGCGTCACCGCCTCCCCACCCGTCCACCGCTCCAGCACCGCCTGCTCCACGATGAAGCTGAACGCCGTCGGCGGCTTCCGCGTCACCGCCAGCAACTCCTGCCGTGCCAGCCGCGCCGCGATCCGCTGCTCCAGCTCCTCCGGGTCGGGGAGCGGCGGCACGTCCAGCGACACCGCTCGCGCGTATGCCTCCGTCTGCAACAAGCCCGGCACCACCCGGCATTCGTACGTGTACAGGCTGATCGCCGTCGTCTCCACCCGCGCCCACTGCCGGAACCAACTCGCCAGCCCTGCCTGCCGCGTCAGATGTGGCGCCGCCTTTCGCAGTGCCCCCGTGTTCCCGAGCGCCGCCTCCGCGCGTTCCACGAAGTCGCGGTCCGGCATCCGGCGGCCCTGCTCGATCGAGGCGACGGTGTGCTTGGAGAAGCGCACCAGGTCGCCGAACTCCTCGCGGCTGAAGCCCGCGTGCTCCCGTAAAGCCTGGACGAACGCGCCGAACGTGCGCAGACTGTCCGACACCCCCGGCTCGGCGCCGACTCCTGTGCCCGTTCCTCCCGCCGCCGTTCCCGCAGCGCTGTCGTCCGTGTTCTCGTAGGCCACGGTTGGCCACCTTTCGCGCGCACCCGCCCTGCCGTACCGCTTCTGACCTTGCCGCGCCGACATACCCACTGGCGCGAAGTCGCCACCGAGCGTGCGCGTTTGATGTCACAGCGTACGCGCGGCGGGGGTGGTGCACCCTGGCGTTCGCCCCTATGCGCGGGGCGCCCGACCGCCTGCCCCGGCCCCTCGCCCGTCGAGGAGGTGGCAGCTGTACTTCTGTTCAGGCGGAAGCGCTGGGTCGCTCACCTTGACGGGGATGCCGGACTCTGCGGGATCCGGACGCCGACCCCGGAACTCGGCTCCCGAGTCTTGGGGTTCGAGCATCGCGCACCGCCCTGTCACTCGTTCAGGGGTCCGGGAGAGGTGCGCGGGCCGACGCTTGAGCTTCGGGGTCCGAGGATCGGGGTCCGAGCGGTGTTGTTCATCCGGGAGGTAGGTAGGGGTTTTTGGGGAAACCTCCCTCCCTCCCCACCCCGTCACGGCCAGCAAGTATGACTAAATGTGAGCGAGTTGCGGCGGAGAGTCGCGGCTGCTTACGGTGCCCTCAACGAAACGACCCCGACGCGGTGTTCGCAGCACCGGCCGGGGTCTCACCCAAGATCGATCACCAAGAAAGACGATCTCGTGGCTATTCAGCACCCTATCTCCGCGCTGCCTGCCCTCGCAGCCTCACGCCCGTACCGCAAGGCCCGCACCGGCTATGGCAAGCAGTCGATCCCCGGCCAAGGTCAACCCGGCGCCGGCGCCGGCGACTTCGCCTTCCTGCCGGAGCGTGAGCGGTATGTCGCCGGCTATGTCGACCACCTGCCCGACGGCGCCGCCATGGACATCAAGTCGCTGGCCAAAGACCTGCCCCTGTACGGCCAGATGGCCATCGGTACCGCCCTGCGCGCACTCGCCGTGGCCGGGCACCTGCGCCGCGTGCGCTGCCGGGTGGAGGGGGACGGCCAGCACCGGTGGGTGACGCTCACCTACTGGTCACGCGCCGCCCACGACAACGAGTGGTGGGCCGCCCGGCTCGCAGGCGGAGCCGCCGCGCCGGAGCAGGCATCCGTCCCCGCCGCCGAGCCGGGGCCCGAACCGGTCGTACCCCGGCAGCGCACCGCGGGGTCGCCCCTGGACCGGCCGCTGGAAGCGGGCGCCACCACGTCCCCAGGCCCGAACCCGCCGGTACCCCCGGCGCCGGAATACGAGCCGGTCGCAGCCGCCCCTTCGGCTGCTGCGGCTCCTTCCCCCGCCTACCTCGCCCTGGCGGAACTCGGGCGCCGCGAACCCCGCCTGGCGCTCTCCGCCGCCGACTGCGCCGCCCTGGAGCCACTTGCCGCCGCCTGGTTCGCGCACGGTGTCAGCGCCGACTACCTGACCTCGGCGCTCACCGCCGGGCTTCCCGAGCGGATCGGATCCCCCATCGGCCTGATGCGCCGCCGCCTCACCGACAAGATGCCGCCCCGACTGTCCGTGGCACCGGTACCGACACCGGCATCGGGCCTGCCCGGCACCCCCGTGCGCAGTCTTCTGGTCGAGTGCGCCGAATGCGGTCGTCCCGGCCCGGCCGAGGCACTCCCGGACGGCCTCTGCCGCCCCTGCCGCACCACGCACCAGCCACCGGAATCACCCGATGGCGCAATCCCGTACGAGGCCGAACGCGACGTTCCGGCCCTCGCGGCCGGCCTCCGCAGCCTGATGCGCACTCCCTGAGCTGTCCACGCGCCGGCTACGTACGCACCTGGGGCAGCACCGATGCCGAGAGCCCTGACGATCGGCGACGGAGGTGAGGCGCCGGACGACGCTCAGTGCACCGAGGGACGGTCAGCCGACTGCTCGGACTCTGTCGGTGTGTCGTGCGTGTCGTGCGCGTCGTGGATGTCGCGTACCGACCCGGGCCACTCCATCGGGGGCGGGCCGAATGCGCGACGGCTGGCCTTCACGGCCAGAGCGGCGACGGCAGCGTTCGCGCCACCACCGATCACAGCGCCGATACCGAACGGTGCCACCCGACCCAGCACGATGATCCCCTGCTTGGTCCCGTACTTCGTGATGAAGTTCCTCCCCAGGACCTTGTTGATCTGGCGCAACGTCTCGACAGGCACCTTGGCGACAACCTGGCGGCCCCAGTGCTGCCCCGTGCGCCCGGCGACCTTGCCGATGGTGGTGTTACCGGAGCCGCCGAGCAGGATTCCCATCACAATCGTCCGGCGGCGCTCGACCTCGTCGATGGGGACGCCGTGGACTTCGGCGACCGAGAGCGCGAACAGGGCGCTCAGCTCAAGAGAGGAGAGGGCCTCGCCTGCCGACAGCGCCAGTGCGACCGTCGTGCCCACTCCGGGAGCGGCTGCGGTTCCTCCGACCGCTGCCCCTGTCCCGGTCAAGGCGCTGACGTACATCCGCTCCAGACTGCGGATCGTCTGTGCCGGCGTCGCCTCCGGGTTGCGCTGGTGAGCCCTGGTTATGTTCTTGCGTACCAGAGCGCTCTGGGCATTGATCGCCTTGTCCAGGAGATCGAGGACTTGCTGTCCACGGCCTGATGGAGCCGATTCGTCGAAGGACTCAGTTGCCACGCGTTGATCTCCTCAGGTCGTCACGTCCTGACAGAGTCTCCCAGTCGACCAGTCGGTCGGTCCTTGGTTCAGGTGAACTCACGACTCGTCCGGGGAGCTCGCACAGTGATGAACCTGGCCCGTGCGCGTAGGCGATGCGGTGCACGCACGTCGCCGCCGGCGGAGGGGGACCGGAGCGCCCGTCCCCGACCGTCCACCCGGATCAGACGCCGGACAGCGTGCCCGCCAGCGACTGGAACCAGGCGCCGTGCGAGAACGGCTCGGGCGGCCCCACCTCCATGCCGAGTTCGGTGGCGGCCAGGGCGTAGTCCCCCTCGTCCAGGGGCAGCGCGAGCAGCTCGTGGAGTTCGCCCACGAGGCGTGCGACCAGCTGAGGGTCGGTGGTGGTGGCGTAGTCGGCGACGGCGGCGTCGTGGTCGGGGAACTCGTCGACGATGTCCTGCGAGAACCAGCCGCCGAGCGGTTGCGCTGCTTCCGGGAAGCGTGCGTGCCACTCACAGTGAGTCCACGGTCGATTCCCGGTCTGTGTGCGGGTTCTCAGTTCGCGTTGAACGACCAGAAGACCCCGACCTCGTCCACGCTCACGGCGATCAGTCCGAGATCCATCACGTAGTCGCTGAAGGCCCGGCCGCCGGCGAGTTCACCGGCCAGGAAGTCCGGCGAGGCGGAGGTCCGGGCCAGGTCGGAGGAGGTACGGAAGTCGGCGTCGGCTCCGAACCGGCCGAGCACCATCCGGGCGTCGGCCAGCACATCGTCCCGGTCGGCGCGCGTCCGGACGGGGCGGCCCTCGAAGAACCACTCCTGGGTCAAGGAAGCGAGCAGCTCAGCGGCGGCAGAGGCCGTGACGGGAAACGTCCGCGCATGCACCTGCTCTGCCGTGAGCGGCAGAAACGGAAAGGACGGACGGACGTTCTCGCGCCCCTCCTTGTCGATCTGCCACTCCAGTGTTTGCCAGCCCGGCGGGTCGGTGACCGACCGGTCCATGACGGCCAGGACGTCCCGTCCCCAGTCCTCGTCCAGTCGGGGCCCGGTCATCGCAAAGGTGTACACGTCGCCGAGGAGCCGCTCCAGCGTGGTGTCCCAGAGAGCGCTGTCGATGGAGTTCATTCGGCTTCCGGTCGGTCGGTCACGGGGCGGGCATGGACGTCAGGATGATGGACGGCGGACCGAGTCTGGAATCGTACTTCAGGACCGTATTTACGTTCTTCACGTCGATCGCCCGCACGTTGAGCCCGTGGTTCATGTACCGGGTCCTGGGATGGTGTTGCCCGACCCGTCCGGACGGATCAGTAGTCGGCGAAATTCCAGAACATGCCCACCTCGGTGTCCGAGACGATGACGAGGCCGCAGTCCTCCGTGTAAACGCTCAGCGGGCTGTACCCCAGGCTCTCCAGCGTGAAGTCGAGCGTGCGGGGCGCGCTGCCGCGCTTGCTGACGTTGGTGTGGTAGGTGGCCTCGTCCCCGTAACGCGCGAGGATCGTGCGCGCCATCGCACGCAGTTCCTCCTGGCTCTCCGTGAAGCGTGCCAGGTTGGACAGGGTGCACCCGTCGTCCGTGAGGGCCAGGAGTAGGTTCCCGGTGCTGGCCCGGTCGATCTCCTTGAGGCGCTCCGAGAGATACTCCGGGGGGTGGACGGCGAAGGGGTAAACGGGGAACCCCTCTCGCTCCGGGTCCTGCGCCGCATCATCGAGCCCGGTCCAGCCCCGGGGGTCCGGGACGGCTCGGGCCATCACCGCGAGGACATCGAGCGTCCAGTTCTCGTGGCGGCGCGGGCCGGTGGCGATATACACATATGCGTCCTCGTACAGGTGACGGACCGCGGCCTCCCAGGGCCTCTGGTCGACAGACATTTGGTGCTGGCCTTTCTCGGCGAGGTCGGGCGCTATGGCTCGGAGGGCATCGACGTCATGACGGCGAACGGCGGGTTGCGGCTGCCGGCGCACCGGAAGCCCGTACTCGTCTACTTGTCGGCGGTAAGGGCAGGCAGTGGTTTCCCCTGAGCGCGGCGTGGTTGCAACTGCACCCTGTCGTTCCCGCTTGTTAAAGTGCATGGCGTTCAGCACATTTGATCAGTTGAGCGGTCACGGGGCACGGGGGCGGATGCGTGACGACAGATCCCAACTTGCAGGTGAACAGCGAGAACTTGACCAATCTCGCTGACGACCTCGACGAAATGCAGCGTTACCTGGACCGGCAGGTCAAGCGCATGGACACGGTCGTCGACGCGATCGAAGCCCGCTGGCGGGGGCCCGCGGCCAAGGCTTACCGAAAGCAACACCGAGAAGCCGCCAAGGAAGCGGTTCGCATCCGTGAGCTCATGAAGCTGCTCGAAGCAGCTGTTCGTATGAGCCGAGACGGGTTCACCGAGCAGGAGCTCGACACGCTGGCAGCCTTCAGGCGTATCCAGATGTCCGTGGACGTGGACAAGGAGGCCGACGAGCTTTCGACCCCCAACACCGGGAGCCCACCCGCCGCGCCGCGCACGAGCCGCTTGAATGATCTCTGACGAGGGGGACGCATGACCGACAGCGACGACAACATAGCGGTTGATTTCGCCACTCTGCAGCTCCTCTCCGGCCAGCTGGAAGAGATCCTCAAGGAGCTCAACGAGAACGTCCACACCATGCACGACCGCGTTGAGAAGGTCGTTCTCACCTGGGAGGGCGAGGCGCGCGAGGCTTTCATCGACAAGCTTGACGAGTGGGACCGGTCCGCACAGGACCTTCAGGCGACGCAGGCGTGGCTCCACGGCATTGTCACAACAGGGCAGACCAACTACGCGGCGGCACATGCCGCAGTGCTGCGGGGATGGGGAGCGGCCTGATGAGCATGCCTCCTCCTCCGCCTCCCTTGAAGAACGGAGACATCGACGTCACCCCCAGTGCGCTGCACACACTCTCGGGCTACGTCGCGTATCTTCAGGACGGTCTGCACAAGGGGGCCAATCAGCTCCTCGACGAGCTCGGCCGGTATCCGGACTGCGGGGGTTACGGCACCGCCGCATGGGAGTTCGCCAACGCCTACAAGAAAGTCGGCAACCGCTTCATCGAGGTGTGGGCCAAGTCGGTGGCGAGCGTCGGAGGTGCCGCGGTCGGTTTCACTCTGACCGCGAACAACTATGCGACTGCGGACGCCGCCACGGACCCTTCGGGCGCCCCGGCCCAGACCCAGCCGCCACCGGCCGTGATCGACACGCCGCCGAACTACGGGTCCGTGACGGACCTCAAGTGGGCGGACATCGACCAGAGCCAGGACATCTTCCAGCGAGCACTGGAAGCAGTGGACGCCGGCGTCCTGGCGATCATCAGGCCCCTCTTGGAGGACGTCTACCGCATGGGCAAGGCTGCCGAGATCATGCCGTTGCCCGATTATCTGGGTCTGGACAACATGTCCGTTGGCTGGGTGTACGCGAGCACGACCGTCACCACCACGGACGGAAACCTCAGCAGTGCCCTGCACAACTACACCGATCGGTCCAACGGCGAGTGGACCGCGGCAATGCGGCAATTCTGTAGCGCTGTCTGGGGCACGAGCGCGTGGGGCAAGAGGCGCGAGGGCTATGAGTGGAAACACGACTCGGCGCAGCCCGGTCAGGCCGGTAGCCACCCTGTCATGGACGTGATGGTCAAGACCTGTGACGTCGTGAGTGATGCTCTGGGCGCCTGGGCGGTTGCCGCGCAGGATGTGCGAGAGGACCTTCGCAGGCTCTACTACGAAGCCGTCATCAAGGCCCTGCCGCACATCGACACAAGTGACGGTCTGGGTATGAAAGACCTCAAGAGCTTCGGCAAGGGACTCCTCAACATAGGGAAGGGTTTTGCGGAGGGCTTCGCCCTTGAGGTGGACGAGGAGGCGATGAACGCGGCGGTCGAGGCATACAACAACCGCGTGCACCGACAGGTCGTAGAGCTCAACAAACAGCACGAAGCTCTGGACGAGGCATATAACAGTGCCCCCACGTACCGGGCCGAGTCGGCGCGGGCGGAGTCTTTCGGTGCCCGAGCTCTGACCGATTTCAAGGGTAATCTGCTTTACACTGTCCCAGGAGACAGTGAAGCGAACCATCAGTACCCTATCGACCTTGCGAATCAGGAGGGCGTCCACGGCAGTCACGTAATTGACAAGCACGTAGGTAAGACCGATATGCAGCTTGCCATGCGGCTGAGGGATCAGCCGACCATTGACGCGGCATCCAGTTTTGTCGACCTGCCCCAAGCTCAGAAGACGACGCAAGCCGTCATGGAGTATGTTGGACCACCGAGTAATTCAGGTCAACCCAACTCCGGAGTGGACAATACTGCAAAGATAACGGCCTGGCTGTCCCGGCCTCGTAGGGACAATTCAATACTGAGACTGGACCCCGTGGAGTTTCAGCACGTGACGGGTCGTACGGTCGAGGCTTCGAACCCATCGGCTCAGCACGCCTTGGATACGCACAGCGCCACAGTGGTGTTGAAATACAAGAATGGACTTGTCCCGCCGTACGTCGTATACACATCGATGCCCTCCCTTCCCTGATTCTCGTGGCCGATGGACCGGGCGGACTTGCTAATGAATGCCATGAATGTACCCATCGACTTTCCTCCTGACTGGTTCGATGCTCGCCAGACATTCGTGCATCTCTCAGTGCCCGGTGACGGTGATTGGCGCGAGACTGCGATTGCTGCCATGCGTAGCTGCCCCGCACTACAGTCTGTCAACCGTGAGGACATGGAGTCGAGTCTTGCTGAGGTGTCCCGCGAAAATGCGCTCGACCTGTCGAAATTCATCGCATTCGGATCGCTTCTCCGAGGGCCGCTTCAATCTTTGGTGGACGCGGACGAAATACGGGACAGTCTTCTAGCTCGAATGTTGGACCAGCTAGGTGGCGACGCCCGTTTCTGGACGAACCATGGAGGTGCTGAGGACGGGCAAGAATCCGGCTACCTTTCTTCTTCTTTTCATGTGAACGCGCTTGCGGAAACAACTATTGATCTCTGTCTCATCGGCGTCTCACCAAGGGCGGTTCTCGTTCTCTGGAGATTCGAAGACGATTGACAATTGGCTCGCGGGTAACCCGGACCTAACTCGTCACGCTCACTTCTCTAGACGACCCAGCACCCGTAGTGCGCACTTTTGAAAAACTGGAGTATGGCCGTGACTCAGATTGACGGCGCCTCGTGGAGTCGTTCCTTGCGGGCCATTTTCGGGGAAGGCATGTTCGCGGCTGTGGGCGCGCGGCGACGCGATGACTGGCGACTGGACGCCCTCGACGTCATGCAGTTGCGGACGGACGATCCGCGTGGCTGGTCGAAGCTTGCCATGGCACCAGGAGGGGGCGATTACGGCACTGGCCCGGGAAGCCCGTTCAGTGCTGTCACGCCAGGCGACTTCAATGCTGTTTTCCCTGTGTCCAGGAGGGGAGCTGAACAAATCATGGTCACTCTCCAGGGTGAGTGGTTCCAAGTGGAAGACATCCCGGATTTTGATGTGCGAGAGGCTGAACTGACCTCTCACGCGAGAGTGATTCTGGAAAGGTTTGGAGGAGAAGCGCTGTTCTTTACCAATGCGGTAACGGCGCGAGAGGATCCCCATGCCGACATGTTCGGTCGAGAGGGTGTCTATGAGGGCTTCACCAGCCACGTAATGGATTGTGGTGTAATCGCTGTCTCCGCCGCGGAAGTCGGCATCTTCTGGGGCTTCACGATCGACTGAGGATTTCCCGTGCGTACCCGTTCTGCTACCTATCCCGACCACGCGACCGCACAGTGGTGTACCCAGCAGGTCGTCACACGCAACGAGCAGGCCGTACATCGCTGGCTGGCCCAGGGCACGCGACCAAGGCTCACCATCGAGGCCGCTTGGCCATCCCGTGAGGAGCCCGTCGGGCGCGTGTTGTTGCAAGCGATGATGCTCGCCGGTCGCGAGCCCGTCGATGTGCGGGCCGCGCGGGTGACGCTGAGGCGCGAAGCGTCGAGTCCGCACGGTTTCGTCGTGCACGCCACCTACCCGATCTACCTCTGAAGGTGCCGCAGTGTCCATGAAGCCGCTTGAGTTCGACCGCCGATATGGCGAACTCGACGTCGTCGTCGCAGCCTTCGTCGGACAGGAACCCGACAGTCCGGAATCAGACACAGCGCCGCCGGCTCTTCAGGCGTACCTCCGGCACACCTGGCACACCAGGCCTTGGGCGCTCTCCGTCGCCGAACAGCAACTCCGCGAGTACGCACGGAATCCGCCCGGCCGCCTGCGGCTGCGCCTCGGTGAGTTCTATTCGGTACCCGATCTCGGGCTGCCCGAGTCCCGGACTCAGAGCTGGCTGTCCGAGACGGCCGACCACATCAAGCGCAGCATCGAGTCCGGCGAAGTGCCTCCGCCGACCACGCCCCAGACGCATTGGGAGTGGCACGCCCGCTTCGGCGAGCTGGGGCAGTTCCTCGGCGGCTGGTTCTCGCAGGACATGCCCGACGAATTCGGCGACCATGATGCTGCGGTCCGCGACTACAGGGAAACGGCCGATCCCCAGCTGACCGCCCGGCTGGTCGGCGAGATCCACGAACTGCTGGCCCTGCGGCTGGAGGATCACGAGTACGCCGTCGGCGTGGGCGAGCTCGGCATGGAGGTTGAGCCGCCGGCCCCGTTCTCGATCGAAAGCTGGCTCCAGACGGTGGCGGAGCACCTCGCGACGGCCGGGCCTGACTACGGAAAGTGAACAGCCTCGCCGGACCTCCTGCCGAAGGCGGCTTTTCCTCAAGTACCGCCCGCGGTGCGTGCGCGTACGCCGATACGGCGTACGCGCGCCACCGCTGGTGAAGGGTGCTGAGCGCCGCCATCGTGGGCGCATGACTGCACAGTCCACCCCCGCAACCGGTCAAGCGCTGCTCACCGTAGGTGTGTTCGTCCAGCGCTTCAGCTCCACTCCGCGTGGCGCCCGCCTCGCCCGTCGGCTCGTGCTGCACCAGCTCGACGCCTGGGGCGTGCCGCACGGCAGCGAGGCGTCCGACACCGCCGCCCTGCTCGTCGCAGAGCTCGCCACCAACGCCGTCACGCACGGCCGCGTCCCCGGCCGGGACTTCGAGGTCACCGCCGAGATCCTCGGCCGGACCCTGCGTATCGCTGTCTCCGACACCCGGGGCGAGCTCCGGCCGCCCGCCCCGGGCGCGCCACGCCCCTCGATGCCGCCGCTCGCGGAGACCGGCCGGGGACTGCTGCTGGTGGAGGCGCTCGCCGACCGGTGGGACGTCCTCGACCGCATGCCCGTCGGCAAGACGGTCGTCGCCGAGCTGGACCTGCGGCGCTGACGGTGCCGGACGTTGCCCGCCGGCCCCGGACGGTCGCGCTGACAGGCCGTAAGGCCCGTCTATAGGCTGGGCCGGGAACGGCATCGGGCGGCGACGGAGGGCTACGGGGACCATGACGGACCTGGAGGACAGTGCCGACGGCCGGGGTTCCGGGCGGAACAGGTCGGCGGATTCGAGGGGGTACGCCGGAGCGGAGGACATCGACGAGCCGGACGCGCTCTTCCTGCCGCTCGGGGCGCCCCTGGAAATCGGGTCCGACGGCCGACCGACCGGCGTGGAGCTGGAGCTGCCCGTCGATGAGGAGGGCGGGGACTACAGCGACGCCGACGGCATCTCCGCCCCGTTCCGGCCCGACAGCATCAAGATCCATACGGAGACCACCACCGTGGATCTGCTGCTGTCCCGGCTGAGGGAGGGCATGATCGACCTCGCGCCGGACTTCCAGCGCCGGGCGGGTATCTGGAGCGATCGTTCGCAGAGCCGGCTGATCGAGTCGCTGCTGCTGCGCATCCCGATCTCCAACTTCCACATGGCCCAGGACGACGAGGACAAGTGGGCCGTGGTGGACGGCGTCCAGCGGCTCACTGCCATCGCCCGGTTCATGGAGCCCAAGGTCACGGACCTCGACCCGCTGGCCCTCCGGGACCTGGACTACCTCTGGAGATTCAACGGCAGCACGTACCAGGACCTGACCGGACGGCTGAAGATCCGGTTGCGTGAAACCCAGCTCACCGTCCACATCATGCAGCAGGGCACCCCGGAGGCCGTCAAGTACAACGTGTTCTCCCGGATCAACACGGGCGGTATGCCGCTGAAACCGCAGGAGCTGCGGCACGCGCTGGTACGGGGACCTGTCCGGGGGTTCCTCGCCGACCTGGCCGAGGACCCGGCATTTGGTGAAGCCACCCGGTGGACCGTGTCCGACGAACGGATGGCCGACCGGGAGATGGTGCTGCGCTTCCTCGCATTCCGCCTCACCAATCCGGCCGAGCACACCGAGAAGGACTTCGACCAGTTCCTCATCAACGCGATGTACAAGGTCAACGGTCTTACCGCGGAGCGGCGGGAGCAGCTGGCGCGAGAGTTCCGGGTGGCCATGCGGTGCGCGGGGGAGCTGTTCGGTGAGCACGCCTTCCGCAAGTGGCGTGGGGGGCCGCGGAGTTCCCCCGCCATCAACAAAGCACTGTTCGAGACGATCTCCGTCCATCTCGCGCTACTCGACGATCAGGAGCGGAACAGGCTGGTAGCGTCGCGGACGAAGGTGCACAGCAGGTTCTTCGAGCTCATGGACGACTGGGACTTCGACCGGTCGATCTCCATCGGCACCGGGGATCCGGCGAAGATCCGCACACGATTTCAGCACGTGGCACGGCTGTTCCGGGGGGTAGCTGAGCAGTGATCGACCGTCTGACGCTCCACAACTACAAGGCGTTCCGCGACGCGGCGCTTCCGCTCGGCCCGCTCACGCTCCTCACCGGGCTCAACTCGTCCGGCAAGAGCAGTGTTCTCCAGGCCATCGCCCTGCTGCGCCAGTCGTACGAGGCGGGCGATCTCGCGGTCTCCGATTGCCTGCCCGAAGCGCGGAGGGCGGGAATGACGGTCAGTGTCGCGAACCAGGGTTTTCTGCTCAACGGCGAACTCGTGGGTCTCGGCACCGGAGAGGACGTACTGCACGAGGACTTCACGGAGGACGAGGCCCGGATCGCCCTCGCAGTCGACGAAGGGCCGTACCACTACGGCTGGACCGTCGAGTACGACCCCGAGCAGAACCTGCTGCCTCTGCTCGATGCGGACCTGCCGCTCACATCGGAGGGACCCGACGCCCCGACCGGTTCGGAGGGCGTGTCCCCGTCGTTCTTCACCGCGCCCTTCCAGTACCTGCACGCCGACCGGATCTCGCCCGCCGAGTTCTACCCACGCGACCATCACGCGGCCATCGGCCGTGGCTTCCTCGGAGTCCGCGGTGAACACACCGTCAACTTCCTTCGCGACCAGGCACGGAACCCCGTCCCCGAGGGCCCGCTGCGCCACCCCCGCGCCGCATCCGACCTCCTGCTCGACCAGGCCGCTGCCTGGATGGGTGAACTGTGCCCCGGGGTGGACATCCAGGCCGACGCCATCGAGGGCGCCGACGCCGTACGCCTCTCGTACGGGTTCCAGGGCACACTCGGCGCCACCCGGCGCCGCCGTCCCAGCAACGTCGGCTTCGGCCTCACCTATGTCCTGCCGATCGTGGTGGCCTGCCTGACCGCCCGCCCCGGCTCCCTGGTCCTCCTGGAGAACCCGGAGGCGCACCTGCACCCCCAGGGGCAGACCCGGATGGCCGCGCTGGCCGCCGGGGCCGCTGCGCAGGGCGCGCAGGTGATCATGGAGACCCATAGCGACCACGTCATCAACGGCGTGCGGCTCGCCGTCAAGCGGGGGCGGCTCGCCCCGTCGCAGGTGGTGCTGCACTACTTCCGCGGTGACGGCACCGGCGTGGACTTCGTCAGCCCGCAGGTCGACACGGACGGGATGCTCGATCAGTGGCCCGAGGGCTTCTTCGACGAGTTGGAGAACACGCTCGACCAGCTCATCGGCTGACATCCGCCGGGGGGCGGGGCAAGGCGCACACCATCCGGAGGGGGAGACGTGCCGCAGCTGTTCCTGAACGAGAAGTCCTGTGAGACTCGTGCCGACGCGCATCGGGTCAACCACGCCATGACCGAGATGGTCAAGGCCGTCCTCGCTGCGGCCAGGGAGGACCGGGCCGGGACCCTGCTGGTCTCCCGGGAGCCGGTCACCGCGTTGAATCTCGCCGAGGGCCACGCCATCGGCAAGTGGATCGGCACCCCGGGCACGAAGGAGCTGTGGCAGCGGCTGTTGATCCTCCAGTCCAAGTGGCCCCACCGAGAGGCCTTTCCTGAAGGGGAGACCTACGCGGACGTCGAGTACCGGCACGACGGGGACGCCGTGGAGGGGCTCGGAGCAGCGCACCTGACCGGAGGTCTGGGCATCTCTCTGCCTGTCGAGCCGCGCTGGAACGCCGACCGGCTGACCCTCGTCCGTGAGGAACTCCTCGACGACCAGGACGGTGGCTCCGCCCTCACCGAGGTGGAGATCTCGCACGCCGCCACTCGCGAGCACGTCACGGCCCATCTGCCGTGGATCCGACGCGGTGCGAACACCGGCCGGCAGAAGGCCGTCGAAGGGCTGCGGTCCGGCACCGAGCTGTGGGGCCTGCGTGCGAACCTCTTCCCGCTGCTCCAGTTCACGCCGCTCGCGGAGCAGTACTTCGCCGAACTCCCCGAGGTGTGGGTACGGCCGGTGGGCGAACGCCTCGGGGAGCTCCAGGACGCGGTCAGCGACTGGGATCCAGTGCGACAACCCATCGCACCCCAGTGGCGTTCCTACGTCCGCACCGAGTTCGAGGCCCGGCGGCGGCTGTGCTGGTTCCCCGACACCGACGGTGAAGACCGGCTGTTCGACTGGCACTGCGATTTCCTGCCGTCACCGGGCCGTATGCACTTCCGGCTGATCCACGAGGAGCGCACCCTGCGCATTGCGTACGCCGGGCGGAAGCTCGGTAAGTGATCCGGGCCCGGAGCGCCCGGCCGCCCCCGTTACCGTAGGGCCGTGAACGGGAGCCCTCAGCCTGTCGCGCTCCCACCCGCCCCACCAGCACCAAGGAGGACCGCGCGTGCGTCCCACCCTCGCCGCCGACCAGGTACGGGCCAGTCTGAGCCAGTACCTCGCGACGACGTACGCGCTGGCCGACGAGAGCACCCGCCGCGCCCTGGAGGGCTTCCTCGGCGACGCCGACGACGGCATCTTCCGCGGCCCCTACCTCCGTATCCGCACACCCTTCCGGAGCGCCGAGGGCGACGACTGGCAGCGGCACCTGACCTGGTGGCCCCGCGACTTCACCCCCCACCGGCACCAGGAACTCGCCTGGGAGAGGCTGTCCACGCTGCACGGGCCGGCGCGGCCCACTCTCGTCACCACCGGCACCGGGTCCGGGAAGACCGAGTCGTTCCTGATCCCGCTGCTCGACCACTGCCGCCGCGAGCGTGAGGCGGGCCGGGAGGGCGTCAAGGCGATCCTGCTCTACCCCATGAACGCCCTCGCCACCGACCAGGCGCACCGCATCAACAAGCGGCTCGACGACCCCAAGGACACCCGGCTGCGTGACGCGGGTGTGCGGGCCGGGCTCTACATCGGCGACAAGCCGTCGCAGGAGTTCAAGCAGGCCAACCCCGCGATCACCGTCGACCGGGACGAGATCCGGCGCACCCGGCCGGACATCCTGATCACCAACTACAAAATGCTCGACCTGCTCCTCCAGCGTCCCGAGGACCAGCGGCTGTGGCAGGATCCCGCGCTCGCGTACGTCGTCCTCGACGAGTTCCACACCTATGACGGTGCCCAGGGCACGGATGTCGCCATGCTGCTGCGCCGCCTCGGGTCCGTCACCGGACTCGCGGAACCCGGCCGCCCGCTGGGGCCGGTCTGCCCCGTCGCCACGTCGGCCACGCTGGGGGAGAACGGCCCCGGCGGGACCGGGAGGGCGGGCGGCGGGCCCGGCATGCTGGAGGTTGCCGAGCAGGTCTTCGGCGTGCCGTTCCCGCCCGAGTCGGTCATCGGTGAGGACCGGCGCTCCACCAAGGACTTCACCGGCGAGAGCGACTTCACGCTGCCGTTCCCCTCCCCTCAGGAGGTCGCCGAGCTCGGCGACCCCACCCGCGACCCGGACGCCATGGACGGCCTCGTCGCCGCGTTCACCGGCCTGAACGGGCCCAGCCCGGAGGAGCTCGGCGGCGTTCTGCGCCGCCACCGGCTCACCGCCGCCCTCCTGGAGATTCTCGACGGCACCCCCAGGACCCTCGCCGAGATCACCGAGGTACTGCCCCGCTACGCCTACCACTGGGGCATGGCCGTGCAGCAGCGGCCGCGCATCGCCGCCCAGGCACTCGCCCGCTACATCGCCCTGCTGTCGTACGCCCGCGACCCCGAACACCCCGGGCGGCCCCTGCTGGCCATCGAGATCCACCACTGGGTACGGTCCGTCTCCCGTGTGCTGCGCGGTATCAGCGCGGCCCGTGCCGAGTTCCGCTGGGACGACGAGCGGGTCACCTCTCGCGGCGCACTGGCCCGCAAGGACGACGGAGCGGCCGCCCGGACCTCGCCGTACGACGGGGAGGGTCCTGTCGTACCGGCCGACGTGGCCGAGCAGGCCGCCGTACCGGCCGATGACAGTGCCCCGCCGCCTGCCGAGGTGTTCCTGCCGGCGGTCTTCTGCCGCGAGTGCGGACGCTCCGGCTGGGCCGCGTACTCGCCGGAGGTCGACCCGGCCGAGCTCGACCTGAACGCCTCGAAGATCCGCCGCGCCTCGGTCGGCCGCGACAAGCGCCGGGTGCGCAACATGATCGCCGCGACCCCGCAGGAAGTGCACGACGCCGCCTTCGCGGCCGGGGCGGAACGTCGGCGCGGCGGACCCGCCGTCATGGTCCTGGAAGGTGCCGGCGGACGGCTGCGCCCCCTCTCGCCCGAGACCGACTTCACCGCCCCCGCCGACGGCGACGGACCCCGTCGGCCCAGACCCCTTCACAACGCCGTGTTCGTCCACGCCGACCTCGACGGTGACCGGGCCGCCGAACGCGACCAGTGCCCCGCCTGCCGCACCTTCAATTCCATCCGCTACCTCGGCACCGGCCTCGCCGCGCTCGCCGCGGCCGCCGTCACCCAGCTCTTCACCGGCGGCGAACTGGACAAGAACAAGGGCGAGAACAAGACCCTCCTCTTCAACGACTCCGTCCAGGACGCCGCCCACCGCGCCGGATACGTCGCCAGCCGCTCCTACACGTTCTCGCTGCGCGCGCTGCTCGCCAGCCGCATCGACGAGGACGAGCCGATCACCCTGAGCGATCTGGCCGCCGACCTGATCGCCGACGTCGTCGACAGCAAGGCGGTGCAGGCCGCCGTCATCCCGCCGGACCTGCACCTGATCCGGGGCGTGGACACCCTGCTCTCCGGACGCAGCCGCGGGTCCCGGGCCACCTGGGAACTGATCGCGCAGCGCCTGGCGTTCGCCACCGTCATGGAGTTCGGCCTGCGGTCCCGGCAGGGCCGCACCCTGGAGCTCACGCGCACCGTCGCCGCCGACGTGCCCCTGCCGGACGCCGACTCCGTCGCCGACCTCGTGCGGGAGACGCTGCTCACCACGCCCGGAGAGATCGCGCTGCCCGACGGATCGGTGCCCGGCCCCGACCGGTACACCGGCTTCGTCCGGGGCCTGCTGGAGCGGCTGCGTATCCGGGGTGCCGTCCGGCACGCCTGGCTGGACCCCTGGCTCGACCAGGCAGGGGTGCGCCGGTGGGCGATCTGGGGCGGACGCGAAACCGGCATGCCGGCCTTCCCCCGCGGGGTGTCCGCGCCCGCGTTCCTGCTCGGCACCCCCAAGCAGGGCAGCGAGGACTTCGACGTCCTCACCGGCCGGCTCGGCTGGTACCAGGACTGGGCCGTACGCGCCCTCGGGCTGCGCAGGGAGGCCGCCACCGACTTCCTGACCCGGCTGCTGCCCGCCCTCGCCGACACCGGGGTCCTCGCCGTGCGCACCGCACTCGACGGGGCCACTCGCGTCTACGGCCTCCAGCCCGGACACATCCAGGTCCGCAGACTCGCCGACGACACGCTGCCCGACGCCACCGCGCACTGCCCGGTCTGTTTCTGGGAGCAGACCGTCCACCCCGACGTCGCCGACCAGTGGCACGGGCAGCCGTGTCCGCGCTATCGCTGCGCCGGAATCCTCGCCACCGGCCGCGACCTCGACAGCGGCCTGCGACAACGGGACTTCACGGACGACTTCTACCGGCGTATGTACCGCGAGGCCGGCGTATTCACGATCAACACGGCGGAACACACGGGCACACTCAGCCGAGCCAAACGCGAGGCCGTCGAGAAGGCGTTCCGCGAGGGAACCGACGTCCACTACGCCAACCCGCAGGTGCTGTCCTGCACCCCCACCCTCGAACTCGGCATCGACATCGGCGACCTGTCGGCCGTCGTCCTCGCTTCCCTGCCGAAGGGTCCGGCCAACTACATCCAGCGTGTGGGCCGGGCCGGTCGGTCCACCGGTAACGCGTACCTGCTCACCATGGTCGACCGCGGTCCGCGCGACCGTTATTACCTGGAAGAACCCCGGCTCATGATCGCCGGGGACGTCCTGCCGCCCGGCTGCTACCTGTCCGCGGCCGAGATCCTGCGCCGCCAGTACCTCGCCCATCTCCTCGACCTCGCAGGCGCCGGACGGCTGACCGCCCCCGACGGGACGCCACTGCGGCCGCTGCCCGGACGCGCCACCGATCTGTTCGGGGCCTCGGCCTGGCAGGCCGAGTTCGCCGAAGCCGCGCTCACCGGCGGACCACAGCTCGTGCAGGGCTTCCTCGACCTGTTCCCCCCGTACGACGAGAGCCGAGGCACCGGCGTCAGCCCGCAGGCCCGCGCCGCCCTCGTCACCTACGCGACCGACCCCGGCGAGGAGGGACTGGGAGGCGCCCTGGAAACCGCGTGCCGACGCTGGGAGGACCGCCGCGCCGACCTGCAGCGCCGGACCGAGGCCATCGACCGGGCCCATGAATTGCTCGTCGCCGGCGACCCCGACCAGGAACGGCAGGGGCGCGAACTGCGCGCCGAGCGCCGGGACGTGGCACGCGTCTCCCGCGAGATCAGCCGAACCACCGCGCACGGCGCGCTCGTCGACCTCGGCCTGCTGCCGAACTACAGCCTGATCGACTCGGCCACCGAACTGGAGGCCACCCTCACCTGGACGGAGAAGCAGGCCGACGGCACCCGTAAGGACCACAGCAAGACCCTCCACCACAGTCGCCCCGCGCGCCTCGCCCTCTCCGAATTCGCCCCGGGCAACCACTACTACGCCCAGGGCTACAAGCACCGTGTCACCGGACTGGACATCGGCAGTCCTGGCCGCCCCGCCTGGATCTGGTGGCGCGTCTGCCCCGACTGCGGACACGTCCGCACCCACCGTGCCGAGCAGGACGCCTCGCCCTGCCCTCGCTGCCGGTCCGCGGCCATCGGAGACGTCGGCTGCCTGCACAAGGTCCTGGTGCCGCGCCGCGTCACCTCCCGGGACGAACGCGACGACGTCCGCGTCCGCGACGACAGCGACGAGCGGGAGAGGCGGCACTACACCGTCGTGCCCGCAGTGGACATCGACGCGAAAGACGTCGAACAGGCATGGAAGCACGAACACGCCACCTTCGGTTGGGAGTTCACCCGCCAGGCACGCATCCGCCACATCAACACCGGAGCCACCCGAGTGGACGGCGGCGCCGACACGGCCTTCGCCGGGCGGGAGGTCCGCCTCAATCCCTTCTGGGTCTGCGACGCGTGCGGCTTCGCCGACCCCGACGGCGGGCCCGCCGCCCAGGACACCGGTGACGCGGCCGCATACGGCAAGTACCACCGGCCCTGGTGCCCCAGGCGGCGCAGCGGGGCGGATACCGCCCGGCGGGGCGAGAAGGTGCTACTCGCCCACGAGCTGCGCACCGACGCCCTGCGCATCCTCATCCCCGCCGTCACCGCCCACACCCAGGAAAGGCTCGCTTCCTTCAAAGCGCTGCTGCTGGCCGGTATCGCCCGCAGCTACGGCGGCGACCCCGACCACCTCGCCGTCGTCACCGACTCCATGCCCGAGGAACGCGGCGAGGCCGCCCTGCGCCGCCACTTCCTCGTGCTGTACGACACGCTGCCCGGCGGCACCGGATATCTGCACCGCCTCGCCGGCCAGGACGGGCTCAGGGGCGTCCTGGACGACGCCCGCCAGGTGATCGAGACCTGCGTGTGCGTCGGCCAGGGCCGGCCCGCGTGCCACCGTTGCCTGCTGCGGCACGTCACCGACGGCGAGTACGAACTCGTCTCCCGCGAGCACGCGCTGGACATGCTCGGTGACCTCTTCGGCCGCACCGCCGACCGATGGAGTACCGAACCCGTCGCCACCGCCCGGGACATCACCCTCGTGCACCAGGTGGAGAGCGAACTGGAGGCACTCTTCCGGCGCGGGCTGCTCGAATGGGCCGAGCGGGTGGACGAGGTCAGCGTCCGCACCGCACTCACCGCCGACGGCACCAGGGACACGACCCTGCGCTTCACCGCACCCGACGGCACGGTCCGCGGCTGGCAGATGGAGACGCAGACACCGCTCGGCTTCACCCGGCCCGACGTCGTCTTCCACAGCACCGACGACGACCGGCGGGTGGCCGTCTACCTCGACGGCTACCGCTATCACGCGAGCCCCGAGCACCTCACCGCCGAGGACGACGCGAGTAAACGCACCCGTCTGCGGGCGGAAAACTGGCAGGTCTTCCAGCTCACCTGGGACGACGTGCAGGCGTGGACAGGGCGGACGAAGCCGCAGGCCGACCCCGTATGGAAGCCGTACCCGAACACCGCGCAGAAGACGGCCATGGACGTCCACCGGCGCATGCACGGCGGAGACACCCGGGACCTGTCGCGCTTCGTGTGGGCCAACCCCGTCGAGACACTGATCGGGTACCTCACCGACCCGGACCCCGACGCCTGGCGGCGCCGCACCCAGAGCGCGCTCGCGGGCTTCGCCGCCGTGTCGGCGACCAGCAGGGCGCTGGCCGACGGCGAGGAGACCGGCCGCAGGATCGGCGAGGCGCTGCACGGGCAGCGGCTCGCCGGAGGACAGGGCGCCGTCCAGGTCATGGCGACCCGGGACACATCAGGGTGTCCGCTCACCATCGCGCTCGACCTGCGCAGGGGACAGACCGGGGCGGCATGGACCGCACTGACCGTGCTCGACGACAGCACGGACACGGTGGCGGCGGACGAGGCCGCCCACCGGCGGCGCTGGCAGGCATGGCTCTACTGGAGCAACCTGCTCCAGTTCCTCGACGCGGGCGAGGGAGACGGAGTCCAGCTCACGGCGGCCATGCTGCCTGGATTCGACCCGGCCGAACTGGCGGTTACCGGCGGCGCAGGGTGGCTCACCTCTCAGCGGCGGGCACACGAACCCGAGGCGGTCGGGCAGACCGCCGAGGAGGCCCCCGGGGCCGTCCGCGACCCCGCCTGGGACGAGGTCATCGAGTTCCTCATCGACGACCCCGGTCTCCCCGGCCTCGCCCGCGTCCTCGCCGGCCTCGGCCTGCCCGCGCCGGAGGCCGGCTACGAACTCGGAGCAGCCGCCTGGCCCGCCGAACTCGCCTGGCCTGCCCGGCGGATCGGTGTTGTCCTCGCCCACCGGCCGGACCCGGGCAGCAACCGGGACATCGACGCCGAACAACGCGACCGGGCCTACCGGGACGCGGGCTGGCAGGTGCGCACCGCGACGGAATGGGACGCCGGCGAACTCGCCGGGCTGGTGAGCGGAGTTGCCGGTCCGGCCACGAACGAACACGAGGAGAACGAGCGATGACGGTCACCGGCGCGCCCAGGACCGGCGTGACCCTGCGCCTGCTGGACAAGGCCGACAAGGAAATCGTCAAACTGGACCGCGCCGTCCTCGGCGCGTTCTACAAGTTCCAGCACGACTTCCGCCGCAACCCGGACGCCGGCGGCTTCGACCTCAAGCAGCTGGAAGGCCACGACCGGCTCTGGTCGGCGCGCGTCAACCGCGAGTGGCGGGCCCTGATGATCCGCCTGGGCGGTGACGACTGGCTTCTCGTCTCGGTCAAGCACCGCGGCCACGTCCACAAGAACCTGGACCGGCTCAACTACGGCATCAACCACATCACCGGCGCCATCGAATACGTGGACCTCCAGGTCGTCGAGGAGCACGTGCAGCGCCGCGAACCCGCGCCGCCCGCAACCCCCGCTCCGGAACCCGCCCCCCGCAGGCCGGTAGAAGAGCCCCTGTTCGCCGCGTACACCGACGAACAGCTCGCGGACCTCGGCGTCGCCGAACCGCTCATCCCGATCGTCCGGAAACTCACCACGGACGACGAGCTGCTCGGTCTCGCCGAGTACGCGCCCCGCCACACCGGGGAGGTCCTCCTGCGGCTGCGCGACGGCGTCCCCTACGACGCGGTCATGGACCAGGTCACCGCGCCCGTCGCCGTGAGCGAACCCGAGCAGAACCTCGACACCGACGACTGGCAGGCGGCCGTCGACCGCTCCCAGACCGTGGTGATCACCGACGACGAGTCCCTGCAGAGCATCCTGGAGGAGGGCGACTTCGGGCGATGGAAGATCTTCCTCCACCCCACCCAGGAAAAGCTGGTCCACCGGCGCTACTCCGGCCCGGCACGGGTCGGCGGCGGGCCGGGGACGGGCAAGACGATCGTCGCCCTCCACCGTGTGTGCCACTTGGTGCGAGGGCTCCCGCCCGGTCGCAACAAGCCCGTCTTGCTCACCACGTTCAACAAGAACCTCGCCGCCGATCTGCGGGCCCGGCTCCTCTCACTCGGCGGCCCCGACGTACTCGCCCGGGTCGACATCGCCCACGTCGACCAGCTCGCGACCCGCCTCGTCAGCGAGGCCGACCCGGGCAGCGCCAAGCGGCGGATCGACGACACGGCGGCCTTGCGCGAGTGGCGGGAGCTGCTGGTGGAGGCGGGGGAGACCCGCTGGAGCGCCGAGTTCCTCAGTGACGAGTGGAACCAGGTCATCCTCGGCCAGGCCGTGACCTCCCGGAGCGACTACTTCGCCGCCCGGCGCGCGGGCCGAGGACGCAGCGTCACACGTGCCGAGCGAGCTGGAATCTGGCAGCTCGCCGAACGTTTCACCCAGCGCCTGGAGACCAAGGGGCTGGAGACCCACCGGCAGGTCGCCGAGCGAGCGGCACGGCTGGAGATCGCTCGCAAGGCCAGAATCGACCGGCGATCCGAGGAACGCGACGACCGGGGGGGCCTGGACAACCTCCACGTCGAGGCCGGCTCCGGTGCCTGGCTGCGCTACCGCTACCGGCACATCGTGGTCGACGAGGCGCAGGACCTCAGCGCCGCCCACTGGAAGATGCTGCGCGCGATGGTGCCGGCCGAGCCCGACGACATCTTCCTCGTCGGCGACACGCACCAGCGGATCTACGACAACCAGGTCACGCTCGGCAGCCTCGGCGTCCACATCCGCGGCCGGTCCTCCCGGTTGACTCTCAGCTACCGCACCACGCGGGAGATCCTGCGCGACGCCATCCGGGTCCTGGACGACGCGGACTACGACGACCTCGACGGCAGTGCGGAGACGATCGCCGGATACCGCTCCATCCTTCAAGGTGCGAGCCCGTCCCTGCGGGGCGCACGGAGCTGGGACGAGGAGATGGACCTCGTCGTCGAGCAGCTACGGGCCTGGCACGACGTGCCCCGCGAGTCCACGGCGATCTGCGTCCCCACCAACGACATGGTCACCCAGCTCGCCGACCGCCTCGCGCGACGCGGCATCACCCCGACGGAGATCACCCAGGACGGACCGCGGAACGACCAGGGTGTCCACATCGGCACCATGTACCGGTTCAAGGGACTGGAGTACCGCTGCCTGATCATCGCCGGGGTGGCCGAGGGACTCGTACCCCGCACCTCTGTGGACGCGTGGGAACGCACGGACCCGAGCCGCCACCAGCGTGAACTGCACCGGGCGCGCTCGTTGCTCTTCGTCGCGGCTACCCGCGCCCGTGATGCGCTCGCCATCACCTGGCACGGTGAGCCAAGTCGCTTCCTGGCACCCCTGCTTCCGCCCCGGTGATAAGGCGCGCTTCTCCCCACCAGCGTTGCTGATCGTTGTGCGATCGATGTTGTTGACACGACTGATGGGCGGGTGTCCGCGGAATGCGATGTGGCAGCGGTGGTGGTTGCAGGGTGCGATTGAAGCGTTCGACTTCGCCGTTGGTCTGTGGCCGGTAGGGGCGTGTGCGCTTGTGTGTGGTCAGGTCCTTGTGGAGAGTTTGGATTTGTAGCAGGAGCCGTTGTCGGAACCTGTCAACGTGATCAAGGCAGGTAGGTCGTTCTATTGCTGTGCCGGGATCGTTTGATCTTGAGAGGGTCTGTTGATCCAGGCAGCCTCGGGGAGCTTCGGCGGCTCGGGGGGCTTGCGGACGAAGCGTTCGGGATGCTTTTCGTAGACCGCGCCGAGGACGTCGGCGCGCATCCCACGGAGCTGTTCGGCGAGGCCGAAGTGCACGTCGAACGGGGTGTGCATGGCTATGCCGGAGTGCCTGTGCTCCAGGTTGTACCAGTCGAAGAACCGCTCGCACCAGGCGCGGGCGTCCTCGATGCAGCCGAATCTGTCGGGGAAGTCGTGCCGGTATTTAAGGGTTTTGTACTGGCTCTCGCTGTACGGGTTGTCGTTTGAGGTTTTCGGCCTGGAGTGCGACTTGGTGACGCCCAGGTTCGACATCATCTGCGC